>JAGAEZ010000114.1 GCA_017612875.1 Bacteroidaceae bacterium | reverse complement strand
GTCTGGAAACGCTGGGTACGGCCCGGATAACCCATGATCATGGCGAAATCGCCCTCCTCCATTCCCTTGAGGGAGATGCTCAGGAACTGCTTGGGACGCAACGGAACATTCTCCTCGCTGTAGTCGGCCGGGCTGCCGTCAGGGGCGGTATAGACGCGGAACATGGAGAAATCGCACGTGTGACGCGGCCACATCCAGTTGTCGGTCTCGCCGCCGAACTTTCCGGCCGATGCAGGGGGCGCTCCCACAAACCTCACGTCACTATACACCTTGTTTACGATTATATACTGCTGGTTGTCATTGTAGAACCCCGTAACCTGCACCTGACATCCTGGATTCTCCTCCTTTATTTTTTCAATGAGGTCTTCGGCCTTTTCTTGTTTCATTCCGGTTATGTCGGTCATGCTCTGCAGGAATGTGACAGTGAGTCCAGGGACAGGTATCTCCTCTGACAGGTTCATGGCCCAGTAGCCGTCCTCGAGATAGTTGTGCTCAGGTGTGGAAAGCCCCTGGATACTGGAGTATCCGCAGTGGTGGTTGGTCACCAGCAGGCCGCGGTCCGATATGATCTCGGCTGTACAACCGCCGCCGAAATGCACCACGGCATCCTTGATTGACGGTTTTTTCTCGTTGTAGATATCCGATGTACTGATTTTCAGCCCCAGTCTTTTCATGTCGGACTGATTCATTTTCTTGAGGGTGGGAAGCATCCACATGCCCTCATCGGCCTTGACACCGTTCACTGCCAGCGCCATGGCCAGCACAAGTATCACCTTTTTCATATATGTGAGTCGAATTGTTTGTCGGTTGATGATGCAAAAATAACATTTTCCAACATAACTATCGCACTTGACAGTCGGATGCTTAGGGATTATTCGTAACTTTACAAACCACTAACCATATTCAAGTTTTAATGAAAAACCTGTCTGTCCATATCATAGCTGTCATACTGGCTGCATTCATCTGCCTTACGATGCCTGGGGTGAGTGCCGCACAGTCGCGCCGGTTACTTGAAAACGACTCTTTCAGGACATACAGTTATGTGGAGCGGGAATCAACGGAACTTTTCCTGGATGTCTATAAGCCGGCTGTACCAAGGGCAGACAAGGCTGCCGTGATGACGGTTTTCGGCGGAGGTTTTTTCAGCGGGTCACGTAACGCCCGTCTCATGAAGGATATAGCCCGGACACTTACGGAACGCGGCTTTACCGTGATTTCAATTGATTACCGGTTAGGATTCAGGGACAGCGCAAAAGTGGCGGAGAACCGCAGGATTCTCAAACTGTCCGGACTCTTCAACTGGTGTATCGACATAGCTGTGGAGGATTGTGCAGCCGCAGTATCGTGGGTGGTACGAAATGCGGAGATGCTGGACATTGACCCCTCCAGGCTCATTCTTACAGGAAGCTCGGCCGGGGCCATAGCCGTCCTGCAACTGGATTATTGCAGAGCTAACTCGCTGCCGGAAGCATCGGCCCTGCCAGAGGGATGGAAACCGGCAGGAGTGGCACCCTACTCCGGCGGTATCATGTGCCGCAAGCGGGAACTCAGATACGCAACAGACCCGGCACCAACCATGCTCATGCACGGCATGGAGGACAGGATTGTGGCCTATAAGAGTTTCGGACTGCCCTTCAGTGCCCGGATGTTCGGGGCCAAGAGTGTAGATAAGGTCATGAGGAAACAGGATATACCGCACTGGTTCATACGGTTCGAGGGTATAGGACATGAGGTGGCCAACTGGATGCCCGGCTCCGTGGACCTGTTCTGCGCATTCGCGGAACTGACACTCTCCGGAAGGATAACATCGCTCGATGCCACCATGACCGACTCGGACCTTACACCTACCGAGTGGACCGACATGTCCATGATTCAGATGTACAGCCGGATGAAAAGATAGAGTGATACATTAATAACTAAATACTAACCGACTATGAATGTAGGAATTATAGGAGCTGGCTGGATAGCCGACAAGATGGCCGAGACACTTACCGGCTTAGAGAGTACAATGAAGTATGCCATAGCGGCACGTGACCTGGGCCGTGCGCAGGAGTTTGCCCGTCACTGGGGCTTCCGGAAGGCATACGGCTCGTATAAGGAACTTGTGGAGGATCCTGATGTGGATCTGATATATGTGGCCACTCCCCACTCCCATCATTTTGAACATGCCAGCCTGGCCATCAATGCCGGCAAGCCTGTATTGTGCGAGAAAGCTTTCACCGCCAATGCCCGTGAGGCCGACGCCCTCCTGGACCTGGCCCACAAGAAAGGCATATTCATAACCGAAGCCATCTGGACACGCTACATGCCTCTCTCCATGAAGGTCAAGGAGTTGCTGGATTGCGGGGCCATCGGTGAACCGCGCCTTCTGAACGCCAGCCTGTGTTATATGATGGAGTTCAAGGAGCGAATCCTCCGTCCTGACCTCTGCGGAGGCGCCCTTCTGGACCTTGGGGTATATAGTATCAATTTCTGCCGCATGTATTTCGGAGCCGATGTCGTGGATGAGGTGTCGAGTTGCATAAAGAGCAAAACCGGAATGGACATGCACAACTCCATCAGCTGGTCGTTCCGCGACGGCCGCATGGCCAACATACAGTCCAGCGCCCTCTGTCTCTGCGGTCGTCTGGGCCAGATCTGCGGAACTGAGGGTTACCTGATTGTGGATAACATCAACTGTCCGGAGCGTATCACGGTTTATAACGACTACAAGCCTACTGCCGTTATTGATAAGCCGGCCACCCAGATTACCGGTTACGAGTATCAGGTATTGGCTTGCAAGGATGCTCTTCAGAAGGGGTTGCTGGAATCACCTTACATGCCTCACCAGGAGACGCTGGACATAATGAAGGTTATGGACTCACTGCGCAGGCAGTGGGGCGTGGTATATCCCATGGACTGATTTTTTATGATAAAGTATCGCTATATGGAAATAAGAGCATTATTAGGAATCGCATTGGTGCTTGCCGGCTGCAGCGGAAAAGTTGCCGGGCCGTGTGACATTTATGAGAAGTATGGCACAGAGTGTGTGGCTGCACACAGTACGACACGTAAGCTGTATTCCAGGTACAACGGGCCTCTTTATCAGGTCGTCCGTGACTCTGACGGGAAGACTCTGGACATAGGCACTATCGAAGGTGGTTATGCCGATGCTGCGGCACAGGATGCATTCCTTGAAGGAACCATAGGATACATCAGTATCATATATGACCAGACAGGTCACGGCAATGACCTGATACAGGCTTCCCCGGGTACATTCAACGGCCCGGCCAAAGGCGAGTTCAACACGCTTCCTATAGCCGACATGGCTCCGGCTGTCCTGAACGGCCACAAGGTTTACGGCGCATACTTTATGCCCGGGATGGGTCTGAGAAACAACAATGCTTCATATCTGGCCATCAATGATGAGCCTGAAGGCATATACTACGTGGTGGATGGCACCCATTTCGACAGCGGCTGCTGCTTTGACTACGGCAACTCATCGACCAACGGCCGTGCGGTGGGACGAGGCACTATGGAGACCACCTATTTCGGTACATCAACAGCATGGGGAAGCGGCAACGGCGACGGTCCCTGGATCATGGCCGATATGGAATCGGGACTCTTCTCCGGCTTCAACGCAAAGAAGAATGACGTTCCGTCCATTACAGACTGGCGGTTCGTGTCGGCTTACGTTAACGGCGGAGGCGGCAATAAGTGGGATCTGCGCGGAGGCGATGCCACCAAGACCGATGTGGTTACGTTCTATGAGGGCGAGCGTCCGTCATCACCCAGCCAGACTGATGTCTATTTCCCGATGAGCAAAAAGGGTGGTCTGCTGTTAGGCAACGGTGGTGACAACGGAAACGGATCGGCCGGAACGTTCTATGAGGGTGCAATGACAGTTGGCTATCCGTCATTGGAGGCAGTCCAGGCTGTTCAGGCTAACATTGCTGCAGCGAAATACGCCGAGCAGACCATCAAGACCACACGCCTGCTCACCTTCCGCAAAGGGGAACCGCAGTCTTTGGTTGTGACATACCGCAATAACACGACC
>JAGAEZ010000023.1 GCA_017612875.1 Bacteroidaceae bacterium | reverse complement strand
CTATGTTATTTGCTGCCGAATCTGTTTTCAAACTCTACCAGAATCCGGCGCATATCCGCATCAAGGTACAGCATTGCTGTATCTCTTATGCTGGCCGGAACGCCGTAGAACGCCTCTGCTATGCCTCCGGTTATACAAGCTAAAGTATCGGAATCACCGCCAATAGATATTGCATTACGGATGCAGTCTTCGAAGTCTGTTCCGTCAAGGAATGCCACGATGGCCTGGGGAACACTGTCTTGACAAGTGGCGCCCCAACCGTAAGTGGGCCGGATCTCATCACAGGTAAAGTGCAAGTCATATTGGAATTCCTGTTCAATCTCCTGACGGATTTCCTCTTTGCTCTTTCCTTGACGTGCCATGAGGATGCAAAGTGCTGTTGCCTGAGCTCCCTTGATTCCTTCAGGATGGTTGTGGGTACACTCTGCGCTCTTGCGGGCCCACTCAAGAATATCGGCTTTAGTTTTGAATGCCCAGCCCACAGGACTGACACGCATGGCGGAGCCGTTTCCGCAACTGTTGTAAGGTTCGTATATACCTTGTCGGGATGAACGTACCAGCCAGTCTTTGAATCCGCAACCATAACCACACATAGGATAGTTCTGGCCATATCGGCTATAGTAGTGGGCTACATTGCCGCCATGCAGGAGCCAATCGGCCGTAGCGAATGTAAGGACGCTGTCATCAGTGAATCCGCCATCGGGACTGAACAGTTCAAAATCCTTGGTCTTGATGTTTGAGAACTCGTAGATGCTGCCTGTGATGTCTCCAATGATACTTCCTATCATATTAATACTTAGTTAAATATCGTTTACAAAAATTTCTTGATTCTTAATTGTATGCACAAAGCAATATGGGTTTCTTGATGCATTCCAATATGCTTTCTATGTTTTGCATCATTTCATCATCCATACAGGTACATACTGGGCTTACCACATGGAACGCTGAAATCAACAAAGAGGCAATACAAAGTGTCATAATCATGTGTCAGACAGATGTACAAAAACAGTACCCTTTTCATAATGTGAAGAATTATGGTTCTCATAGATGCTTTAACTATTGATTCTCTCGTTATACTCTTCTCTGCGGATATCTTCCATCAAATTGAAGAACTCCCGCTGGCTACGGAGTAATCCATTGAAGATAGACAGCAGATACTTTCCTAACTCAGGGATCTGGGGGAGCCACAAAGCTTCATGTAAAGTGTGCACTGCCACCTCATTTGTATCCTTACGGTAAGAATAACACATTCTGTAACTGCCTGATATGTTGTATCGGTTAATAGCCTTGTGCGTTATTGACAAGTTCTCAATATCATCCAATGGGGCGGAATGCCAGTAATTGTCCTGTATTTCAATATAATGTGATGCCTCTGCCAGAAACAGTATTCTGAACCATTCACCCTGGTATTGAACAAATATCTCATTGTCAGCTTCACCTTTATCAAAAGAAAGGTTCAATGCATCCAACACATTAATCATAAGAGAACGCATGGTGAAAGGCTTACCTACAGCAACCACACCTGTTTTACCGTTGTCTTGTTCCATAATAATTCTTTTTTGTCCTTGTTGTTTGATTCAAAGTTAATGGATGTCCTTACGTACGAGAAGAGAGTCTTGCTATAATTATCAATGAACAATTAACAGGTACGATGTTAATTGTTATTGAAGTAAAGGTTTATACGTTCCGGGTAGCGGCCGTCGGCCTCTTTGTCTAATTTCAAGTGGAATACTTTCATGCGGTTAATTGATTGGAGTTTCTGTGTAAGTTCTACGCACAAATATAATGCAAAAATCTAACATGACGGAATTTCAGAGTAAAAATTACACAAACAATGGAAAAACGTGAAAATCTGCCATATTTGCAGACCATGACAAGATTCTGAGACATGCCTTTAGGCAGATTAAGTGCGATATTCATATTGAACCGGTTGGTCTTGAGTTACTACCCGAAGTATTTACACTGCCGCGGTTGCAGAACCTGTATGAATCCATACTGGAGGTTAAATACTATTTGATGATGTATTTGGCATGAACAGTAACACTGACGCTCTTATACTCGCTGGTGGTGTTGTTGGTGCCACCGTAATAGTAATCATCCTCACCGTATGGGTCTGTGATCTGGAAAACGCCTACATCAATATTGTCAATGCCCTTGATGCGCGAGAAGCCATGGATCAGTTTCTCGGCACGGACCTTGGCATTGGCTGTGGCTTCATCAATAAGAGTGAGCTTGAGATTACCAAGGTCAGTCAGGTAGAAACTGGGATCACCGCTGCTAATCTCTACGCCGTCACGGATTAACTGGGTGATATCACGTGATACGGTTATGACGGAATCTATCTTGCTGCTCTCTACGACCACATCCTGAGTCATAAGGTAGCCCACACGCTTGCTGCCGGTAACCTTACCGTCAGTGCTGTATATGTTTTCATTTTGTTCATTGACCTCTATTGCCTGAAACTTGAACTCATCGGTTGTAAAGCCGTGCTGAGTAAGGAAGTTGCAGACCTTTTCCTTTGATTGTTCCAGCCGGTTGTAACACTCTTGGCGTGTAGGCGTGGCAATACTGACGGTTCCGCACCATTTGGACTTGTCGGCTCTGAGTATGCGGCCACCGGAACCGGTGACGGATACGGTGTTGTAACTGCTGTTACGATGGGTAACGGCATGTGAAAGACATACGGCACTGAGAAGTATGGCAAGGCCTGTGATGAGTGCCTTCCAGATACCTTCACTTACATGCTTGAGCCAGCGGCAGAAGAGCGGTGCTTTTTGATTGTTATGTTCCATAATCTGTGATGTTTGAATGGTTTTGTCTGTTCACAAAGTTAGAAATTGAACATACTTGATACCAAGTGATTCAATGGCGGATGTACCAACTGTAATGCCAGGTGTATGAAGTGTTTCATGCCATTGCAATTCATACACTATTTGTTCATTCCATACATAGACGATGGTAAACTGTGACTTTGTGCACCGGATTGACCTGGCGGAACTATACTGTCGGTGTGGCAGATAAACTCTCCATCGTTTTTGGGAGGCCACAGAAAAGGGAGATTCTTGGCGTGTTGTCTTGTTTTTTATATCAGCGGGCGTAAAATCGGCAGATTTTATGTATGTTTGCAGTTTAGTAAAATCTGTCCTGAAAGATGGCGGACGACATCGGATTTATAAAACAAAATATATATGGAAGAAGAGAAGAAACCGGTAGAACTGCCGGAAAACGCGTATCGCGAGCTTAAGGAGGGCGAAGAGTATGAGCCTGTCATGAAACCGGGCAAGGTGTATCCCGAAGCTAACCTGTGGTCTGTGGGATGGGGTCTGCTTATGGCTGTGTTGTTTTCGGCGGCCGCAGCTTATCTGGGCCTCAAGGTGGGACAGGTGTTCGAGGCAGCCATACCTATAGCCATCATTGCTGTCGGTGTGTCGAGTGTGGCCAAACGCAAGGGCGCGCTTGGTGAGAACGTTATCATCCAGTCCATAGGTGCCTGCTCGGGCGTGATAGTGGCCGGTGCCATATTCACTCTGCCGGCACTTTATATCCTGCAGGCCAAGTATCCGGACATGACGGTTAACTTCATGCAAGTATTCATCAGCTCCCTGTTGGGCGGCGTGTTGGGCATTCTGTTCCTGATACCGTTCCGCAAGTATTTTGTCAAGGACATGCACGGCAAGTACCCCTTCCCGGAAGCTACGGCCACGACGCAGGTGCTTATCTCGGGCGAGAAGGGTGCCGGTCAGGCCAAGCCGCTCGTCATTTCAGGTATCATCGGCGGTATATATGATTTCATAGTCTCCACTTTCGGGCTTTGGACCGAGAACTTCACTTCAAGGGTATGCGCATGGGGCTCGGCTCTTGCCACCAAGGCCAAGCTGGTGTTCAGCATCAACACCGGAGCGGCTGTGCTGGGTCTCGGATATATAGTCGGTCTTAAATATGCCTGCATCATCGCTGCCGGTTCGGCACTGGTGTGGTTCGTGATTGTTCCGCTGCTGCCCATGCTGGGCGATGCTTTTCTGCAGTCACTCAACCCGGCCGTGACCGATGCTGTTTCCGGGATGGAACCGGAGCAGATTTTCTCCAGCTATGCCCGCCATATCGGCATAGGCGGTATCGCGATGGCCGGAATCATCGGCATAGTAAAGTCCTGGCCTGTAATCAAGGGCGCTGTCAGTCTGGCAGGTCGTGAACTGAAAGGCGGAAAGGGCGCACAGGGCGTTCAGGTGGAGCGTACACAGCGTGACCTCCCCATGAAGATAGTCATAATCGGTATAATCGTTGCGCTGATAGCGGTGTTCGCATTCTTCTATCTCGGTGTGATGGACTTCAACCTGCTGCATGCTGTCGTGGGCATACTGGTGGTAGGTATAATAGCTTTCCTGTTTACCACGGTTGCCGCCAATGCAATAGCCATTGTGGGTACGAACCCTGTTTCCGGCATGACCCTGATGACCCTTATCCTTGCATCGGTTATTATGGTGGCAGTGGGCCTGAAGGGTACCCCGGGTATCGTCTCCGCCCTGATTATGGGTGGCGTGGTGTGCACCGCGCTCTCAATGGCCGGCGGCTTTATCACTGACCTCAAGATAGGTTACTGGTTAGGTTCCACTCCGGCAGTCCAGCAGGGCTGGAAGTTCCTGGGTACTCTCGTCTCGGCCTTGACCGTGGGCGGTGTGCTCATTATCCTGAACAAGACTTACGGGTTCGTGGGTGAGAACGCCTTGGTGGCACCGCAGGCCAATGCCATGGCGGCTGTGATAGACCCGCTCATGTCAGGCACAGGCGCTCCATGGTGGCTTTACGCAACCGGTGCGTTAATAGCCCTGATCCTTAACTTCTGCAAGGTTCCGGCATTGGCTTTCGCTTTGGGTATGTTCATCCCGTTCCAGCTCAACATCCCGCTTGTGGTGGGCGGATTCATCAACTGGTATGTGGGCAGCCGCTCCATAGATCCTGCTGTCAATAACGCCAGGGTGGAGCACGGTACTCTGTTGGCCTCAGGCTTCATTGCCGGCGGTGCCTTGATGGGAGTGGTGAGCGCGGCTTTGAGATTCGCCGGTATGGATCTGTTCATGTCCGAGGCATGGACGGAATCACATTGGGCGGAGTGGCTCTCGCTCATTATGTACGTAGCGTTGATCTGGTACTTTGTACGCAGCGTGATGAAACGCAGGAACAACGTGTAATCATCAGCTCCCAGGCTTGAAGACCGTTTTATACTAACCCCTTATTGTGCTATGAAAAAGAGGATTTTTCTGATCGCCCTGTCATGTGCGTTTGTGACTGTAGTGTGTGCCCAGCCGCGCGGGAACCGTGATATTCCGGATGAGGATGTCTATGGTTATCTCTATTGCCACATGTCGGACCATGGGCAGTGGACCGCATACGCCCTGTCACAGGACGGGCTCCATTTCCATGACCTGCTGTGCGGCGATTCCGTCTTCTCTGCATCGCAGTTGGCAGGGATCGAGGGCGGGACCCGTGACGCATACGTCTGCCGCCGTCATGACGGCAACGGTTATCTGATGGTGACCACGGACATGAACAACAGTGCCACACGCCGCTTGGGCAAGCAGGGCGAGTGGGAGAACTACGGCATAGACCTCATGAAAAGCACTGACCTTATAGACTGGATATCAGTGAGCTTTGATTTCCGCAAGGGTATGGCCAATTTCACGGACAGCCATCTGTCATCCATAAAGCCGGTCTATCAGGACTGGTCCAAGGTGTGCAGGGTATGGGCTCCTCAGGTTATATGGGACGATGCTTACGTATGGCCTGACGGCACAAAAGGCGGATATATGGTCTATTTCTCCATGCTGAACCGTGCTGAGGAGAAGTATGACCGCATGTATTACTGTCATGCCGACGAGTCATTCACCCGCCTTACCCAGCCGCAGCTGCTGTTTGACTGGGGTTATGCCACGATCGATGCTGACATAAACTGGCTTGAGTCCGATTCGCTCTACCACCTTATGATAAAGAAGGAGGGCGGGCAGCCGGGACTCTTCACATCGGCCTCAAAGGAGCTTACAGGACCTTGGCCTTTGCCCGATGAACAGGATTACGTGAGTTTTGAAGGGAACAAGAACTGCGAGGGCGTGTCGGCATTCAAGGTGGCTGGCGAGGACGGTTGGCGGATAGGCTACATAGAGTATTCCAGCCGTCCGCACAACTATCGCATATGCCGTGCGGACCGTTACATGCGCCGTTTCTCGCAGCCGCAGAACATAGAGGGCGTGGACGGGCCGCAGCACGGTTCGTTCCTGAGGATAACGGAGGAAGAGTACAGGAGGCTGCAGAGCTGGAGCGACCGTCTTGAACCGCGTCATCTGCAGCCCGATGTCAACAATCCGGTATTCCCTGGTCTTCATGCCGATCCGGAGGTGCTCTACAGCAACATGACCGGCAAGTACTACATCTATCCCACGACCGACGGCAGCTATCAGTGGCACAACCACGATTTCAGATGCTTCTCGTCCCCGGATTTCAAGCACTGGACCGATGAGGGGGTGATCCTTGACCTGCAGGACCTGGACTGGGGCAAGGAATACGCCTGGGCACCGTGCATAATAGAGAAGCCGATATATAAGTATCCGCGACTGTTCCGCAAGCTGCGCAAACCCAAGCTTACAGGATACCGCTATTACTACTATTTCGTGGCCAACAAGACGATAGGCGTGGCTGTGGCTGAACGTCCGGAAGGCCCGTTCCGCGATGCCATAGGAGGGCCGCTGCTCACTCAGGAGGGAACAGGGGCGCCCAACCAGGTCATTGACCCGGACGTGTTCATGGACCCCAAGACCGGTAAATACTATCTTTATTGGGGTAATTCCTATCTGTGGATGGCGGAGCTGGCCGATGACATGATCTCCATAGTTCCCGGGACGATGCACGAGCTCATCCCGCGCTCCAGGATAGGGGAGTACCACTATCTGGAGGGCACATACGTGTTCGAGCGTAACGGGCTGTACTATTTCATGTGGTCCGAGAACATCACCCGTTCGGCCTATTACAGGATACGTTACCTGATATCGGATTCACCCACGGAGTTTGTCCGCAACGGGCAGCCGGCCAAGGTGGAGGAGCAGATAATCCTGCAGCAGGACCCCACGCTCCAGATTTTCGGGACAGGACACAATTCGGTAATCAACATTCCGGGTACGGATGACTGGTATATGGTCTATCACCGTTTCACACGTCCCGAAGGCATTAAGATGGGACTCTCGGGAGGTTATAACCGCGAGGTCTGCATAGACCCCATGTATTTCAATCCTGACGGTACCATCGTTCCGGTCAAGCCCTCGCTGTAACGGTGTCACCGGCGGAGTGACAGAAAATCCCGACGGAAGCCGGTTCCTGTCGGGATTTTCTGTCTATTTGTTGTAGCTTGCAGGTGAGAACGGGACATTGCTGAGGTCTCCCCAGACGTATCTCTCAAGACCTGGAAAGTCAATGAACGGATTCCGGTTCCTCTGGATTCCGTAAACCGCCTTGTTGCGCTGTATCTCCTTCTCGCTTACAGGGTCGGCTGCCGCCCATTTCAGAAGCATTTCCAACTGCCATCCGGTAAGTCCCGGATATTTCTTTCCGTCGATGGTCTGGCGTACACCATCCTTGTCCCCGTACTTGTCATGCCAGTCAGCCAGCCTCTCCTCATAGCAGGTGACCATATAGAAATAGGTACGCGCCAGATCGCCCTTGAACTCGTCGTTCGGTTCGAACACTATGCCGGAATAACCGGGAAAGGTGCATTTGCCGAGCTTGCTGAAACCATTGGCTGACTTGTACCTCTCGCCGTCGGTCTCGCCGAAGGGGTAGTTGCCGCGCCTGTTGTTCACGTATCCGTCCGTGGGATAGATGTGGTGCAGGTCAGTGTACATGGGCAGGATAGTCCCGCCGAACCAGCTGTTGGGGAAGGAGTGCTCGCGGTTGTAGCAGTCACCCTCCTTCTTGTAGCTCTTGCCCTTGGTGACAGGTTCGTATGCCGTTATCCCGGAGTAGATGTCCCAGATAGTGCCGTCGCTGCGCAGGTCGGTCTTCTTGAAATCGGCCCACAGTTCATTGTACTGCCGTTCACTGCGGTTGTAGATGATAGAGCTCAGGGCGGTCTTCAGTGCAGCCCCTTTCTTGCCGTCGGCGGCACGGTAGTAGTCTGCCACATCTACAGGTCCGTAAGGGGCAGCTGCTGTCAACTGTGCCTTGACAGTGCGGCCCGATCTGCCGGTATTACCCGAATGGCCGCAGCAGATCAGGATAAATGCAACCGAAGCGATAAGTAAGTGTGTCCCTTTTTTCATTTAAACAGATTCTAAAACAGGAACCAGACATATACAACGTATGCGGCGAACAGCAGGAAACCGGATAACCGTCCTACACGCCCCGCCTGTTTCCACGGCTGCGTGAGAACCACAAGAGCCACCGAGAAGAGAATCATCACTATGAAATCTCTCGCGTATTGCCCGAACCCGAAACTGATGGGCTTGACTGATGCCGAGATTCCCAGCACGCAGAGAATGTTGAAGATGTTCGAGCCGATAATATTGCCGATGGAGATGTCCATCTCCTTTTTCAGAGCGGCCGCGACCGATGCCGCCAGTTCAGGCAGACTCGTGCCGAAAGCCACGATAGTAAGGCCTATCACCTTGTCGCTCACTCCCATGGCGGTGGCGAGGGATGTGGCTCCGTTGACCAGAAGATTAGCCCCGACAGGAAGCATCACGCATGAAACAATTATGAGAAGGATCGCGGCAATCGCGGACAGGGACCTGACATTGACAGTGTCAGCCTCGGCATCCTCAGCGCCGCTTGTCCGGCCTTTGGCCACCGATACCGCCGTGAAGAGGACCAGGAAGGCGAACAGCATGATTCCCTCAATCCTTGAGAGCCCGTCATTCAGCGAGAAGAGCAGAAGTATTCCGGACAAGGCTATCATCAGCAATCCGTTCGCCGCCACTTTATGGCCACGTGTGGCTATAGGGTAGATCAGTGCCGTCAGACCGAGTATCAGCCCAATGTTGGCTATGTTGGATCCGAGGACATTACCCATGGCTATCCCAGAATTGCCCTTTATGGCCGATGTCAGGCTCACTATCAGTTCAGGGGCCGATGTGCCGAAAGCCACTATCGTCATGCCTATTACAAGCGGCGAGATCCGGTATCGGCGTGCCAATGCGACACCTCCGTCCACAAGCCAGTCGCCTCCGAAAAAGAGCAGGGCGAAACCTGCTATGATCTGGACGGCTGTGATAATTCCATCTGGTATGTTCATGCTGCAAAATTAGCACAATTCAGGATATGATGAATACCTCCCGGACATATAAAAAAAGGACCGTCTATCTTCCCAGACGGACGGCCCCCCGGTAAAAAAATACCTCTTCAAACTAATTCGGGAGTCAATAACTAATACCAGTTTATTAATCCAATGTTATTATAATCCGTAATACCTTTCCATAGCCGTGTATCTATGATTCCTGGTTTGCGTGACAAAGGTAAAGGCGGTTCCGGAGGCGTTGACTATATATTTGGACTTATCAGATGCGTGATACCTTATTTTTTTGTCGGTAATGAATCAAAAAGTGTCCAATAATTCACTATAGGATAAATTTTGGTCCCTATTAGGACATTGGTAGGATAGTTTGACATTTTTTATGACCATTAATAATTATATTTGCGATTCCAAAAAAACGAAGAAAATGAGAGTCATATCAGGACATATATCACAGATAATCGGTCCGGTTGTCGATGTGGCGTTTGAAGAGGGCAATGATCTTCCTGCCATACATGACGCACTGGAGATTACGCGTGATGACGGGCGACGCCTCATTGTCGAGGTACAGCAGCATATCGGCGAGAATATGGTCCGTTGTGTGGCTATGGACTTGACTAACGGTCTGCGTCGCGGAATGGAAGTCCGCGATACGGGAGGCCCCATCACGATGCCCGTGGGCAAGCAGATCAAAGGTCGTATGATGAATGTGACAGGAGAGCCTATCGATGACCTCAAGCCTTTGGATAAGGAGGGGGCTTTCCCGATCCACCGCCAGCCGCCCAGGTTTGAGGAACTCTCCACGGTAGAGGAGGTGCTGTTCACCGGAATCAAGGTGATAGACCTGCTTGAACCCTACTGCAAAGGAGGAAAGATAGGCCTGTTCGGCGGTGCCGGTGTGGGCAAGACGGTGCTCATCATGGAGCTTATCAACAACATAGCCAAGAAGAACAACGGATTCTCGGTGTTCGCCGGAGTGGGAGAGCGTACCCGTGAGGGTAATGACCTGCTGCGCGAGATGATAGAATCCGGTGTCATTAAATATGGCGATGCCTTCAAGGAGAGTATGGCACGCGGCGAATGGGACCTCAGCAAGGTGGATTACAGTGAGGTGGCCAAGTCGCAGGCCACTCTGGTCTATGGCCAGATGAATGAGCCTCCGGGGGCACGTTCATCGGTAGCGCTTTCGGGACTTACCGTTGCGGAGTCCTTCCGTGACGGTGCCGGCAGTGACGGCGCATACAGCGACATACTGTTCTTCATTGACAACATATTCCGTTTCACCCAGGCCGGTTCCGAGGTCTCGGCTCTTCTGGGCCGTATGCCGAGTGCCGTGGGTTACCAGCCCACTTTGGCCAGTGAGATGGGTAAGATGCAGGAGCGTATCACATCGACCATACACGGGTCAATCACGTCAGTACAGGCTGTCTATGTGCCGGCCGACGACCTGACTGATCCTGCACCGGCCACCACGTTCTCGCATCTGGATGCTACCACGGTGTTGAGCCGTAAGATTGCCGAGCTGGGCATATATCCTGCTGTGGATCCGTTGGATTCCACATCGAGGATTCTTGACCCGAACATAGTGGGAAAGGCGCATTACGATACTGCACAGCGTGTGAAACAGATATTGCAGCGTTATAACGAGCTTCAGGATATCATCTCCATTTTGGGTATGGACGAACTTTCCGATGAGGACAAGCTGACAGTGGCACGCGCACGCCGTGTCCAGCGCTTCCTCTCCCAGCCGTTCACCGTGGCCGAGCAGTTCACGGGTGTCAAGGGGACGATGGTGAGCATCGAGGATACCATACGCGGATTCAACATGATCCTGGACGGTGAGGTGGATGACCTGCCCGAGCAGGTGTTCCTTAATGTGGGGACAATCGAGGAGGCTATTGAGAAGGGGAAGAAGCTTCAGGAGGAAATGGGAGTAGGGAAGTGAGGACTTCCGGAGCAGCGGGAGCCGGCAAGCCTGCTTGTCCGGCCGCGCCGCGAAAAAAAGAAAACGACGAAATAATTGTCAGAGGATGTTGAGACTAAGGATCATAGCTCCGGACAGGCTGGTGTTTGAGGGTGAGGTTGAAAGTGTAACCTTGCCCGGGACTGTAGGTGCGTTTACCGTACTTAACAACCATGCACCCATTATCACCTCTTTGGAGAAGGGACGGATTTCGTACAATGGTGCGAACGGACCCGGGGAGGTCGCGGTCAGGTCCGGATTCGCCGAGGTCAAGGATAACGTGCTTTCGGTTTGTGTTGAATTATAAAGGATGAGAAGACTGATAATAACATATCTGATAGCGCTTTCGGTGCTTACTGTAGCATCGGTGACTGCATTGCGCCTGGCATGGCCGGAGCAGTATCCGTCACTGCTGTTCATCATACCGCTGTTCTTTGCGCTGATGCTTGGGGTAATGGCATGGCTAAGGCATGTGAACGTGAAAAAAGGCAAGGACCGCAGCATATTCTTTCTCACATACAGAGTGGTCAAGATTCTGCTGGCCATTGTCCTGCTGCTGGTCTATTTCACGGCTGTCGGGACGAACCTTGTCCCGTTTGCGTTGATATTTGCCATATACTATATTTGTCTTTCGGCCATTGAGACGGCATTGTTCATGAAAGGGGAGAAAAAGAGTTGAGGAGACTGTCATACATATTGTCGTTGCTGATGATTGCGGTCCTGCCCGTACAGGCGCAGACGCAGGAGAGTTCCGCCGGGGATGAGACCGTCGATGTGAAGGGTATCATTTTCAGCCATCTCAAGGACTCCTACCATTGGCATATCATAACCATAGGCGATAAGGAGGTGTCCCTGCATCTGCCTGTAATGCTCTACAGCAAGGTTTCAGGCTGGCATTTCTTCATGTCGGACAAGCTGGAAGGGACAGGGTGCTACGAAGGTTTCCGGATAACCGGTGAGGGGGCACATGCCGGCAAGCTCGTGGAAGTGCTGCCCGACGGAACCGAGCTCAAGCCATTGGACCTGTCACTTACCAAGGTGGCTCTTGCTGTCATGATTAACAGTCTGCTGCTTTGCCTGATCGTGATGCTGACGGCCCGCTGGTATCGCCATCGGGATCCCACAGATCCTGCTCCCGGCGGATTCGTGGGGCTTATGGAGTATGTAGTGGCCATGATTGTGGATGATGTGATAAAGCCTTCGGTAGGCAAGGAGTACAAGCGATACGCCCCGTTGCTGCTCACCATATTCTTCTTCATACTGCTGAGCAACATAATGGGACTGATACCCATATTCCCCGCCGGAGCAAATGTTACCGGCAATATAGCCGTGACGCTGTTCCTGGCACTGATAACGTTCTTCACAGTCAATGTGTTCGGTAACCGCGAATATTGGAAGGAAATACTCTGGCCCGATGTCCCGGTGTTCCTCAAGGCTCCGATACCCCTGCTCCCGTTCATCGAGATTGTGGGCATATTCACCAAACCGTTCGCCCTGACCGTCCGTCTGTTCGCCAA
The DNA here is from genome assembly GCA_017612875.1 of Bacteroidaceae bacterium. Lineage (GTDB taxonomy): Bacteria > Bacteroidota > Bacteroidia > Bacteroidales > Bacteroidaceae > Colenecus. The sequence continues at coordinate 1,949 of JAGAEZ010000023.1, read as the reverse complement.
TATAACGGCAGGTCACGCCATAATACTCTCGCTCACATGCGTAATATTCATAACAGCCAGGATGGGACCTGTAATAGGTGCGCCCATGACTGTACTGTCAGTGTTCTTCATGGTGTTCATGAACATGCTGGAACTGCTTGTAGCATATATCCAGGCTTACGTGTTCACCATGCTTTCGGCCGTGTTCATAGGCCTTAGCCGTCCGGAGCATCATGCGCCGGAGAATGCCAACGCCAACACCAAGGCCAACGCCAATGCCAACGCCAATGCCAAGGCCAACGTTATCAATAACACATTAACAACTTAAATATCAACGTTATGATGTTAGCAACATTCTTGCAGGCTGCCGCAGGTGCAGCGTTCGGCAATGCCGGTATAGCACTGGGTGCCGCAATAGCAGTTGTAGGTGCAGCTATGGGTCTTGGCCGCATAGGCCAGTCCGCAATGGAATCAATCGCCCGTCAGCCCGAGGCCGCAGGCGACATCCGCAGTTCCATGATCCTTATCGGCGCTTTCATGGAAGGTGTATCCCTTCTGGCCGTCATTGTCTGTCTCTTGGCTCTGTACGCGTAAATGGACCTGCTGATTCCTGAAGTCGGTACACTTATCTGGATGCTCATTGCAGCCGGAATAGTCTTCTTCATCCTGGTCAAGTGGGGCTTCCCCATGATAACCGGTATGGTTGACAAGCGCAATGAGTACATTGACAAGTCGCTCATAGCTGCCAGAAAGGCCAACGAGCGTCTTGAGGGAATCCAGAACGAGTGTGATGCACTCCTCAAGGAGACCCGTGCCGAACAGGCGCGTATCCTCAAGGAGGCCACAGACCGGCGTGACGAAATCATTGCAGATGCAGAGTTGCGTGCCAAGGAGAGCGGTGAAAGGATTATTTCCGATGCACGTGAGCAGATCCGCCTGGAAAAGGAGGAGGCACTCCGGAGTCTCAGGCGTCAGGTGGCGGAGATTTCTGTCGAGGTGGCCGAGAAGGTGGTCCGTAAGCAGCTTAGCTCTGATGAGGAGCAGCTCTCCATGATTGACCGCATGATAGATGATATAAAGACCGGCAAGTAAAGATGTAGGTGTATGAACACGGGGACTGTTTCTGTAAGATATGCCAGGGCTCTGCTGAGATACGCGGAGGAGAGATCCGAGGCTGAAAAGGTATATGCCGAGATGCGTATCCTTGCAGGACAGCTGCGTGCCGTACGAGCCATACATGAGCGTCTTGCCGATCCTACCGTGAAGGATACGGACAAATGCCGTCTGCTGGAAACTGCCGTGACCGACGGAAAGAGTATGCTGAGTGAATCCTCTGCAGCGTTCTTCCGTCTCGTGGTGGGTGCCGGACGGGGGGACTGCCTGCTCTTCATGGCTGTAAGCTATCAGGATCTGTATCGCAGACGCAATGGAATAGTGCCGGTTGAGCTGATAACGGCAGCACCTGTGGGTGATGAACGCAGGACGCGGCTCAAGCAGCTTGTAAATGACGTTGAGCACGGAAAGGTGGAGTGGACGCATACTGTTGACCCGTCGATTGAGGGCGGTTTCGTGCTGCTTGTAGATGGATACCGCTTGGACGCCAGCGTTGCATGGCAGTTGCAGCGTATCCGTAAGGAACTGATTGAAAAGAATAACCGTATCATATAATGGCAAACGGAATAAAGGCAAGTGAGGTATCGGAGGTACTTCTGGAACAGCTGAAGGGCATAGATACATCGGCCCGCTTCCAGGAGGTAGGAACCGTGCTCCAGGTGAGTGACGGTGTGGTCCGCATATACGGGCTCAAGAACGCCGAGGCCGATGAGCTGATAGAGTTTGACAATGGCATCCGTGCCATAGTTATGAACCTGGAGGAGGATAACGTGGGTGCCATCCTGCTGGGTCCTACAGACCGGATCAAGGAGGATATGATTGTGCACCGCACAGGCCGTATCGCCTCCATCAACGTG
>JAGAEZ010000113.1 GCA_017612875.1 Bacteroidaceae bacterium | reverse complement strand
TTCGGCGGCGCACGCAGCGGCCGTAGCGGCGGTATGGGAGGTTTCGGAGGCGGCTTCGGTATGGGAGGCGCCCAGATAGGACAGATTGGTCAGATTGACTGGCTCAACCTGGACAAGAAGACCATCCGCCGCAACAAGATCAAGGAGCTGGGCGAGGAGCAGGTGGCAGGCGTTACCTGTAAGAAATACTCCATGAGTCCCACTAACCAGATGGGATTCTCACAGAATATCACCGTATGCGTATATGAGGGCATTCCTCTCTCCACAGTAACCGAGAGCGACTGGGCTACCACAAGCCAGACTGCCGTAGGTTTCCTTCCTAATGATGATGTTCCGGCCGAGATGTTCACACTCCCCGAGGGTTGCAAGGTCAGCGAAATGAACATGGGTGGTTTCGGTGGCGGCATGATGATGGGAGGTGACTTCGACTTCGGAGGCGGCTTCGGAGGCGGTGGTGGCTTCGGAGGCGGATTCCCCGGTGGTTTCGGAGGCTTCTGATTCCCGACTGGCAAGACCATTTCATTCATTATAATAAGAACCGTGCAATTGGAAGCCCCAACTGCACGGTTCTTTTTTACTACAGTCTAAATCCGTAAGCTTTCAGGCAAAATGTCAGATACAACTATTCCAAGGTGAATCTGACCTTGGAACTCACCTTGTCCGATGCAGTACCTATAAGTGCCTCGAATGCACCTGGCTCAGCCACCCAGTCCTCGAGTGAATCGTCATAATAACTCAGGGCTTCACGGTCCACTGTTATGGAGACTTCACGGGTCTGGCCCGGCTCAAGATATACCTTATTGAAGCCTTTAAGTTCCTTTACAGGACGAGGCAGGGAGGATTTCAGGTCACTGATGTATAGCTGAATCACCTCTGAACCCGCTTTACTCCCTGTATTGGTGACGCTTACCGTGAAGGTTATCTCGTCATCGGCCTTCATGGTCTGACGGTCACTGCGGACCTTTCCAAGCTCGAACGTGGTATAGCTCAGACCGTGGCCGAAGGCGAATAGAGGCTTGCTCTTCTTCTGGCGGTCAGTCCAGCGGTATCCCACATATATATCCTCCTTGTACTCCTCGTCAATGATGTCATGACCTTCACGCCAAACGCCAGGATATGCGTTCAAGGCATGTGCACCGCAATCTTCTAACTTGGAATACCATGTGAACGGGAGTTTGCCCGACGGATTCACCTGACCGGTCAGGACCGATGCCAGAGCCTCGCCCGACTCGGAGCCGATGAACCATCCCTGCACTACAGCAGGAACCTTGTCTATCCATGGCATCGAGACAGCATTGCCTGATATGTTCACGAACACGAATCGGGGGTTTGCCTGAACCAGAGCCTCGATTAGCTCATCCTGTCCGTATGGCAGGCCCATCTCCTTGCGGTCATAGCCCTCGCAGTCCTGGTAATTGCTCTTGTTCAGTCCGCCGAACATAATCACGCAGTCGGCCTCACGGGCTTTCCGGACAGCTTCATCCATGAGGACATCGGCCGGGCGTATGTCATAGAGGCTGCGGCCTACCGTAACCCCATTGTAGCTCTGGATTGTGTCACCCACATAACCACGGGCGAAATCGACCTCGATGCCGGGTGACAGCGAGCGGGCCAATGCTGCGAACCCGTCAAGCGGCAGAATCTCCTTCTGTGCCTTGAGCGACGACGAGCCTCCGCCCACAGTCATCATCTTGACGGCATTCTCACCCACAATCAGGATGCGTTTCATGCCGGTCACATCGATGGGAAGGACCATGCTCCTGGCACCTTTCCCCTTGGAAGGATCCGCAACGGGATCATTCTTGAGCAGCACAATTCCCTCCTGGGCAATGTTCAGAGCTGCCTCATAATGACTCTCGGAACAGAGGAATCCCACCTGCCTGTCACCCCTCATGGTGGTGCGGTAGAATGTACGCAACATACGGCGCACCTTCTCATCCAGCTCCCTGGTCGTATATTTCCCCTGCTGTATAAGCCGTTTGTAGGGCAAAGCCATATAGTATTTGTCGTAGGCGTTTGTAGCGCCCATCACAAGGCCGTCGGTCCATGAACCCATCTCCAGGTCAAGTCCGTTGTTTATGGCCTCCTCGGTATTATGGCATCCGCCCCAGTCCGACACCACAATCCCGTCAAACTTCCAGTCCTCCTTCAGGATCTTGTTCAGAAGCGTGGCGTTATGACAGTTGTGCTGGTCCTGATAGAGGTTATATGATCCCATAATGCCCCAGGCCTTCCCTTCGGTTATGGCTGCCTTGAATGCAGGAAGATAAATCTCATGAAGGGCACGGTCACTGACGATGACATTCACCTGATGGCGGTTGTTCTCATCGTTGTTCAGGGCGTAGTGCTTGACACAGGCCGCCACACCTTTGGACTGGAGTCCCTGTATGTACGGCACAACCATACGTGATGCCAGCAGCGGGTCCTCACCCATGTATTCAAAATTGCGTCCGTTCAGGGGTGTTCTGTTAATATTCACGCCCGGACCCAGAATCATGCTTTTGCCTCGGTACAACGCCTCCTCGCCCAGTGACTCACCGTAAATACGGGCCATGGAGGGGTTCCAAGTGGCAGCCAGGCAGGTCAATGCCGGGAAAGCCACGCATGAGTCATTGGACTGCCCGGATTGAACCCACTCGTCCCAAAGCACATCAGGACGTACTCCATGAGGGCCGTCATCGGTCCAGAAATCGGGGAATCCCAATCTCTTTACACCGGGGCTGGAGAATTTGGACTGTGCATGGATAACCGCTATCTTCTCGTCAAGAGTCATTCTGGACAGTGCATCCTCAATACGCCGTTCCACGGGTCTGGTCTCATCTAAATAGACCGGCAACTGGCCAATGGCCAAAACACCGGTCATGAATAGCAGACCGGCTGTAATTGTAATCTTTCGTATCATAAGTCTATGTTTTAAAGCGGGAAACAGGTTCACGCATTTACAGCAGCCTGAAACACCTCGCTCAATGTGGGATGTGCGTGTATCACTGACTGTAGCGAACTGATGCTGATGCCGGAATACATGGCCTGGGCCGCCTCGTGGATGATATCCGATGCGTGCGCACCCATAATGTGTGCACCGAGCAGCTTTCCGTCATCGGCCACAATCAGCTTGCAATAACCGTCCGGCTCGTCCATCGAGACTGCCTTGCCGTTGGCACGGTAGAATGACTTTAGGCAGCGTACCTGGATTCCTTGTTCCTTGCACTGCTCCTCGGTAAGTCCGACAGTAGCCACTTCTGGCATGGTGAACACAGCTGCCGGAATCAGGTCAAAGCGGATGCTATCCTCCTGACCGCAGATATGGTTTAGGGCATGCAGTCCCTGGAAGGTAGCTGCGTGCGCCAGCATTATGCCGCCCGTGACATCACCCACTGCGTATATGCCCGGAACCGATGTCTCGAATCGGTCATTAACGGTTATCCCCTTGCGGGTGTATTCTATTCCTGCTGCCTCAAGGTCAAGGCCTTCCACATTGGGACGACGGCCCACAGCCATCAGCACCTTGGCGGCCTGAACCGTGAACTCTTTCTCCTTTTTTAAATATGTGACCGTTCCGCCGTCTATTGCGGTAACCTGTGCCTGCACCTCAATGTTTATGCCGCGTTTGGAGAGCGACTGTTTAAGGCGTTTGGCCAAGTCACTGTCAAATCGAGGAAGTATGTTGGGACAGAACTCCAAAACCGTAACCTCACTCCCGAAACTGCGGAAAATGGATGCGAACTCCAGTCCTATCACACCGCCGCCAATCACACAGAGACTCTCCGGAACCTCAGTCAGTTCCAGAATCTCCTTTGATGTGATGCAGTTTTCAGCACCCGGAACAGGCAGTGAAGCCGATACTGATCCGGTTGCAATGATTATCTTATCGGCGGTATATTCCTGACCGTTGCATAGAACGGTCTTGGCATCCTTGAACTGAGCCTTGCCCTGCACCACATCCACGCCCTTGAGCAGCATATTGATGCCGCCGCGCAGCTGCTCCACAACAACTTGTTTGCGCTCGGCAGCTGCTGCGAATGTAGGTTTGCAGTCCAGACCCGCCTTGAGATTCTGCTCTATCAGTTCTGCATAGTGACA
>JAGAEZ010000112.1 GCA_017612875.1 Bacteroidaceae bacterium | reverse complement strand
CCCATACCTCCGTTCACGCCGTATGAACTGCCCATACTCTCACCCTTGCTGGACTGCATGGTGGAGCTGACAAGCCCCTCGCCCTCATTGGATATGGAATCGACCGAACTGCTGCTGTTTTCGCTCCAGTTCCTTGACATGGACAATTCCGCGTTATACCATGTCTTGTCGTTTATACGGCCATTCAGATCCACATCGCCTCTCCAGTCGTGCCCACCGTTGGAGCTGGTGTTCTCGCTCACGGAATTCTGGGTGAACTCCGGCATGAACATCTTGTTGAAACTTGCAGTCTTGTTCTCGTTGTAGTGACGCCCGTACCCGGCCGACGCTCCTACCGACACCTTCTTGAACTCCTTGCTGTAATACAGGTTGCCGTTGGTGTTTTCGGTCTTGAGCTGAGGGGAATACTCGTATGGAATCGTGTTCCCGGAAAAAGAGCCGTACAGTTCCGAGCCGCCCTGCTTCCATGTGGAACCGTCCAACGAGGCCCTGTACTTGTCGAATTTCTCTGTGGTGCCAAGTCCAATGCTGGCGAATGTGGTACGGTCCATAGGCTCCTTGGTCTGCATGTCCATGACCAGGTGGTTGTCACTCATCACGTTCAGGGTGTCATCCGGTACCTCATAAACCTTCAGGCTCTTGAGCTTCTCAGTAGGCATGTTGTTCAGGGCGATGCTCATGTCGCGCTTGAAGAAAGAGTCACCATTCAGCCTTATCTCATTTATGTCACGCCCCAGATAGGTCATCTTGCCGTCAGTGTATTTCAGTCCGGGCAGACGGCGCACCAGGTCCAACAGTACGCTTCCCGTGGGCATCTCGTAGGCATCGGCATTGAAGATAATCGTGTCACCGCGCTGGTACATGCGCTGGAGCTCCGCCACAATCTCCACCTCCTCGCTGGTGAGCGGGTTGCTGTAAAGGACCACCGAGTCCAGATTCAAAGTGTAGGTATGGATTCCGTTCTCCCTTCTCATGGGCGGATCCATGATTGAATCCAGGGACTGCATTCCGAGATAAGAGATTGTGACACGAAGACGTGTGTCCTTGAGACGGTCCCGGCGGGACATATAGACCCAGAAACGGCCATCCTTGTCAGCCGCTGAGCCGTCGAACGACGTGGTGTCGCCCATGCAGGTCACCTTGATGTTGGCGCCTTGAAGCGGATAAGGTTCAGGCTCATAGTCATCCACACCATACACCTTGCCTTCAACCTGGAACACCTGCTTGACGTACGTACGCAACAGCGATTCTATCTCCGGACTGCTCCAGTCCTGCCCGTTGGAGCCCGATGACGAACCCACAACGACGAACTGCGCCTTGATCCCGGAAAAGGTCAGAAGCATCATCAGCACCGAAAGGAGAGCTCTCTTCAGATTCATGCTGCAAAGTTAGGACAGAACACGACAGGGACGGTTCTCCCTGTGTGCTTTTTTTACAAAACTATCTTTAAAGTTTCATAAGTATACAGTGAGAGCCGCCCTCGTCGTAGTGTTGCCATGAGTTACTTTGCAAGCCGGTATTGTGCATCCAGCTTTCCTTCCTTCTTGAGCTGGCGGTACTGTTGGGGACTTATCACCTCCAGTACGCCGTTGATTCCCCTGCTGCCATAGACAGAAGTGGCATGGTTCCCTTTACGAATCATGTATGCCTTGATCTGATTGGGCTTTACTTCAAGTAAGGAAGCCAGTTCTTTCTTGGAGAAAGAGCCCTTGTCCAAATCAATTGCAGCATCTGCATCATTGTCTTTTTCCATTATGGTGTGGTCATACATCAGCAATACCGGAATTTCATTAATGTCCTTTGTGAGATTCATTTGCCGCCCAGAGGAAGGATCAGTGAATCTTATATCAAGGTTTGCGGAACCGGAAGCGTTTTCGGATGATGTAACCTGAGCCGGATTCCTCCTGAGATGTATCGGACCGTTCGATACCGGCCTTCTGGTTGTCACATAACCGTCTTTGGAAATCTGTAGAAAATTGTTGGGGTCAACTATCTTTATTGAAAAAAAGCCACTGTTGTCTGTAATTCCATGGGCGAGTATCCGGTTGTCCGGATCCATCTCATACACATCGGCCAGCATAACCGGATTGTCATTCCCTGCATCGGCAACAATGCCTCGTATCACGTCACCGGCTTTTACAGTCTGAGACACTTCTGCGAACAGTGATGCCTCCTGATCATCCGGCTGCTCATAGGACTCATAGAGAATGGTCGCGATTCCGACTCCTGTCGTCATTTGGCGAAGGACTGACTTCACATCCGTCACTATTCCTGCAGGAGTGTCATTGCTGATTGCCAGCCGGAAGTTACGGATTCCGCCGTCGATGCTCTTTTCGCTGTTGATGTAGTCCCTCAGCTCCTCCACGGACAGTCTCCGGACATCCTTTTCACCCACCAGTACATCATTCCCGTTCTCTACACGGTATGTACGGATACTTGTCACGAGGCCGACAGGAGCAGGTGTTATTGCTATACGCAGGTCATTGTTTACATCACCCTCATTCTTTCCCGGATTAAACTGCAACATCATCTCCGGCCTCTCTGGGATAAAGCCGTTTGCGGCAGGTGGCGGGGGTGTGGCTGAACCCGTATTGCCGTTGTCAGCGCTTGCCACAGGAGCGCCGTACTGTTTCGGGGTTGCGTCCACTATTTTCATCGGATATACTGCACGGGCATACAATTGCTGTTTATCCGTGCATTCCCCATAACCCCTTCCAAACTCTTTGCGGCACAATTCATCACGCAGCTCATCGTATGACTTTTTCAGCACAGCATATACATCAGTATAAGTCCCGGCTGAGCTTGCACGGTCCACCTGGATTACAAAGATATGATTCAAGGTGCTTTTGAATGACCCCACATCAGAATCGCTGTAATCCAGTAATTCCGGAAGCCTGCTGTCATTATCAGGATTGGCAATGAACTGCTTGACAATGCCTTTCAATTCACTCATTTCAACGACACGCCTCACAGCACCGTTATCGGCATAGACCTGGTTCAGTATGTTGATCATAACCTGCATGATATTGCGTCTCTTGACTTTTACACCGTCAAACTCCACGTATTCATCGTCCTGCGACTGCTGTGTGCTCACATTCTGCCGGATAACGGTTACCCGGGTATCCGGTTCATCAGGACCAATATTCAGGAATTCAGACACTTCGTCGGGGCCTACGGTTTTTTCAGTGCGGGCAAACAGGACAGAAGTCATCCCTAACAGGGGAATCAGGAGGAGAAGCCATGTGAGGCGTCTCTTCAGGGTTTTCTTCTTGTTCATCATTGTAATTCTCTTTTTAATGTTAAGGTTGAACGAACTGGCAAGCGCATAGGCCTCTGCGCCCACTGTCCGCATTATCAGTAATCTCTGGTAGTCCTTTTCACGAATGCCGTAACGGTTGATCACTTCGTCATCGGCCTCATATTCATGGACTATCTTTATCTCCTGGAGTACTAACCAGCAAGCGGGGTTCAGGATTGTGCATGCCAGCAGTACTATAAGGTCAAGTGAATGCATGAGCCTTATATGAGCATACTCATGCCTGATGCCTGCACGGCGCGCAAAACCTTTCTCCGTGTCCGATATGACTATATAGTTCAACCAGCTGAAAGGACCGAAAGCCTCATTGTGGGTGACGAGCCATACCGTACGGCTCAGACGGCGGCGAGGCTTACCCTTGAGGAACCTCAGTGTCCTGACGATACCCCGCGTCCAACCTGTGAACAGTACAAGCACGTATGCCGTGTAAGCGCATACAAGCAATACTGCCCATAGGCTGGACTTGCGGACGGGGGCATCGGACTCAGGAATGGCCATTTCCGGCTGGCTCACCAATACGAACGTTCCCATAAGCTCCTGGGCGAACTCAGTCTCCATTATCGTGAGATCGCTCATTTCGGGAACCTTTTCCGGAATGGTCAGGTGCAACAAGGGGAGAAGTGCCGAAAGCAGTGTGGCTCCCAGCAGGTAGAACCGGTTGAAACGGTGCAGAGTGGTCCCGCTGAATACCGCCTTATATACCCCCAGCAGAACTATCAGGGCAAACGCCCACTCTATTATGTATAAAACGAGGCTTCCCATATCACTTCCGTTTTTCCACCATATTGATAAGCTCCTTGAGCTCTTCAATGCTCACCTCCTCCTGGTTTACCAGACAGGAGATGAAATCCATGTAAGAACCGTTGAAGAAACGGTTCACGCTCTCCTTGTTCACAAGCTCGGCGTAACGCTCACGGCTCATGGCCGGCTCATACAGGAAAAAACGCGCACCCAGTTCACGGTGCTTAATCATTCCGCCCTGTTCCAGACGGCGCACGAATGTAGCCACAGTATTGAAGTGCGGCTGAGGCTCCGGCATACGTTCCACAATATCCCTCATGGAAAGTGCTCCACAGTCCCAGAGCACGTTCATGACAGCAAGTTCCTTGTCGGTCAGTTTCTTCATATCGCTTGATTTTATCGGTTTCAAACTAATGTCCGATGCAAATAAACTACATGTTGTAATAACATCCAAACATTTTTACGTTTTTTTGCTTTTTTGTTGTAGTTATTAAGAATCTGTTTTGATTTGTTCCGTGAATTTTATTATGGACTATTTTTTCATCTACAGGATAACAAAGCAACCTATTTCTTATTTTTGCAGTTAGGAAAAACAATGTGACTATGGCAAAGATCAACAGTATAGGAGTGCTGACCTCAGGCGGCGATGCCCCGGGCATGAACGCCGCAATCCGTGCGGTCACCCGTTCGGCGATATTTGCAGGCTGGAAAGTCTATGGAATCTATCGCGGCTGGGAAGGCCTGATTGACGGTGAAGTGAAGGAGTTCACCACCGAAAGCGTATCGGGCATAATATTCGAAGGCGGGACTATCCTGCGTACAGCCCGCAGCAAGAGGTTCCTTACACCCGAGGGCCGCGCACAGGCTTTTGAAACAACCAGGAAGTTCGGTATCGACGCGCTTATAGTAATAGGTGGCAACGGTTCCCTGTCAGGTGCGCAGGAACTTTCGGCCGAGTATGACATTCCGGTCATAGGACTGCCAGGCACCATCGACAACGACCTTTACGGAACTGACAACACAATCGGTTACGATACCGCACTCAACACTATTGTGGAGTGCGTGGACAAGATACACGACACCGCCAACTCCCACAACCGCATTTTCTTCATAGAGGTTATGGGACGTGATGCAGGCTTCCTGGCCATGAACAGCGCCATTGCAGCCGGAGCTGAGTCAGCCATCATCCCGGAAAGATTCACCGACATCGACCAGCTGGCCGCTTACATAGAACGAGGCATCCGCAAGTCCAAGCGCAGCTCGATCGTGATCGTGTCCGAAGCCGACGGAGGCGCCATGCACTACGCCGAGCGTATGCACAACGAGTATCCGGATTTCGATGTCCGCGTGTCAATCCTGGGATACGTGCAGCGCGGAGGCCGCCCCAGCGCTCTGGACCGCATACTGGCCAGCCGCATGGGAGTAGCCGCCATCGAGGCACTGAAAGAGGGACAGCGCAACGTGATGATAGGCGTGGTGAACGACAAGATGGTGAACATCCCCATAGCCCAGGCTGTGAAGAAAGACAAGCCTATTGGCGAGGAACTTATAAACGTACTCTCGGTACTTTCAATTTAAACGACTATGATACAGGAAGGAGACAGGATGCCGCAGTTCAAGGCTATGGCCCAGGACGGCAAGGAGTATTCAACAAACGAACTTATAGGCAAGAAGACT
>JAGAEZ010000111.1 GCA_017612875.1 Bacteroidaceae bacterium | reverse complement strand
TCCGAAGGCGAGAGTGCCCAGGCGGACAGGGACAGGGAGCAGTTACTGAAGAAGGACTCCCCTGAATCCGTAAAGAAGGATTCTTCCGACAAAGCCGATGCTGCCAAGGAAAAGGAATCGGGAGGCAAAAAGCGCAGGAATTATTTCAGAAGGATAATCGACAACATAATGAATACTGGCGAAAAGTTCTTTGACAGCGACCAGGATTTCAAGTCTTAACCTTAAAACCACGAAACTATGAACGATGAGATAAAAGCATTCGAAGAGACTGAGGTTCTTCCTTTCGAGTTTCCCACTGAGTCCAGGAAGATCATCAAGGTTATAGGCGTAGGCGGCGGTGGCGGCAATGCCGTCAAGAACATGTACCGCGAGGGTATCCATGATGTTGTTTTCGTGATTGCCAACACCGACCAGCAGGCTTTGGTCAATTCGGACATTCCCATCAAGCTTCAGCTGGGTCGCCAGACGACGAACGGTCTTGGGGCTGGTAATGATCCCGAAGTGGCGCGCAAGGCTGCCGAGGAGAGCATAGAGGAGATCAAGGCCCAGTTCAAGGATGATACCCAGATGGTTTTCATCACTGCCGGCATGGGCGGAGGAACAGGTACAGGCGCGGCTCCTGTCATAGCCCGTTGTGCCAAGGAGATGGGTATGCTGACCGTAGGTATAGTCACTATCCCGTTCAAGTTCGAGATGCGTCCCAAGATCAAGCAGGCGTTGAAGGGGGTCCGCGAGATGTCGCAGTATGTGGATGCGTTGCTTGTCATCAGCAATGAGAAGCTTCTTGAGATATATCCGGACTGGAATGTTTCGGCCGGGTTCAAAAGGGCCGACGAGACTCTCACGACAGCTACAAAGAGTATTGCAGAACTGATAACCTGCCGCGGAATAATAAACCTTGATTTCCGCGATGTAAAGAAGATTCTCAGCAACGGAGGCGTGGCGATAATGAGTACGGGCACCGCCAAGGGTGAAAACCGCGTCAACAAGGCGTTCGAATCGGCTCTCCATTCACCCTTGCTGTATAACAATGACATTTACAAGTCCAAGAAACTGCTTTTCAACATTTATCAGAGTTCCAAACAGGAAAACCAGCTTATCCTTGACGAAATGAATGAGATACGTCATTTCATGGACAAGTTTGAGGATAAGAACATTGAGGTAATATGGGGGCTTGCCAATGATGATACATTGGAAGACGAGGTTAAGATTACTGTTCTTGCCACCGGTTTCGGTATGGAAAGCGTCCCGTTGACGGATGATGACTCTGACGAGAATACGGACAGCGCCATCGAGAAGATATACGGAGAGGGTGTGGATAAGAAATTCCTCTGCCTGTTTGAACTTTCTGATGATGACCTGGACAATGATGCGTTGATAGATGCGATTGAATCCTCTCCGGCATGCCAGAGGACCAGGGAGGAGCTTTCGGCAATCAAGGCTTTAAGGGCGGATTGAACCGTGTGTCAGTAGAATATGGTCTGCAGGACCTCTATTGATTTCAGTTTGGGGAATGCGGGTATATGTAGCCTGAAGTAAAGGTTCAGGTCGTTCAGAACTGCCGTTCTTTCCGCTCCGGTTAACGGTACCCGGGACATGTTGTCGAAACCGCACTCCATGATTGACGCTATCTTGTACGAGGTCTGTGCATCGGAGAAATCCTGATGTGCGGGAGGCAGGGCGGTGAAAGTCCCCTCCCTTAAGTCAAGACAGCTTCCGGGGGAATAGCTGTCGGTATTGGGACAGATACCGATATGGGGCGTTATCCCCAATGCGAACAATATGTGGAAATTCGTGCATTCCTCACTGTCCGCGTTATCCAACCAGTTGATTGAATTTGTTATATATCTGTACAGGCCAGGGTTTGCCTGTTCCTGTCCGAGTGCATGGGTAAGGAACTCTCCCATGAATATCGCTATTGCGCTTTTTGTCACATTGAACGGGATAGACCTGTATGGAAATGCGTTCTTGGGTTCCCTTAAATGCATGAATGTGGCCGACGGGACGTAGTCTGTCTGGAACTCTATCTGTGTAAGAGGTTGTATCAGTGTATTCCGGGACGCTTTCTTGCCGCTCTTGGACATGTAGAATATGAACGGTACCATTCCGTGTGATTCCGTAAACACCTTCACGACGGATGTTCCGTCATTGTGCCTTACGGCTCCCGTCACTATACCTTTTTCAGACTGCCACATTCAGATTCTGAATTTCACTCGACAAATGTAACCGGAATCCGTTTACATCCGGTTGGTTTTTGCGAAGATATAAAAAAAATGCTTAGTTTGTTTGCTGTTTGGGAAATTGTGGCTACTTTTGCATCCGCTTTATAGGCGGCATCCTGAGCAGTATCAGGAAGGAGGGCGCGTTCGTATATCGGCTAGTACTCAAGATTTTCATTCTTGCAAGATGAGTTCGACTCTCATACGCGCTACAAGTTAAACAATAAATAATTGATTTATAATGGCAAACCACAAATCAGCACTGAAGGCTTTCAGAAAGAGCGAAAAGAGAAGACTGCACAACCGTTACTATGCAAAGACCATGCGTAACGCTGTCCGTGATCTCCGTGCAATGACTGACAAGGAGGAGGCTCTGGCTACCTATCCGAAGGTTCAGAAGCTTCTTGACAAGATGTCCAAGACGAGGCTTATCCACAAGAATAAGGCCGCGAATCTCAAGAGCAAGCTCTGCGCCCATATCGCAAAATTGGCGTAAGGATCCTCTTTGGGGTTTGAATCGTTTACAGGTTGGATTTCTCCAACCTTTTTTTGTTTCTTTTCCAGGGATTTTCTGGAGGCTTGACGTCAGAGGGGGAGTCAAGCGAAGCGTTTTTGCGACAGCAAAAAAAAGGCTTATGCCACTTGTGGCGATATGGATGCCTTCAGGCATCTATATTGGCATAAGTGGCATTGCGCTCTATAAACTCCCTTCGGGTACCTACATCCTCACCCATAAGCATAGAGAAGATATGGTCTGCCTCGGCGGCGTCCTGAATGTGGACCTGCTTGAGCAGACGGTTCTCCGGATTCATCGTGGTGTCCCAAAGCTGTTCCGGATTCATCTCGCCGAGACCTTTGTAGCGCTGGGTAGTGATGTTCTGTTCCAGACCTCCTCCATACTTGTCGATGAAGCGCTGCCGCTGGACATCATCGTAGCAATATTCCTTCACCTTGCCCTTGGTGCAGAGGTATAACGGCGGGGTTGCTATGTAGAGGTGTCCGTTCTCTATCAGTTCCGGCATATAACGGAAGAACAGGGTCATGATCAGAGTGTCGATATGGGAGCCGTCAACATCGGCATCGGTCATTATGATCACCTTATAATAACGGAGTTTGTCATAATTGGCAGCCTTTGAGTCTTCTGGATTGAGGCCGAAGCGGACACCCAGGGCCTGGATGATGTTGTTGACCTCTTCGTGGTCGAACGCCTTGTGCCACATGACACGTTCGACGTTGAAAATCTTACCGCGGATCGGGAGGATGGCCTGGGTGTGACGGTCGCGGCCCTGTTTGGCGCTTCCGCCTGCCGAATCTCCCTCCACTATGAAGAGTTCACAGTTGGCCGGATCCTTGTCGGAACAGTCTGCCAGCTTGCCAGGGAGTCCGCTTCCGCTCAGGGGACTCTTGCGCTGTACGCTCTCGCGGGCCTTTCGGGCTGCGACACGGGCCTGGGCAGCCAGGATAACCTTGTCCACAATGAGCTTGGCTTCCTTGGGGTGCTCTTCAAGATAGAATGTCAGAGCCTCGCCTACCGCCTGCTGTACGGCGCCTGCCACCTCGCTGTTGCCCAGCTTGGTCTTGGTCTGTCCCTCGAACTGGGGTTCGGCCACCTTTACCGATATGACGGCCGACAGTCCTTCGCGGAAATCCTCGCCCTCTATCTCAACCTTTGCTTTCTCGAGGAACTTGTTGTCATCGGCGTATTTCTTGAGGGTGCGGGTAAGGGCGGTACGGAATCCCACAAGGTGAGTTCCACCCTCTATGGTGTTGATGTTGTTGACGAAAGAACGTATGGTCTCCTTATACTCGGTGTTGTAGAGGATGGCCACTTCAATGGGTACTCCCTGTTTCTCCGTGTTAAGGTAGATGGGTTCCTGGATGAGGTGGACACGGTTCTCGTCAATGTACTTCACAAACTCTTTCAGACCGTCGTGTGAAAGATAGACATCCTTCTTGGGAAGCCCTTCCTCCATTACCCGATAATCTGTGAGTGATATCTTCAGACCGGCGTTAAGGAAGGCGAGTTCGTGCAGGCGCGCGGCCAGAATGTCATATTTGTACTCCGTGGTGGAGAAAATGGTCCTGTCAGGCCAGAATGTCTGTCGGGTACCGTTGATATCGGTCGTGCCTATGCATTCCACTCCGGTCACGGGTTTGCCGCAGGCATACTCCTGACGATAAACCTTCCCGTCACGGAACACTTCGGTCACCATTCTGGAGGAGAGGGCGTTCACACAGGAAACGCCGACGCCGTGGAGGCCTCCGGAAACTTTATATGAGCCCTTGTCGAACTTTCCTCCTGCATGGAGTACGGTCATGACAACCTCAAGGGCGGATTTATGCTCCTTGGGGTGCATGTCAACCGGGATGCCGCGGCCGTTGTCCTGTACGGTAATGGACCCGTCCTGATTTATGCTGACCTCGATATGGGTGCAGAAGCCTGCCATTGATTCGTCGATAGAGTTGTCAACCACCTCATATACCAGATGGTGAAGTCCCTTTTCACTTATGTCACCGATATACATTGCGGGACGTTTGCGCACAGCTTCAAGACCCTCAAGAACCTGAATGTTCTGCGCAGAATAGTTGCCTGAACCGTTAATGGCCTCGTTGTTCATCGTATTTTGGAATAGTCTTTGTAATCTGTTCCGGAACACCCGGAATAATATATGCAAAGATAGTGAAAAAATCGGTTGCCACATTATTTAAAAATGAAGTTTTCGATGAAAAAACCGTTGTTATGTACCTTTCTTGTCCAATAATTGACCATAGTTGGCTTTCCGGGACAGGTTCTAATACATTTTTTTGTAATTTTGTGCCGGAACAGGCTCTGTTCCAGTATATTTATACATTTTATATGGATACCAATGTTTCTGTAGGGAAGAAAATCCGTTCCCTTAGAGAGTCGAAAATGATGGAAATCGAGGTGCTGGCCGAACGTGCCCAGCTTCCTCTGGAACAGGTGAAGGCGATTGAGGATGACGGCCCCCTGCCGGGCCTGGCCCCTCTGATCAAGATCGCCCGTGTCCTGGGAGTACGTTTAGGCACATTCCTGGATGACCAGCAGAGTGTGGGTGCCGTGGTTAGCCGCCATGAAGAGGAACGTGAGAGCGTAAGGTTCTCCAACCACGGCTCCGAGGGTCATGAGAACATGATTTACCATTCCTTGTCCGAGGGCAAGGACAACCGTCATCTTGAACCCTTCGTGATAGACATACTTCCGCAGCAGGACTCCGGATTCGATCTTTCGACCCATGAAGGCGAGGAATTCATCTATGTCCTTGACGGTGAGGTGGAAATCAACTACGGTAAGAAAAGCTATGTCCTTGAAAAGGGCGACAGCATATATTATGATTCCATAGTCAAGCATCATGTACACGGCTACAACGGCCGGAAAGCCCGCATCCTTGCGGTAGTATATACCCCTATCTGACGGACACGTATGTATCAGTTATCGGAAAGAACACTGGGAGACTGGCTTGAACATTGGGCGGAGGTCTCTCCGGACCGCGAATATATAGTCTATTCGGACCGCGACCTGAGGTTTACCTGGAAGCAGTTCAACGAGAGGGTTGATGACATGGCCCGGGGCCTGATTGCCATTGGTGTGACCAAGGGTACGCATGTCGGTCTTTGGGCCCAGAACGTGCCGGACTGGCTCACGTTCCTGTATGCCTGTGCCAAGATAGGGGCGGTATGCATAACAGTCAATACCAACTACAAGCAGAATGAGCTGGAATATCTTGTCAAGGATTCCGACATGCATACCCTGTGCCTTACTGACGGCACATGGGAGAGCAACTATGTTGACATGACATATACCATGCTGCCTGAATTGCGTCAGTGCCAGCGCGGACACCTGGAGAGCAGGCGTTTTCCGATGCTCAAGAACGTGGTGTATATAGGCCAGGAGAAATATCGCGGCATGTACAACACTGCCGAGATACTGCTTCTCGGTGAGAATACCGACGATGACGAGTTCCTGCGTCTGCGCAAGTCGGTGAATTGTCACGATGTGGTGAACATGCAATATACATCGGGTACCACGGGATTTCCCAAGGGGGTGATGCTTACCCACTACAACATTGCCAATGACGGTTTCCTGACCGGCGAGCACATGAAATTCACGCAGGAGGACAAACTCTGCGTATGCGTTCCGCTTTTCCACTGCTTCGGAGTGGTGCTGGCCACGATGAACTGCCTCACACACGGATGTACCGAGGTCGTGGTGGAGCGTTTTGACCCGTTGGTTACGCTGGCATCCGTACACAGGGAGCGTTGTACCGCCCTTTACGGCGTACCCACCATGTTCATAGCCGAGCTGAACCATCCCATGTTCGACATGTTCGACCTCACCTGCCTGCGCACAGGTATCATGGCAGGTTCGCTCTGTCCGATAGAACTTATGCGCAAGGTGGAAGAGAGGATGTATCTGCATGTGACCAGTGTATATGGCCTCACGGAGTCGTCACCAGGCATGAGCCAGACACGCATTGACGATCCCGATGAGGTGCGTTACACCACTGTAGGCCGGGACTATGAATTTGTGGATGTCAAGGTGTTGGATCCCGAGACCAACAGGGAGGTGCCGGTGGGTGTCCAGGGCGAGATGTGCTGCAAGGGATTCAATGTGATGAAGGGTTACTACAAGAATCCGGAGGCTACAGCCGAAGTGATCGATGAGAACGGTTATCTGCACTCGGGTGACCTTGGCGTGAAGGATGAGAACGGCAATTACCGCATTACCGGCCGCATCAAGGATATGATTATACGTGGCGGTGAGAACATCTATCCGCGCGAGATAGAGGAGTTCCTGTATCATCTGCCTGGCGTGCGTGACGTTCAGGTGGCCGGCGTACCTTCCAGGAAGTACGGTGAGGAAGTCGGAGCGTTCATCATACTTGATGAGGGTGCGGAACTGACCGAGGATGAGGTGCGTGACTGGTGCCGCGGCAAGATAGCCCGCTACAAGATACCCAAATATGTGTTCTTTGTGAAGGAATACCCGCTCACAGGCAGCGGCAAGATACAGAAATTCAAGCTCCGTGAGTTGAGTCTCAAATTGTGCGAAGAAAAGGGAATAGAAGTAATCTGATATGGAAATAAATGAACAGATAAAACAGATGGCCATGCGCCTGCGCGGACTCCGTGAGGACCTGGAGATGACTGTCGGAGAGGTAGCTGAGAAGTGCGGTATCACTCCTGAGGAGTTGACCCGCTATGAATCCGGCGAATCGGACATTCCGATGAACTTCCTTTGCAATGCCGCAAACGTTCTCGGTGTGGAACCGCTGGAACTGTTTGCGGGCGACGCTCCTACCATGAGCAGCTACTGGCTGGTACGTAAGGGAAAGGGACCGGTCATAGAGCGGCAGAAAGCATACAAGTATCAGGCTCTTGCCATGGGATTCAAGCATGCAAAGGCTTCACCTTTCATCGTGACGGTCGATCCCAAGATGGAGGAAGAGATGCATCTGAACTCACATGAGGGTCAGGAATTCAATCTGGTGCTCAAGGGAACGCTGCTGTTGAGCATAGGAGGCAAGGAACTTGTGCTCAATCCCGGGGACAGCATCTATTTTGACTCTACCCAGCCTCACGGAATGAAGGCTCTCAACGGTGAGCCCGCCCGGTTCCTGGCAATAATAATCTAAGGATAAATGTTAGAAAAATACTTACAAAAGGTAGAGTTTGACTCCCTTGAGGATTTCCAGAAAAACTTTGAGATAAAGGTGCCTGAAAATTTTAATTTCGGGTACGATGTGGTGGATGGATGGGCCGCTTCGGACCCGGATAAACCGGCTCTGCTCTGGACCAATGACCAAGGTGAGGAGTACCGTTACACTTTCGCTGACATGAAGCGCATGTCCGACCGCGTGGCTTCGTTCTACCTCTCTTTGGGAATCGGTCGCGGCGATACCGTCATGATGATGCTTAAACGCCGTATCGAGTTCTGGTTCTCCATCATAGCTCTTCATAAAATAGGGGCGGTGGCGATTCCTGCCACTCATCTTCTTACTGCCAAGGATATCATCTACAGGGCCAATTCCGCCAAGATCAAGATGATAGTCTGTGCAAGCGAACCGGTTATGATCCGGCATGTCAACGAGGCCTTGCCGCAGTCCCCCACGGTCAGGCATCTGGTAGCTACAGGTTCCTTCAATGAAGAAGGCTGGCTGAGCCTGGACGAAGGGATGGCGTCAGCCCCTGACTTCGTGAGGCCTGCGGAGGTTAATACCAACAGGGACATATCGCTGCTCTATTTCACGTCGGGTTCGTCCGGTAATCCCAAGATGGTGGCTCATAACTTCCTGTACCCTTTAGGACATATAGTGACAGCAAAATACTGGCATAACCTGAACGAGAGGAGCCTGCATCTGACCGTGGCCGACACGGGTTGGGGTAAGGCTGTCTGGGGCAAGCTGTACGGGCAGTGGCTCTGCGG
>JAGAEZ010000110.1 GCA_017612875.1 Bacteroidaceae bacterium | reverse complement strand
GATGAGCATGTAATCCTGGCCTATGCCGTTCAGGTTGAGGAATGTACCCATCCCGTTGGTCATGGTGGTGACGTTGGGCATCAGTCGGGTGAGCGCATCCTCAAGCGATGTCACTCCCGTATTCTGTATGTCCTTGGCCGTGATGACCTGGATGGGAACGGGTGAGTTGGTCATGCGGCGGTGCGTTCCGGTTCCGGTTACGACAACCTGTCCGAGATTTATGTAACTCTCGGTCATCTTGACAATGATGCCGCGTTCACCGGCTGCCGCTGTGTATTCGGCGGGCAGGTAAGAGACATGAGTGACACTGAGCCGGTAACTCTCCTGGTCGGGCAGATTGTCCAAAGTGAACTCACCTTTGGAGTTGGTTGAGCTGCCGCTCAGGCTATGCTCCACACGGATGTTGGCTCCCGGAACAGGTTTGCCGGTCCCGGAATCAATCACTACGCCGCCAATTGCAGTCTGTGCCGATACGGATATGGAGACACACGTGAATACTGAAAGAATCAGTTCCTTTAGCATTACATTCTTTGAAATAAAGATGTGCGGACTGGTTCTGGCCCGGAACCTATGTCCTTAAAAAACAATACGGCAGGTTTCCTGACTTGGTCCTCCCTTTGAAGCGCCTTCCCGCCCGTCCTTGTTCTCAGGCAGTGGCAAACGGATTCTTCCGGGATATGCGGACATTACAGTAGCGGGCACTGTTCCGGTTTTGCACCGGATTCCCTTTCTGCCGTCACAGCGGGTGGCGGCATCACCGTATCGGCCGCAAATTTACACCAAAAATTATTATAGTAAAGAATTGTTATGTATATTTTATTAATGAATATGCCTTTCCGGCTGCTCCTTTTGTACTTGATTGTATTCCGGTACAGGAGCGAATGGCACTGAGGACCGGAAAACGGTTGACAAGTGTTGAGTGATGTCGTGAAAAAGCCTTATATTCGCACAATCTATTCAGGAATCAAAAAGCATAATTGATATGGACAAGAGTATTGAAATGAATCCTAATCTGCTGGTACGCTATTTAGGCAAGCCT
Organism: Bacteroidaceae bacterium; assembly: GCA_017612875.1. Taxonomy (GTDB): domain Bacteria; phylum Bacteroidota; class Bacteroidia; order Bacteroidales; family Bacteroidaceae; genus Colenecus. The sequence continues at coordinate 1,820 of JAGAEZ010000110.1, read as the reverse complement.
GCATGTGAGTTTACCTGCGGTGACATTATCCGCTACTGCCGTGAGAATGCGGTACAGTTCATCAACTTCCATTACTGCGGATGGGACGGCAAGCTCAAGACCCTGAACTTTGTCATAAACAGCGTCGCCCATCTGGAGACCATCCTTATGGCCGGTGAACGCGTGGACGGTTCCAGCCTGTTCCCGTTCATCGAGGCGGGGAAAAGTGACCTGTACGTGTTGCCCCGCTACAGGACCGCGTTCGTGAATCCGTTTGCCGAGGTTCCCACGGTTGACCTGCTCTGCTCATATTTCGACCGCGAGGGCAACCAGTTCGAAAGCAGCCCGCAGTACATTCTGTACAAGGCACACAGGGAGTTCACCGCAGTGACCGGCCTCAAGATGCAGGCTATGGGCGAGCTTGAGTATTACGTGATTGCCGATGCAGAGGAACTGTACCTGACTCCCGACCAGAGAGGTTACCACGAGAGCGCTCCGTTCTGCAAGTTCCAGGACTTGCGTACCGAGGCGATGAAGCTTATTGCCCAGTGTGGCGGACTGATTAAGTACGGTCACAGCGAGGTGGGCAACTTCACCCAGGACGGCAGGATATATGAGCAGAATGAGATAGAGTTCCTTCCTACCGATATAGAGGATGCCGCCGACCAGTTGGTGGTGGCCAAGTGGGTTATGCGTCAGTTGGCCTATCAATACGGAGTGACTCTGACTTTCGCCCCGAAAATAACCGTGGGCAAGGCCGGCTCAGGCATGCATGTCCACTGTAAGTTCACACGTGACGGTAAATCCGTCATGACAAAGGACGGAGAACTTACTGTGGAGTGCCGCAAGGCAATTGCCGGATATATGGCAGCAGGTACTTCGCTGCCCGCATTCGGCAACCCGCATCCTCTGTCGTTCATGCGTCTCGTGCCGCATCAGGAGGCTCCCACATCGCTCTGCTGGTCCTTCTCCAACCGCAGCGCATTGGTGCGCGTGCCGTTAGGCTGGCTCAAGCGTATGGATATGGCCGCCAAGTGCAACCCGCTTGAAAAGGCTGAGGACAAGGATTTCAGCGACAAGCAGACATTCGAGTGGCGTGCCAGTGACGGTTTCGCCGATACTTATCTGCTTATGGCCGCCCTGTGCTGCGCCGCCCGTCACGGATTCGAGATGCCGGATGGTCTGGCAGTGGCTGACAGGACCTATGTGGACCTGGGCGTGAACATTCACGATGAGAAGAACCGCGCTCTGCAGGAGGCTTTGGAGCAGTTGCCCGGATGTTGTGTGGAGGCCGCCCGGGAACTGGCCAAGGACCGTGGAATATACACCTCACGCGGTGTGTTCTCAGACAGTATTGTGGATTACCTCATCAAGTTCCTGACCGCTTTCCATGATGAGACCCTGCGCAGCCGGCTTGACTCCAAGGGGCTGCTCAAACTCGTTGAGGAGAGCATCGATAAGGGTTAAACAGATTCTTAATCGGCTTCCGGTTTGACGATACGGATATCCGGGACTCTCGTATCGGATTTCAGAGAATCTGTGCAGCGTGGTTCTTGGTATCGACCTTCCCGATTACACGGGTGCAGATGCCGTTCTCATCGAAGATGTAGGTCTTGCGCAGAGTACCCGTCGTGACTTTGCCGTAGTTCCTCTTCTCGCCCCAGGCTCCGAGCTGCTCCAGGATCGAGTGGTCCGGATCGGACAGGAGCGGGAAGGGGAGTTCGTATTTGGCTGCGAATTTGATGTGTGACTCCACCGAATCACGGCTTATTCCGAACACCTGATAGCCCTGCGCCAGGAACGTATGGTAGTTGTCACGTATGTTGCATGCCTCGGCTGTG
>JAGAEZ010000109.1 GCA_017612875.1 Bacteroidaceae bacterium | reverse complement strand
TAACTCAACCAACCCCACACGTTTCCAGCACCCCGTAGCAGGTACTTACAAGAAGGAGCGTGTTCTGGCCGGCAAGCCTTACTTCTCAGTAGCATCAGGCGGTGGTACAGGCCGTACCCTGCATCCCGATAACATGGCCGCCGGTCCCGCTTCATACGGTATGACCGACACCATGGGCCGTATGCACTCCGACGCTCAGTTTGCAGGTTCTTCATCAGTTCCCGCACACGTCGAGATGATGGGTTTCCTGGGCATCGGCAACAACCCGATGGTAGGTTGCTCGGTAGCTTGCGCCGTTGATGTGGCCCAGGCTCTCGCTGCCAAGAAATAATCAGGCAGATTCTGACTGACAACAATTAAGGACGGTTCTTTCCGTGTAATGGTTACACGTTAGGAACCGTCCTTGTTTTGTGTATGTCTTTTCTTACAGGTCCTGATATGACGGGGAGAATGTGTCGCCGTCGTTAAGGTTGCCGCCCCGTATGCCTTTCTTCAGCCATTTTGAACGCTGGGCCGAAGTTCCGTGGTTGAATGTTTCAGGCATCGTGCGTCCGTAGGCCTTCTTCTGAAGGTAGTCGTCACCGATCTTTGCGGCAACGGCAAGCCCTTCCTCTATGTCACCGTCCTCAAGCGAACCGAACATACGGTTGTCATAGTATGCCCAGACTCCCGCATAGAAATCAGCCTGAAGTTCCAGGCGGACACTCAACTGGTTCCTTTCCCGTTCGCTGACCCTCTGTTGTCTGGAGTGTACCTGATTCAGTGTGCCTAAAAGGTTCTGAACATGGTGTCCCACCTCATGGGCAATGACGTATGCGTACGCGAAATCACCGTCAGCCCCTATCTCACGTTTCATGTTCATGAAGAAAGAGAGGTCAATATATACAGCCTGGTCCACACTGTAGTAAAAAGGTCCGCTTTCCGATGTCGCTACACCTCCTCCGGTCTGGACCGAGCCGGAATAGAGGACCAGTTTCGGGGGAATGTATTCCTTGCCCATCTGTTTGAAGATTCTTGTCCAGACATCCTCGGTACCGGCAAGAATCTTCTTGGAGAATGTTGCCAGCTCCTCTTCCTCTGCACTGGGCGTGTAGTTCTGTTCGTATTCAACTCCACCGCCAAGTTGGTTGATCATTTCCGACGGGTCACCTCCGAATAGCAGGGCCAGCAGTCCTACTATCAGAGCGCCACCCAAGCCAAGGCCACCGGCCTTCCTCATTGTCTGACCGCGACGGTCATCGACATTCGTGCTCTCTCTACGTCCTTCAAGTTTCATAAGCTTCCGATTTTTAAGACAAAGATAATACAAGCCGAGAGGAGAAAAAAGGAACTTGTTCATTTTTTATCCCGAGGCGAAGTTTATCTTCAAGCGCAGCTTAAAGAATACAAGCCGAGAGGAGAAAAAAGGAACTTGTTCATTTTTTATCCCGAGGCGAAGTTTAAAGATTGTCATTCCCGCTTTGTTCATATAATTGGAAGGAATGTTTTTTCCATTTGTGCTTTTGAATAGTTATATTTGCACTGTTATTTATTCGCTAACATATAAACCAATTAATAATTCAATGAAGAAACTTTTACTTTTCGTGTCGGTGGCACTTGCAACAGCGGTGTCCGTCACAGGCCAGAGCAAACAGGCGAAACTTACAGTCAATGACAAGAAGATAGACAAGATCATCAAGCAGATGACTCTTGAGGAGAAGGTGGAGATGCTGCACAGCAAGACCATCATGTCATCGGAAGGCGTTCCGAGACTGGGCATACAGGACATCAAGTATGCGGACGGTCCTTTCGGTATCAGGGAGGAGCTCGGTGACGGTTTCCGTCCTCTCGGATGGACCAATGACTCCGCCACATATTTCCCGACCGGTTCAGCCCTTGCCGCCACATGGTCGCCGGAACTGGCTTATCAGTATGGTCACGGCATGGGTGTCGAGGGCCGTCTCCGCGGAAAGGATGTGATTCTCGGCCCCGCCATCAATATCCAGCGTCTGCCGGTGGGCGGCCGTACTTACGAGTATCTCTCGGAGGATCCCATGCTGGCTGCCGCCCTTGCGGTGGAATATACCAAGGGTTCCCAGGATGCAGGAACGGCTGTATGTGTCAAGCATTTCGCTCTCAACAACCAGGAGACAAACCGTGGCAGCGTGAACGTGGTGGCCGATGAGCGCACCATGCGTGAGCTTTATCTGAAACCCTTCGAGGCTGCTGTCCGTGAAGGAGGAGCCATGGTGGTGATGCCCGCATATAATAAGGTGAACGGTTACTATTGTTCCGAGAACGAGCATCTGCTGAACGAGATACTCCGCGGAGAGTGGGGCTTCAAGGGATTCACCGTATCGGACTGGGGCGGCACACATTCCACTATGGGCGCCGCACTGCATGGGCTTAATGTCCAGATGACAGGCAGCAACTATCTCGGCAAACCGCTGATTGACTCCGTCAGGGCCGGCAAGGTGCCTGAGAGCGTGGTCGATGCCAAGGTCCGTGAGCTGCTGCGCGTGCGTTTCGCAATCGAGGCCATACCCGACGAGAAGGCCAATCAGGGCAAGACCAGCCTGCCCGAACAGCAGAAGACAGCATACGAGGTAGCCAAGAAATCGGTGGTCCTGCTCAAGAACGAAGGCGGTCTGCTGCCCATAAAGAAGAACGTCAGGAAGATTGCCGTCATAGGCAGGAATGCCGTAGCAATTACCGCTAACGGAGGTGTCGGGGCAGGAGTCAAGGCTCCGTATGAGATCACTCCTCTCAAGGGCATACAGAATCATGCCGGAAGCAATGTGACAGTGACCTACTCTGAGGGTTATACCCTGGCCCAGGGTGGCGGATGGGGAAGGCCCGCTACACCTGCGTCCATCAATACCGATCTGCTGATTGAGGCTATCAAGGCTGCCAAGGAGGCCGACCTGGTGATTTTCGTGGGGGGAACCAGCAAGACCATAGAGACTGAGGGCAGCGACCGTCAGGACATCAAGCTGCCGCTCGGCGAGGAGGAGCTTGTGGCTGCCCTGTCGGCTGTCAATCCGAACATCGTGAGCGTGATAATCAGCGGTGGCCCTTGTGACCTCCAGAAACTCGAGAAATATTCACCTGCCATTGTCCAGGGATGGTGGAACGGCATGGAGGGCGGCAATGCACTGGCCGATGTGCTGTTCGGCGATATAGCCCCTTCCGGAAAGCTTCCTTTCACATTCCCCATAAAGCTTGAGGATTCACCTGCATACGCGATGGGTAACTTCCCGCAGAGGGCCAGCAATGATGGTGACCTGTTCACCAACATGTACCGTCAGGACCTGGGCGGCAATGCCAACGCACGCCGCACCAATACTGTTCCGGATGCCCTCTATACTGAAAAGCTCCTGGTGGGTTACCGTTGGTTCGACACCAAACAGCAGCCCGTCATGTATGCGTTCGGTCACGGCCTGTCATACGTGAACTTCGGATATTCCGACATCAAGACTGACAAGAGCAAGTACAAGGCTAAGGATGTTATCAAGGTCACGTTCAAGCTAAAGAACGAGGGCGGCATGGAAGCCGATGAGGTGGCGCAGCTCTATGTTCACTACAAGGATTCCAAGGTTGAGCGTCCCTACAAGGAGCTGAAGGCTTTCAAGCGCGTTACTCTCGGTGCCGGCGAGACCAAGACGGTGACCCTGGAGATTCCGGTTTCGGAACTTCGCTACTGGGATGAGTCCAAAACCACTGACGGCTGGACTCTTGAGAACGGTGATATTGAGCTTCAGCTCGGTTCGGCATCGGATGACATACGCCTCAAGACAACCGTGACAATCTGATTAACTCCATGCGCAACCCGATGAAACTCTTTCATGCCAATTTGTTGATGCCGCTGCTTTCGGTTGCGGTTTTCGTGACAGTCTCATGCGGACAGCCCACCAGTAAACACGAGCCTTCCATCCCGCGTGATGCACAGATGGAGAAGAAGATCGATAGGATCCTGTCCAGAATGACTCTTGACGACAAGGTAGGGCAGATGCTTCAGCTCAACCTGGATATCTTCGGGTCAACGGTCCGCGGTGGAAACGGACCTTCATGGCAGTTTAATGAGACGGTCCTGGATACAATCCTGTCCAAGTACAGGGTAGGTTCCATACTGAACACCCCCGGCGGAAGAGCCGCTACGGTCGAGGACTGGCAACGGATTGTCGGGAAGATCCAGCAGAAATCCATGGAGTACATGGGGATCCCGTGCCTGTATGGTCTTGACCACAACCATGGCGTGACATACGTTCAGGCCGGAACCATATTCCCGCAACCCATCAATCTCGGAGCATCGTTCAATACCCGGTTAGCCACGGATATGGCTCAGGTCACGGCATACGAGAGCCGGGCTGCGGATTGTCCCTGGGTGTTCAATCCGGTTCTGGACCTGGGACGTGATCCGCGCTGGTCGCGCATCTGGGAGAGTTTCGGCGAGGATGCAATAGTGAACGCACGCATGGCCGAGGCCGAGGTGGCCGGTTATCAGGGCGACGATGCCAACCGTCTCGGTGCCTATAACGTGGCGGCCTGCATCAAGCACTATTTCTGCTACGGAGCCCCGTTCTCCGGCAAGGACCGCACTCCGGCATACGTTTCGCCGGCCATGCTCCGTGAGAAATATTTCGCTCCCTTCAAGGCGGCCATAGAGGCCGGTGCCCTGAGCGTGATGGTCAACTCCGGGAGCATAAACGGTGTTCCGGTCCACTCGAGCTACGAATACCTGACCAAGTGGCTCAAGGAGGACCTGAACTGGGACGGCATGATAGTGACGGACTGGGCTGACATCAACAATCTCTATACCCGTGAAAGGGTGGCTGTTGACAAGAAGGATGCCATCAGGATAGCCGTCAATGCCGGAATCGACATGAGCATGGATCCGTACAGCGTGGATTTCTGCATCCTGCTGAAGGAGCTTGTGGAGGAGGGCAAGGTCAGCATGGAGAGGATCGACGATGCAGTGAGGCGTATCCTCAGGCTCAAATACCGTCTCGGACTGTTTGACAAGCCCAATACCGGAGGTAGCGGATATGACAGGTTCGCATCGGAGGAACATGCATTGAAGGCGCTCAACGCCGCCGAGGAGAGTGAGGTGCTGCTCAAGAACGAGGACGGCATCCTGCCGCTCTCAAAATACTGCAAGATCCTGCTCACCGGACCGAACGCCAATCAGATGCGTTGCCTGAACGGAGGTTGGACATATACCTGGCAGGGTTCAGGTGCCGAGGATCTCTCTGAGCGCTACAATACCATATATGAGGCATTCTGCATGAAGTTCGGCAAGAACAATGTCGTTCTGGAGCAGGGCGTGACTTACAATGAGGCAGGTGATTACTATGCGGAGAACGAGCCTCAGATAGCCAAGGCTGTCGCCGCTGCCCGCAATGTTGACGTGATTGTGGCCTGCATAGGCGAGAACAGCTACTGCGAGACCCCTGGTAACCTTTCTGACCTGTGGCTCTCCGAAAACCAGCGCAATCTTGTCAAGGAACTCTACAAGACGGGCAAGCCTGTCATTCTGGTCCTGAATGAGGGCCGTCCGCGTCTGATTACCGATATAGAGCCTCTCGCAAAGGCTGTCATTGATGTCCTGCTGCCGGGTAACTACGGTGCCGATGCTTTGGCCAACCTGATAACGGGCGATGCCTGTTTCTCTGCGAAGCTGCCATACACCTATCCGCGTGAGATCAATTCGCTGGCCAATTATGACTACAAGGTGAGCGAGGAGGTGGGCACCATGTCGGGCGCATACAACTATGATGCCAAGGTGTCGCTGCTGTGGCCGTTCGGATACGGTCTGAGCTACACAAGGTTCGAATATTCCGACCTGCAGGTTGACCGCAGCCGGTTCAGCGGGCCGGAGGATGAGCTGAACGTGACCGTAAAGGTACGTAACGCCGGCACCGTGAAGGGCAAGGAACCGGTCCTTCTCTATTCGAGCGACCTGGTGGCGTCGGTTGTTCCCGACAACAAGCGTCTGCGCGCCTTCACTAAGATAGAGCTTATGCCGGGGGAGAGCAAGACGGTCTCTTTCTGCCTGAAAGCCAAGGAACTGGCATTCATCGGTGCTGACGGGAAGTGGAGACTGGAGGAGGGCGATTTCCTGTTCAAGGCCGGAAACCTGTCGAGGAAGGTCACTTGCACTGAAACCTCCTTCTGGGACGTTCCTTGAGAGTCTGTATTATACGATGATGAGGGCGGACATTGAAAAAAAAACGCTCATCGGATTGATTATTTAAGGAATTAGAGTACATTTGCAGCGGAAAAGGAGAATTAAAGTAAAGATTATATGCGACTGCAGGGCTACATCATCATTTCCATTATCATTCCGGACAGCCGGTGTGAGGAAGCCTGACGCATATATCTGAACGTAATGGAATAAATGCAAAAGCCTTTCTCACAAGAGTGGGAGAGGCTTTTTTTGTATGACCGACAATTAACTGAACGATATGTCTGACAGACTGTTTTTCTTTGACACCACGCTCCGGGACGGCGAACAGGTCCCGGGATGCCAGCTCAATACCATTGAGAAGATTGAGGTGGCCCGTCAGCTCGAGCAGCTGGGTGTGGATGTGATCGAGGCGGGTTTCCCTGCCAGTAGTCCGGGTGATTTCAACTCTGTAGTGGAGATTTCAAAAGCGGTGACATGGCCTGTCATTTGCGCTCTGACCCGGGCTGTGGAGAGTGATATTGATGCGGCTGCCGAGGCTCTGCGGTATGCGCGTTACAAGCGGATACATACCGGTATAGGTACCAGTGACGAGCATATCCGCTATAAATTCAACAGCACACGCGAGGAGATTATAGAACGTGCTGTGGCTGCCGTCAGGTATGCCGTTTCAAAGAAGGTCGATGAGGTGGAGTTCTATGCCGAGGATGCCGGACGTACTGACAACGCGTATCTGGCCCGTGTAGCTGAGGCGGCCATCAAGGCGGGTGCTACCATAATAAACATTCCTGATACCACAGGCTATTGCCTGCCCGATGAATATGGCTCCAAGATCCGTTTCCTGATGGAGCATGTGGATGGTCTGGCCAACGGAAAGGCCATTCTGTCCACCCACTGTCATAACGATTTGGGTATGGCGACGGCCAACACCATGAGCGGTGTGCTTAACGGAGCCCGTCAGGTTGAGGTTACCGTTAACGGAGTGGGCGAGCGTGCAGGCAATACGTCACTTGAGGAAATTGCCATGATAATCAAATGTCATCACGCCAGGATACCGTTGGATTACAATATCAAGACAACCCGTATTTATCCCACCAGCCGTATGGTGTCATCGCTCATGAGCATGCCTGTACAGTTCAACAAGGCCATTGTGGGACGTAACGCCTTTGCCCATTCCAGCGGCATACATCAGGACGGTGTGCTCAAGAATACCCATACGTACGAGATAATGGATCCCAAGGATGTGGGTCTGGATGACAATAACATCGTAATGACCGCCCGTTCAGGCCGTGCTGCACTCAAGCACCGCCTTGTAGCGCTTGGAATAAAGGTCGATTCCAGGCAGCTGGACCGCATATATGAGGCATTCCTCAAGTTGGCCGATAAGAAGAAAGAGCTGAATGATGATGATATCCTGATGCTGGCCGGTGCCGATACCGCCGCCATAAAGCATGTCAAGCTTGACAGCCTGCAGGTTACTACAGGTAAAGGCGTGACTCCCATCGCAGCCATACGTCTCAATGTGGCCGGTGAGGAGTTTGAGGCTGCATCGACCGGAAACGGCCCGTTGGATGCGTCGATCAAGGCTCTCAAGCAGATCATCCATCGCAAGATGACGCTCAAGGAGATGACTATCCAGGCTCTTTCAAAAGGATCGGATGACGTTTGTAAGGTGCACATGCAGGTTGAGAATGACGGCCATCTCTATTACGGATTCGGATCGGATACCGATATCGTTACCGCCAGTGTGGAGGCTTACATAGATTGTATCAACAAGTTCAAGCCTCAGGAATAATGGGAAAGACTCTTTTTGACAAGATATGGGACGCGCATGTGGTGCAGGCCATCCCCGACGGTCCCGTACAGCTTTATATAGACCGTCTTTACTGCCATGAGGTTACTACTCCCCAGGCGTTCGATACCATACGTGACAAGGGTTGCGGCGTGCTGCGCCCTGAGCGCGTGGTTGCCATGGCTGACCACAATACACAGTCAGACTGCAGCGACAGGATAGATGACCCGGTGGGTCACAGGCAGGTGGAGACTTTAGAGCGGAATTGCCGCGAATCCGGCATAAGGTATTTCGGACCGGGCAGTCCCGATAACGGCATCATACATGTCGTGGGGCCGGAGAAAGGTCTTTCCCTTCCGGGAATGACCATTGTATGCGGTGATTCACACACCTCCACCCATGGCGCTCTCGGTGCCGTTGCAATGGGCATCGGTACATCCGAGGTGGCGCAGGTGCTGGCATCGCAATGCATATTGCAGCGGAAGCCCAAGACCATGAGGATCAATATTGAAGGTGAACTCGGCAAAGGTGTGACGGCAAAGGATGTCGCGCTCTACATTATGGCTCAGATGACCACATCGGGCGCTACGGGCTATGCTGTGGAGTATGCCGGACGGGTGGTTCGCGAGATGAGCATGGAGGGACGTCTCACGCTGTCGAACCTCTCGATAGAGATGGGTAGCCGTGCCGGACTGATCGCTCCCGATGAGACCGCTTTCAACTGGTTACGCGGGCGTGAATATGCGCCCAAGGGGGCTGACTGGGACCGTTCTGTGGCTGCATGGCGCACATTGCGATCGGACGATGACTGCGTGTTTGACAGGGAGATTACTTTTTATGCCGATGACATAGTACCGCGTGTGACTTACGGAACCAATCCAGGTGCAGGTATTGCAGTAGATGGCACTGTTCCCGTTTATGACGGATTGAGTGATGCCGAACGTACACAGCTTAAGAATCAGTTGGACTATATGCAGTTCGTTCCCGGACAGAAGCTGGAAGGGACTCCTGTTGACTGGTGTTTTCTGGGTGCATGCACCAACGGGCGCATTGAGGATTTCCGTGCTTTTGCAAGCGTGGTCCAGGGCCGCAGAAAGGCTCCGGATGTTACGGCATGGCTGGTGCCGGGATCATGGGCTGTACGTAAGCAGATAATAGAGGAGGGGATAGATAAGGTTCTCGAAGAAGCCGGTTTTGAGTTGCGGATGCCTTCATGCTCAGCCTGCCTGGCCATGAACCCCGATAAGGTGCCGGCCGGTAAACTGTGCATATCCACCTCCAACCGGAACTTTGTGGGCCGTCAGGGACCCGGTTCCAGAACTGTGCTGGCCAGTCCTCTGACTGTAGCTGCGAGTGCCGTGACAGGCGTGATAACTGACCCCCGTAAACTCTTGTGACTATGGAAAAGAAGATGAGCATAGTGGAATCGACCTGCGTTCCGATGGATATTGACAACTGTAACACGGACCTGATAATTCCTGCCCGGTACATGGCGGCGACCACCCGTGACCTGGGCTATTTCGGCGATGCGTTCATGCATGACCTGCGCTATGGTGCCGACGGCAATCCTGTGGCAGGGTTCGTGCTGAACCGCCCCGAGTATAGCGAGCGTCCGCACAAGGGCTGTCATGAGATTCTGGTGGCCGGTACCAACTGGGGTTCGGGCTCAAGCCGGGAACATGCCGCATGGGCCATCGCGGGCTACGGCATAAGAGTTATCATATCCGACCGCTTTGCCGACATACACCGGGGCAATCTGCTTAACTGTTTCGTGTTGCCGGTGACTGTGAGCCGCGCTTTCCGTGACGAGCTGTTGCGGACGGTGCTTGCTGACCCGGCTGCAACGGTTAGGGTGGATCTGCCGGAACAGACGGTCACGATCGTTTCCACCGGTCACAGCGAGAAGTTTGAGATAGACGGCTACAAGAAGCATTGCCTTATGAACGGATATGACGACATTGACTATCTGCTGAGCCGTAAGGCCGATATCGAGGCCTATGAGAGCCGTGCCGCGCGTAGCCGTTACATCGAGATACTGGATACCACATTGCGTGACGGCGAGCAGACTTCGGGCGTGAGTTTTTCGGCTCAGGAAAAACTGAGTATAGTCCAGTCGTTGCTCTCCGACCTTAATGTGGACAGAGTGGAGATAGCGTCGGCAATGGTGTCGGACCGTGAGCAGGAGTGCGTGCGCGGTATCGCCGAATGGGCGGGACGCAACGGTTGCATAGACCGCCTCGAAGTGCTGGGATTCGTTGACCTGAACCGTTCGGCCGACTGGATACTCGGTGCGGGTTGCCGTGTCATGAACCTGCTTTGCAAGGGTAGCCTGAAACACGTTACCGCACAGTTGGGCAAGACAGCCGCCGGGCATATAGCCGATATTCTGAGTACCGTGGAGTATGCCGTAAGCAGGGGTTTGGAGGTGAATGTCTATCTGGAGGACTGGAGCAACGGCATGAAACGTTCGCCTAAGTACGTTTTCGGGCTTATGGATGCTCTGGCTGCTATGCCCATCAGGCGTGTCATGCTGCCTGATACGCTTGGAATCCTTAACCCTGACACCACTCTTGAATATTGCCGCCGTATGGTGGGACGCTATCCTTCCATACACTTCGATTTCCATGCCCATAATGACTATGACCTGGCTGTGGCGAATGTGTGGAGTGCCGTCAAGGCAGGGGTCAAGGGTATCCACACTACTGTCAACGGCTTGGGAGAGCGTGCCGGCAATGCGCCGCTAAGCAGCGTTCTGGCTGTGCTTGAGGACCAGATGGGTGTGGTGACGGGATTGCATGAGGACTGTCTGTTCAAGGTGAGCCGTAAGGTGGAGATGGACAGCGGCATCCATATCCCGCACAATATGCCTGTGGTGGGAGAGTTCGTGTTCACCCAGTGCGCCGGCGTTCATGCCGATGGCGACAAGAAGGACAATCTCTATTACAATGCACTACTGCCGGAGCGTTTCGGGCGCGTGAGGGAGTATGCTCTGGGCAAGAACAGCGGCAAGGCCAATATCCAGATGAACCTTGAGGCCATGGGTATAGAGCTGGACGAGGAGTCCATGCGCAAGGTGACGGACCGGATCATCGAGTTGGGGGTGAAGAAAGAACAGGTGACTCAGGATGACCTGCCTTACATAGTGCATGACGTACTGCATCACGAGCAGGAGGAACAGCGTATCCGTGTCCTGAACTATTCTCTCAGCCTTACCCAGGGACTGCGCCCGCAGGCGACCGTCAAGATAGAGATTGACGGTGAGCCGTATCAGGAGGCCGCTACCGGTGACGGTCAGTACGATGCTTTCGTACGTGCCCTGCGCAAGATTTACGCCGGTCTGGACAAACCCTTCCCGGTACTGACCAACTATACCGTGTCGATTCCGCCCGGAGGCCGTACCGATGCCTTTGTGCAGACCATAATAACATGGAGCTTCAAGGGTTCGGAATTCAAGACCCGGGGCCTTGACGCTGACCAGACTGAGGCAGCCATCAAGGCGACTGTAAAGATGTTGAACAAGATAGAGCAAATGATATGAAACTTAGGATTGCAGTCCTGGCCGGTGACGGTATCGGCCCCGAGATAATGGAGCAGGGTGTGGCGGTGACGAGCGCCGTCGCCCGCAGGTTCGGACACGAGGTCGAGTACCGCGAAGCCATTTGCGGCGCTAATGCCATTGATCTGGCCGGTGACCCGTTCCCCGAGGAGACTTTCCGCACATGCATGGAGAGCGACGCGGTGCTTTTCGCCGCAGTGGGTGACCCCAGATATGACAATGATCCCGTTGCAAAGGTCCGTCCGGAACAGGGCTTGCTGGCCATGCGCAAGAGACTGGGCCTCTACGCCAATATCCGTCCTATACAGACATTCGACTGCCTGGTGCACAAGTCCCCGCTCAAGGATGAGATAGTGGGCGGAGCCGATTTCATCTGTATCCGCGAACTTACCGGCGGCATGTATTTCGGACCGAGGAAGGAGGGGACCGACGAAGCTTATGACACCAATATCTACAGCCGCCATGAAGTGGAGCGCATATTGCGGGTGGGTTACAGGTATGCCCGTGCCCGCCGCAACCACCTGACCGTCGTGGATAAGGCTAATATCCTGGCCAGTTCCCGGCTGTGGCGCAATGTGGCCATGGAGATGATGAAGGAGTATCCTGATGTCCGGACCGATTTCATGTTTGTCGATAACGCCTCCATGCGTATGATCCAGGAACCGCGTTTCTTTGATGTTATCGTAACTGAGAATACCTTCGGTGATATCCTGACCGATGAAGGCTCATGCATCACGGGATCGATGGGACTTCTGCCCAGCGCATCCACTGGCGAGCATACTCCGGTGTTCGAGCCGGTGCACGGCTCGTGGCCGCAGGGCAAGGGGCTTAACATAGCCAACCCGATAGCCCAGATCCTGAGCGCAGCGATGATGTTCGAGTACTTCGGACTCAATGAAGAGGGAAACCTGATCCGACAGGCAGTCCAGGCCTCCCTTGATGCCGGTGTCCGCACCCCCGAGATACAGGTTGAGGGCGGGGCACACTACGGAACCCGGGAAGTGGGACAGTGGATTACCGGTTATATAAGTCAGAATTTGTAGCGTACGCCTATGAGGACGATACCTTGCTCACCCGTACCAAGCTCCAGGAAACCGCACAGCTGCTGCCGGAACCTCCGCCGTCGCCATGATTGCATACGTGGGCAGTGCCTCGAACTGCAGTCATGGCCTGGCTGTCGCGCTGAAGGATGACCCGGCTGCGATTTATGCTGGTGCAACTGCCGTTGCGTCAGGTCATGGCGCAGTTGGTGGTGGTGTCTGGCGACTGCCTGCCATTCAGGACTGGAAATACATGTTCATCGGTCGCGGCAATGGAGCAGGCCCCAGCGCAACAACCATGAACTATTCCTGTTTCAATTCCAAGCTTGCAACTGCAGGCACAGCCTTGAAAAGTGATTATTATTGGTCGTCAATTGAGAATCTGT
>JAGAEZ010000108.1 GCA_017612875.1 Bacteroidaceae bacterium | reverse complement strand
CTGTTCCCCGTCCCCGTTCTACGGCGACGGAACAGGTTCTCACGTAAAAATGTGCCTATCTTCCTGACACCCACCGCAAGCCAGACCAATGGAGCGATGATCCAGGCTGAACGGCGGAAATGCTTGTTGAAGAATATCAGCATGGCATCATAGAACACCTTGGCATAACGGTATGAAGTCCTGACCGTACTCTCGCCCTTGTAATGGATAATAGGTACCGGCAGATATACGTTCGAGTACCCTGCGTTCATGATCCGGTAGGAAAGGTCAATGTCCTCACCATACATGAAGAATCTCTCATCGAACCCGCCTGTCATGTCCAGCACGGTCTTCCTCACGAACATATACGCCCCGGACACCACATCGATTGGGCATTCCTCAGCAGGATCCTCGTATGTGAGGTGATATTTTGCAAACACCCTGGATTCAGGGAATAACCGCCCCAAGCCTGTCATGTGCCAGAAGGCGACCGACGGTGTGGGAAGCGAACGGCGTGACTCTGGTGCGAAACAACCGTCGGCATACATCATCCTCACCCCGACGGCTCCCGTCTCCGGATGGGTGTCCATATACTCGATGCAACGGGGAATGGTCTTTTCGGCCACAACCGTATCAGGATTCAGGAAAAGCACATACCGTCCTTCCGCCAAGGCGAGCGCCATGTTGTTGGCACGCCCGAACCCCAGGTTCTCCTCATTGGCAATGACCCGGACATCCGGGAACCTTTGCCTGAGATAATCCACTGAGCCATCCTTGGAGGAGTTGTCAACCACAATGACCTGAGCATCGGGAACAGAACGCAGCACCGAGTTCAGGCACTGCTCCACGTAGTGCCGGACATTGTAGTTTACTACTATGACGCTGACCGATGGCATGGTTCAAATACCGGTATCGTTACTCACAGCACTATATGACGGGAAGCAGAACAGCGAGCACAGGGCTCCTATGCCTGCAATGTAGAGTCCGATAGTGTCATCAAGGATGTAATACAGAATCATTCCTCCTGCAATCACCACAAGGAAGGCGAACAGCCTTACCCAGGAACAAATCCCGTAGATACGCAGGATGCGGCTGTCACTGTACTCTTTCTCGTCGAGCCTGTCCACCATCCTCTTGAATCCCCTGAGTGCGAGCGGAATCAGGGCAAGTGAAAGCAGCACCCCCGAAATCTCCAGGATATATGCTGTTTTCGCCTCGGTCACCGTGCCCTTTGACAGGCATCCGGTCTCAAACAGAAGCACTATAATGCCCGTGACGGCATACATCCCTATCCAACCTGCCTTTAGCCTTGCAGAAAGCTTCTTTATTTCCATAGCAATCACTTTTCTTGTCGTTATACGAAAGGAGTACGGTCCAGGATGGAACGTCCCAACGAGACCTCGTCGGCATACTCCAGATTGTTACCTACCGTCACCCCGCGCGCTATCACACTCAGTTTCACCCCGAGCCCGGCAAGCTTGCGGGAGATGAAGAAATTGGTCGTGTCGCCCTCCATCGTGGGGCTGAGCGCCAGAATCACCTCACTGATTCCACCTGCTGACACACGCTCCACCAGCGACGCTATCTGCAGGTCCGAAGGTCCGATGCCGTCAACCGGGGAGATGACTCCGCCTAGCACATGGTACAGGCCGTTGAACTGCATGGTGTTCTCTATGGCGAGCACGTCCTGCACATTCTCCACCACGCAGACTATGGAGCCGTCACGCTTGGGATTGGCGCAAACCGAACAGATGTCGGTGTCCGAAATGTTGTGACAGACCTTGCAGTAACGGATATCCTGCTTGAGGGTGCTGAACACGCGTCCGAACGTGCTGACCTCCTCTTCCGGCCTTGAGAGCAGATGCAGCACAAGCCTCAACGCGGTCTTCCGGCCTATCCCGGGCAGGCGGGAGAACTCTCCCACAGCTCTTTCCAATGCTGCTGACGGATACTGACGGTCCATATTATTTAAGGTATTGCTCTGCAAAAATAGTCAATACCACGAAAAATGCCTACTTTTGCGGATGTAATTCGACAAGGCTATGGAGATAAAAAGCGCCCGGTTCATCATCAGCAATACAGACCTCGGCAAATGCCCGCAGCATAACCGCCCCGAATATGCGTTCATCGGGCGTTCCAACGTAGGCAAGTCCAGCCTGATCAATATGCTTACATCCCGCAAGGGACTTGCCAAGACCTCCTCCACTCCGGGAAAGACACTTCTCATAAATCATTTCCTGATAAACGATGACTGGTATCTGGTTGACCTGCCCGGATACGGTTATGCCCAGCGCGGACAGGCCCAGAAAGAACAGCTCAGGCGCATGATAGAGAGCTACATCCTGCACCGCGAGCAGCTCACGTCCCTGTTCGTACTGATAGACAGCCGTCTGGAGCCTCAGAAGATTGACCTGGAATTCATCACCTGGCTGGGCGAGAACTCTGTACCCTTTTCCATTATTTTTACCAAGGCCGATAAACTGGGCCGAGGCCGCCTGACTGAAAATGTAAAGAAATACCTTGACACCCTATTGGAACAATGGGAGGAACTCCCACCCCACTTCATCACCTCCTCACTTGACAAATCGGGCCGTGATGAGGTTCTGGACTACATCTCCACCATCAACAAATCCCTTTAAAAAATATTTCCACCGATGACGCTTTCCGCTACCAACAACTCTACCAGGCGTTGGACAGGATTCCTGACAAAGAACGCGCCGCTTTTGTGCTACATTTTGAGGAGCACGACATTAAAGAGAAGTGTCACAAGAACATATAGACCGCTACAGCTATACTCAACAGCAATATAAGCAAGGCTATGAACAGCCCGAAGCAAAGGCCGGTCTTTACGGTGAGCCAGAAACTTTTTTTGTAGCCTATACCGAAAAGCTGATGGTAATCTATCATTATCAGCAGGCCCATAAAAAGCACCCCTATCTCATTCTTCTGGCCAAACGACAGTATCAGCACAAACAGCATAAAGAAACTGAACTGACACAGCACGTACGCAGCAATAGTGGCCGATGCGGCCCACCCCACAGATTGCTTGCGCAACACTCGTCGCATGGCCGGCCAAAGCAGCAGGAATATCCCTACGAAATACTGCAGGCCCTGACTGCGCAATGCGCTCTCAAATGCAGCCAGCGATGCTTTCTTGGGTGAATCTACGGCCTCGGGATGACTGTCCAGATGCATCAGTATGTCAATCTCCTCCAGATACACCATCAGATTTTCCGTCTTAACCTTGATATGCCGGTCAATCTCTGCCATATCGACCGAATCAACAGACGAGAAGTCAAGATCAATAAAAGACCCCGAATGTAGTATTGAGTCCGAATCGATTTTGTAAGCCGATGAATTATCGCTTTTATACTCCGGATGCGCAATCGATGAAACAAGAGAGAAGAAAGCGTAGAATATAATGAGCGATGTAAGAGGTGCCAGATAAATATCGTGCTTACCTTTTATATAATCGCGTATCATGTAACCGGGGCGCAGCAAAAGGTGCAGGAACGTACGCTTGGCATCATCATTCAGGAATGGAATACTGTCAAACGCTCCGCGATAAAATCCCTTTACG
>JAGAEZ010000107.1 GCA_017612875.1 Bacteroidaceae bacterium | reverse complement strand
CCGTCGCGGTAGGGAAGGTTCAGGAATGTGTGACGGGTTACTGCCACAATGTGCTGCGGGTTGTCAATATTGATTGCCTCTCCTCTTTCAAAGCGGTACACCACGTACTGGACGGCACGGTCCAGTTCCTTGCGGGCTTTGGGGGCTGTCCAGAAAAGGACCGGACCGTCCTTGGTCTCAACCGGCATGAGCTTGCGCACCTTACCGGGAATATTCTTAGGCATACTGTCGCTTATGGGCTGAAGGGCAGGAGTGTTGTAGTATTCTGCCTTAAGAACGGTACGGTAATCCTTGGGGTTATCTACCAGTGATTTGGCGGGCCAGAAGCAATTGCCCTGAAGGCCGTGAAGAATACGCTGGAGATTCAGCTTGTGCCGGAGCTGATGACTCTCCGGATGGTTCGGGTCCTTGCCTTGCACGGTGCGTTCTACATCCTGGCCTATGTACATGAGGCATCCTCCCGCATGGTCGGACCACCATTGGGTCAGTATGGAGTAGTCCGCCGCTTTGTTGCCTGTATTCCAATATACCTGCGGGATGCAGTAGTCCATCCAGCCTTTCTCAATCCAAAGAAGAACATCGGCATACAGTCCGCTCCAGTTCTCGAAACCGGAAGACTCGCTGCCGTCGGGGTAGGCGGCCGATTTGTTCCGGTAAATGCCGAAGGGCGATATCCCGAATTTGACCCAGGGCTTGATATCCTTTACGGTATGGTAAAGCTGTTCTATGAACAGGTTCACATTGTCACGTCGCCAGTCGTCCCGGTTGGTGAACCCTCGCGGGTCTTGCCTGAAGGATGCATCGTCATTGAATTTCAGATTGCCGTCAGGGTATGGATAGAAGTAGTCGTCGATATGGAAGCCGTCAATGTCATAACGTCTTGTGATATCAGCGGCAATCTGGCAGATCCAGTCGCGGTTCTCCTTGAGGGCTGGATCGAACAGTGCGAGCTCTCCGTACTTTATGATGCGTTCCGGATGCTGTCTCATCTGATGATTGTACGCAAATTCCTTTGTCGGGGCGGTCTTGGCCCGGAACGGGTTGATCCAGGCGTGCAGTTCCATGCCCCGGCTGTGGCATTGTTCTGTCATGAACTTCAGCGGATCCCAGTTCTCGTCAGGAGCCTTGCCCTGGGCTCCTGTCAGATAGGCGCTCCAGGGTTCCAGGTCGGATTTGTACAGGGCATCGGCCTCGACGCGTACCTGGAAAAGTATGGCGTTTATCCCGCACGATGCCAGTGTGTCGAGCTGGCGGGAGAGCTCGGCCTTGAGCTCAGGGGTGGGAATGCCTTCAAATTGATGGTTCACCGCCTGTATCCAGGCTCCGCGGAATTCGCGCTTGGGAGCGGCGGCACTGCAGAGCAGTACTGTGGCAAGAGAGAGGAGCAGGGTGGAGAGACGCTTCATTTCTTAGGCAGATTGTTGTATTCATCCAATGCCTCAGCCAGAAGCCTGAGAGCATCCTTGAGGTCATCAATGTTGAGAACGTATGCTAAACGCACCTGGTCGCGGCCGTATTGAGGGTCGGAGTAGAAGCCGGTGCCGGGAGCCATCATGATGGTCTTGCCGTCACGGCGGAAATCGGTCAGACACCATTTGCAGAATCTCTCGCAGTCATCGATTGGCAGTCTGGCCGTAGTGTAGAATGCACCCATGGGTATGGGCGAATATACTCCCGGAATCTTGTTGAGACCGTCGATCAGGTATTTACGGCGTGTTATGAACTCCTCGTATGTGTTGGTCATGTACTCGCGCGGGGCGGATATGGAGGCCTCGGCTATCATCTGGCCTATCAGCGGCGGGCAGAGACGTGCCTGACAGAACTTCATCACGGCGTTTCGCACCTCCTGGTTCTTGGTGGCGATGGCGCCTATGCGGATGCCGCACTCGGAGTAGCGTTTGGAGACGGAGTCAATAAGTATCACATTGTTTTCAATACCTTCCAGGTGGCAGGCCGAAATGTACGGCGAGCCAGTGTATATGAACTCACGATATACTTCGTCAGAGAAAAGATAGAGGTCATATTTCTTGACAAGGTCACGCAGTTGCAGCATCTCCTTGCGGGTGTATAGGTACCCGGTGGGGTTGTTGGGGTTGCAAATCAGGATGCCCTTGGTGCGCTCGGTTATCAGTTCCTCGAACTTCTCGACCGGGGGCAGGGCGAAACCGTCCTCGATGGTCGATACGATGGGCTTGATTACAGCTCCGGCCGATACCGCGAATGCCATGTAGTTGGCGTATGCCGGCTCGGGCACTATGATCTCATCACCGGGGTTGAGGCAGGTCATGAATGCAAACAGAACCGCTTCGCTTCCTCCGCTGGTCACGATGATGTCATCAGGATTGAATTTGATCTGATACTGCTCGTAATAGTCGCACAGTTTCTTCCTAAGGCTCAGGAATCCCTGTGACGGGGTGTATTCCAGCACCTTGCGGTCAATCTTCTTGAGGGTGTCAAGACCGATCTGCGGTGTGGGCAGGTCGGGCTGGCCTATGTTCAGGTGATAGACCTTGATGCCCTCGGACTCGATCTTCTGTGCTATGCCTGACAGCTTGCGGATAGGCGAACTGGGCATGATTTCAGCGCGGTTGGAAATCTTCATCTTGTTCTGTTTGCTGTTTGATTCGCGAAGATACAACAAACCGCGGGCATAACACCCACGGTTTGCATATTATTTTATTTAAGTGATGTGATTAATGAATGCGTTTGCCAAGAATCAGATTGTCACCTGATGCATCGACAGTCCAGATTTCGGGCTTGCGCGGACCGTTGTTCTCTGAGTGGTGCACGGAGTAGAGCAACTGGCCCTCGAAGGTCTTGAACAGCATTCCGTGGCCTGAATTGTCACCCTTGAAAGCCTTCTCTTCCTGAATCCACGGACCCTTGATGCTGCCGCTCTCCGACCAGGCTATACCCTGTGCGTAACGGTTCTCGCCCCAGCTGGACCAGAGCATGCCCAGACGGCCGGTCTCTGTGCGGAACATCTGCGGACCGTCGGTCACCCAGCCCGGCATCTTCATGCCGAAGGTGGCTTCGCCGATAGAATTCATCTCCTTGCTCCATGCGGCTTCCGATGCGCGGAAGATTGTGGTAGGCTCGGCGGTGCGGTGGGTCAGGTCCTTGGACAGGGGCATGTATGCCATCGTGCCGTCAATGAGCTGGGTCCACTCATGCACGAACACCATATAAATAGTGTCATTCTCCTCGTAGAGAGTGCCGTCGATTATATCCCAGGTGGTTGGGCCCAGGCAGAACGTCGAGTCCTTGACAAGGGGCAGATAGGGGCCGTCGATCTTGTCCGACACCAGCAGCTGGGTCTGGTTCAGGGGCACGTTGTAGCGGCGGGGAACCTGTTCGATGCAGATCCCGTGATTGTTCCATGTGCCTGCGTAGTAGAACTTGCCGTTGAACTTATGGATCTCGGCGGCAGCCACGAACTGTCCCTGCATCCATGTGCCGGACAGGTCAATCACGTTGTACGGTCCGGTCCACATCTCAAGGTCGGTGCTTTTGTAGAGTGAGCCGCCGGTGCTGGTGAGCCAGTAGGTCCTGGTATCGGGGTCCGGATAGATGAACGGGTCACTCATGGAGAGTTCCTTTAGCGATACTGTGCGGACCTGCGGGGCTGGACGCTGCATGTTCTGCGGCGGGCGCTGTGCGGGTTGTGCGGGCTGTGCGGGACGCTGCTGGCGCTGACGGTTGGCATTGCCAGTCTGCGGAATCATTCCGCCGAAATTCCTCTGTCCCGGATTGGCGGGCGGAGCCTGCTCTCCACGCGGTACATCCACGATGATGTTTTCTCTGTCGGCGCATTTATGGCATGCGTCGTGCTCTTTCTTTTCCTTGCACGATACGGCCAGCATCGGTATGACGGCTGCCGCAAAAAGGAGATGCCTTGCTTTCATATTCGCTTTTATTTGTTTGTTGTTTTGTGTTGCATAAGATGAATCGCAAAGATAATGACTAAAGCGAAAGATTGCTTCGCCGGGAGGGGTGTTTGATGCAAATACAGTGAAAAAAAAAGGTGAATGTTATGTTTTATCAAAATTAAACATAAATTTGCAGGTCAATAGAGGACAATTCAAGGACATTAACTTTAAACATTCAAGTATGAAAAAGGTATTATCTATCATTCTTTCAGCAACTCTGATCTTCTCAGTCGCTGGTTGTTCATCATGGTCAAAGACCGCTAACGGTGGTCTTATCGGCGGTGGTGCAGGTGCCGCAATCGGTGCCGGTATCGGTGTTCTTCTGGGTGGCGATGCCGAGAGTGCCGCAATCGGCGCAGCTCTTGGTGCAGGTGTAGGCGGTGGCGCAGGTGCCATCATCGGCAACCGTATGGACAAGAAGGCCGAGGAGCTCGCTGCTCTTGAGGCAGCCAAGGTTGAGAAAATTGAGGACGTGAACGGTCTGGAAGGCCTTAGGGTTACATTCGACAGCGGTATCCTGTTCGGTTTCAACAGCTCTAACCTGAGCGATGAGTCAAAGGAGACCCTGAGCAAGTTTGTCGAGACCATGAAGGATATGGAGCAGACAGACATCACCATCTACGGCCATACTGACAATGTAGGTACCGCCCAGGCCAATGAGAGGGTTTCAGCACGTCGTGCCGATGCAGTTGCCGACTATCTCAAGAAGTGCGGCATGAGCAAGGACCGCATCATCACCAAGGGAATGTCATTCAACATGCCGGTGGCCAGCAACGATACCGAGGAGGGTCGTGCCCAGAACCGTCGCGTGGAGATTTACATCACCGCAAACCAGGAGATGATGAAGGAGGCTGCCGGAATCTGATTCCTGCCTTTGGAATGAAAATGCAGAGTTCGTTCAGGGCTCTGCATTTTTTTTGCCGCCAAGACTAAGAATCTGTTTTGATTTGTTTCCATGAATTTCTTACGGCCTCTTTTTCCCTCTGTTTCCACCGCTCCTCGGTTATAATGGACCTCCATTACGCCCTCAAACCGGCGAAAACAGATGAAAAAACTGACCATAATAATTTTCACGGAAAAAATCAAAACAGATTCTAAGGACAAGGATTTTTGCCTTAATTTTGCATGGACTTGGATAAACGTTTTTAATTGAAAGATATGCTTAGGAAATTATTCATTGCCGTTGCCCTTGTGGCAACAGTGGCATGCGGCTCACAGAGTGGCACTAAATCAAAGCCGGACAAGAATTTCTACATCTATCTGGCTTTCGGGCAGTCCAACATGGAGGGTAACGCCCGCATCGAGGACCAGGACCGTGAAGGTATCAGCGACCGTTGGCAGATGATGGCGGCTGTGGATTTCGAGAGGATGGGCCGTAAGAAGGGTGAGTGGTACACGGCAGTCCCGCCTCTCTGCCGTGAGACCAACGGCCTTACCCCTGTTGACTATTTTGGCCGTACAATGGTGGAGAATCTGCCGGAGAAGGGTCGTGTAGGTGTTATCTGCGTGGCTGTAGGCGGCTGCAAGATCGAGGCATTCATGAAGGACCGTGCCCAGGAGTATGGTGACAATGCCGCAGTATGGATGAAGAACTGGATCGCCCCGTATGACAACAACTGTTACCAGCGACTGGTCGAGTGCGCCAAAGAGGCCCAGAAGGTAGGAGTCATCAAGGGTTTCCTCATGCACCAGGGTGAGTCAAACATCAACGAGGAGGACTGGCCGGAAAAGGTCAAGTATGTTTATGAGACTCTGATTGAGGATCTCGGCCTCAAGGCAAAGGATGTACCACTGCTTGCCGGTGAAGTCGTGAATGCCGATGTCCAGGGCCGCAGCGCTTCCATGAACGAGATAATCGCCA
Source organism: Bacteroidaceae bacterium (assembly GCA_017612875.1). Lineage (GTDB taxonomy): Bacteria > Bacteroidota > Bacteroidia > Bacteroidales > Bacteroidaceae > Colenecus. The sequence continues at coordinate 2,163 of JAGAEZ010000107.1, read as the reverse complement.
AGCTGCCTGAGACCCTGCCCAACTCATACGTTATCTCATCCAAAGGCGTTACATGCGGATTCGACCATCTGCATTTTGATGCTGCCGGTTACCGTGAGATGGGCCGGAGGTACGCCAAGCAGATGCTCGCTTTGATGGGTATCACTCCTAAAGAACAATAAGAATACAGGATATGAAAGTTGCAGTTGCGGTTCCGCATGTTTATCTGGCTCAGCCTAAAGCCAATGCCGGGGCATGCCTTGAACTCATGAGAGAGGCTCACGCGGAGGGTGTGAATGTGATTTGTTTCCCGTTGTTGACCCTCACGGGCTATACTGCGGGTGATCTGCTCTGCAATAACCTTCTGATAGAGAAGTCGGCCGAGGCTCTCAGATGGCTTGCACGGCGGACTTCCGGACTCACGCCAATGGCTGTCGTAGGTCTGCCGCTCCTGAAAAACGACAGGCTCTACAACGCTATGGCTTTCGTCAAGAGCGGCCGGGTGCTGGGTTACAGGGTTGACCCGAACCCTTCACAGCGGTGGTTCTCAGGCTTGTCCGAAGGGAAAGGCTTCAGTCAGGTAAAGGAAGTGTTAGACTTTGGCCTTGGCAAGCGTTTCCCCGTTTCAGTGGCTTTCCCGGGGGAGGTGGAGGACGAGAAGGCCCGCTTCAAGGGAATAGTGCTCTGCCCGCAGGCAATTGAGGGCAGGGTGGGTGCTTTAGACACAGTCACGGCGGAAATGACCCGTTTCTCTTTGAGATGCGGCTGCACGGCAGTCCTGGCTTCGGCAGGAAACGGTGAGTCCAGTACCGATTACTGGTATCCGGGGTTTGCTGTGGTGGCTCACAGGGGAACGATGTTGTGCGGCAAGTCTCCTTCTGCAGGTCTGACAGTGTGCGATGTCAATCCCGATGCAGCGACTGTAGCCTCTGTTCCCGACATGGGCATGGAAGGCGTTTCCGCTGACCCGTTCATGTGCTGTGATACTGCCCGCAAGGCCCGTGAGGCGTTTGCCATCCAGTGCGGTGCCCTCCGTACACGCATGGAACATACAGGCATCAAGAGACTGGTGCTGGGCGTGTCGGGTGGACTCGACTCCACCCTGGCGCTGCTGGTATGTGCCCGCACGCTCGATTCCATGGGTCTGGACCGAAGGAATCTGGTGGGAATAACCCTGCCGGGATTCGGAACGACCGATCGCACCTATAACAATGCTGTCGGGATGATGAAGTCTCTCGGCATCGAGTGGCGCGAGATAAACATCAGGGAGGCATGCCTGCTGCATCTGCGTGATATAGGGCATGACCCTACCGTCCATGACTCGGCCTACGAGAACGCGCAGGCCCGCGAGCGCACCCAGATTCTGATGGATGTGGCCAATGAGATAGGGGCCCTTGTGGTGGGAACCGGCGACCTGTCTGAACTGGCTCTTGGCTGGTGTACCTACAACGGTGACCACATGTCCATGTATGCGGTGAACGGTGGCATTCCCAAGACCGCCATTCAGCACATTATCAGGTACGTGGCGGAGAATGAACCGGATGCGTCGGTCAAGCCGTTCCTGTATGATGTGATTGACACTCCCATCAGTCCGGAGCTTCTCCCTGGAGGTAACCAGACCCAGAAGACCGAGGATATAATAGGTCCATACCGCCTGCATGATTTCTTTATCTGGCATTTCATGGGCCAGTGCCGCTCTCCTCGTGATATAGGTGACCTTGCAGCCGAGGCTTTCGCCGGTGAGTATAGCCGTGATGAGATCGACCGTTGGCTCAAGGTGTTCCTGAAGCGTTTCTTCAGCCAACAGTTCAAGCGTTCCTGTATGCCCGACGGGCCGGATGTGTTCGGCATATCGCTCTCCCCCCGTGGCGGATGGGCAATGCCGAGCGATGTCTCCAGCGCCCTCTGGGTAGAGGATATCTGCTGAAAGCCTTGCCGGGCAACTGTTTACGGCTGATTATTAACTGATTGGCGTTTTGTGGAAGGTGAGCCTTTTGTTTAACTTTGTTTTACACGGATTTGAATATTTTAAATGACAACGTGTGAAAAAAGTACCGACCTTTGCGGTCGAAAACAAAGGATAATTCTCATAAGCATTAATTGGTTAGTAATTAGGTTAGTAATTAGGTTCGGACCCTCAGGCTTGTGAAAGCCGCAAGGTCCTCCCCGGTAGGAAAAGGTCCT
>JAGAEZ010000106.1 GCA_017612875.1 Bacteroidaceae bacterium | reverse complement strand
TCTATGCCCTCCATATCATGTGACTGGGCATACTCCTTAACAATCTCCACAGAACGCTGTTCAAGAGCGGCAAGGAGGTCATTGGACCTGCTGCCCTTAACCACGTACTGCTCGGCATCGGCCAGCTTGTCCATGACAAGCGTGCCGGGCTCAAGGATGAACTCGCACTCATAATCGGCCATACGGTGGTTGGGAGCCGTGCAAACCCACGCCATTGTGGGGTTCTGCACCTCACCGCTGAATGCGAAAGCGCCGCCGTCCAGGGAGACGGAGTCAAGCACGTCATTCCCGCACACAAGCCATACCATAGGCTCGTCACAGTCCTCGAACAATCCGTTCAGCGTATATAGGCTCTTGTTTGAGACGCAACCTGCCAGCAGCAGTGCGGACAACACCAATGCAACTCTGTTTTTCTTCATTTCAGTCTTTTTTCAGTTCAGGCTGCAAAGTTAAGAAAAGAATCCGTTTTCTACCTCGGTCATTCTGACGGGCTGAAGCACAGAAAACACATTATTTTTATATAATTTTGCAAACCGTAATACAAAACTATGGAAAAATATCCTCATTATCTGGAAAGGCTTCAGGAGGCCACACGCAAATACTGGGACAAGCCGGCGCTCAACAACATCGGCGGAGAGAGTTTCACTTACTCGCAAATGGCCCGCTCCATAGCCCGCTTCCACATAATATTCGAGTATGCAGGCATAAAGAAAGGTGAACATATCGCCCTTTGGGCCCAGAACGGTGCCCGCTGGGGATTCGCGTATCTGGCTGTCAACACCTACGAGACCGTAATCGTACCCATCCTCGCTGATTTCAAACCGGACAGCGTCATGGGTCTGGTGAACCATTCGGGCAGCATAGCCCTGTTCACCGACGGTGACAAATGGGCCAGGATGGATATAGGCAGGATGCCGCAGGTACGCGCCGTAATTGATGTCAACACCCTGAAACTGCTATTCTGCAATGATGAGAAGATACAGTATGCCTTTGAGCATATTGATGAACTCTTTGACAGGAAATATCCTGGCGGATTCGGTCCTGACGACGTGGTTTATCCCACTGACAACTGGGACAATCTCTCCACCATCAACTACACGTCCGGTTCCACAGGCGATCCCAAGGGCGTGATGCTTACCTACCGCAATTTCTCAGCCAATGTGGATTACAGCCAGCGCAATGTGCCTGCCGGTGACAAGATGGTCTCCATGCTGCCAATGGCCCACATGTATGGTCTGGTCATAGAGTTCCTCTATCCTCTCAGCAACGGTACATCCATCTATTGGTTAGGCAAGGCCCCCACTCCAGCCACGCTGATGAAGGCTTTTGCCGATGTAAAGCCCTATCTGCTCATTACCGTCCCGCTGGTAATGGAGAAGATTTACAAGTCCAAGATCAAGCCCATGATTGATAAGCCCGCCATAAAGTTCGCGCTAAAAGTTCCGGGTATAAACTCTATCATCTACAAGAAAATCAAGGATGGCCTCGTAGCTGCTTTCGGCGGCAATGTAGAGGAGTTCATCATGGGTGGCGCAGCCTTGAATCCTGAGGTAGAGCGCATGTTCAGGAGAATCAAGTTCCCCTATCTGGTCGGATACGGAATGACCGAAGCCTGCCCGCTGCTGGCCTACGAGCATTGGACCAAGTATGTGCCCGGTTCCTGCGGCAAGCCTGTTGACGTGGCCGAGGTCCGTATCGACTCCGATGACCCGCAGCACAGCGTAGGTGAGATTCAGGCACGCGGTGAGAATATAACCATAGGTTACTACAACAACCCTGAGGCTACCGCCAATGCCTTTACTGATGACGGCTGGCTCAAGACCGGCGATCTGGGTATCATGGATGCGGAGGGCAACATATTCATACGCGGCCGTTCCAAGAACATGATTCTGGGGCCCTCGGGACAGAACATCTATCCTGAGGAGATAGAGGCTGTGGTAAACAACCAGGATTATGTAGTGGAATCAGTAGTGGTGGATCGCGGAGGCAAGCTTGTAGCCCTGGTATATCTTGATGAACAGGCAATAGCCAAGGCTCTGCTTGATGCCGAAGCCAAGGACTCCATCCCCGAGAACATACGCCTGGCCTCCAACCGCCAGCTGCCGGTATATAGCCAGCTAGCCAAGGTGGAGATTCAGGACACCCCGTTCGAGAAGACACCCAAGATGTCAATCCGCCGCTTCCTTTATAAATAAGGATACTCCTCAGAATCAGGCAACAACGAAAAGAAGGGTGACCGCATCGTTACGGTCACCCTTCTTTTTGCGGGCGGAAATAAACCCGATGAGTAATCAGTATGAGATCTTCGGCTCAAGTTCCTTGGCCTGGGCTATCATCTTCTCAAGCTCAGAAACTGACGGAACCCTGTTGCAAAGATTCTTGACCTCGTTCACCGCTACCAGCTTGGGCTGGAGGTTGGCGGGTACCCTGTGACGGAACTCCTTTACGGTGTCCACACCGGCTGCCTCAAGCAACTCGGCAAACTGGCCTGCTATTCCATTGATGCGGAACAGGTCCGAATGGTTTGTCCACTTGAGGATGAGTTTCTCGGAAATACCTGTCTGCTCAGCTACTGCCACACGGCCTTTCTTGGCGGCGCACTTTTCAAGCAGGTCCTCAGTTGTCTTGATACCGACAGCTATAAGCTTTTCAGCATAAACCTGCCCGATACCCTCAATCTGATCGATTTTGTAAGCCATAATAGTTAGTTTTTAGGTTATGTAATCAGAAAATGTCCGTTTCTCACTCCAAAACTAACAAATCTTTATGATATGTTGTTCTACGGAATGAACATTTTTATACTATTTCTTGAACAACATCGGAGCGAATGTGTTCAGATAGAGCCTCCAGTTGGCCCACACGTGACCGCCGTCGGACTTGTAGAAGATGTGGTCCAGACCGCAGTCGGTAAGGGTCTTGTCAAGCGTGACAGCACCGTCCCACAGGAAATCGGTGGTACCGCAGGCCAGGAAATAGAGCTTCACTCCGGCCTTCTTGAGTGTTGTGATCTGCTCGGGGGTTGCACTTCCTGCTGCCGAGAGCGGGCAGATATAGTCAAACATGGAAGGATAGAGGATGGAAGCGGTGATGGTGTGGCCGCCGCCCATGGACAGACCGGCTATGGCACGTGACTCGGGCTTGGCATTCACACGGAACTCCTTCTCAATGAACGGGACAATCTCCTCGCAGAGGCTCTTGACGTATGCGTTCTGCAGGGAAGGATCGCGGAAATTGAGGTCACTTGTGGGAAGACCCAGAGTCTGGGCGGCCTGCTGGTTGGGGTTGCCGTTGGGCATGACCACAATCATGGGCTCGGCAAGTCCTTTCTCGATCAGGTTGTCCAGGATCTGTGCGGTACGGCCCATCGATGTCCAGGCCTCCTCGTCACCACCGGCACCGTGAAGCAGGTAGAGAACAGGATATTTCTTGTTCTTGTTCTTCTCGTAACCGTAGGGAGTATAGACGGTAAGACGGCGGTTGATGTTCAGTATCTTGCTGTCATACCATTTGTAGGTTACGGTTCCGCGCTGGTTGGCCTCGAAATAGTTCTCGGTACGCTCACCCGGCACTATCAGCATGTTCAGGTAACGGGTTCCGTCACGCTGCACGAAATAGTTCTGAGGATCATTGACCGACACGCCGTCAACCACGAAGTTATAGGTGTATATCTCGGGTGAAGGGGTATCCACGGTAAGTTCCCATACGCCGTTGGCACCCTTCTGCATGGGTACGCCGGTGCCGTAAGGATTCTCCATCCAGCTGCCCACCAGATTGACTATGGTGGCATAGTTGGCGTTCAGCCTGAATGTTACCTTGTCGCCCTTCAGTTCAGGTGACACCACCTGCTGACGACCTCCGAAATTGAAATTGTTAAGCTCCTGTGACACGACCGGAGCTGACGCAAGGGCAGCTACAGCTGCGAATAAAAAGAATTTTCTCATAATTATTAAAATTAAATCCAGAGTTAGTTTTTCACAAAAATATGATAAAAACCTTTTGAATGTAAATATTTCCAAAAAAACTTTATCAACAAAATATTGTTCTTGTCAAGACATTTCCGATATTTGCATACACAATAAACAATAACAGACATGAGGACAATCTGTAAAACAGCATTGCTGGCAGCGCTGTCATTAAGCATCTCAGCCACAGCACAGGAGAGTTTCAGGGTACGTGTTGAACAGCCCGCACACGGCAGCGTGACAGTCACGCCGGCCATTCCCGCCGACGGACAGGTCAGGGCCGGAACCGTTCTGAACGTGAGCGTAAAGGTGACCGACAGCGGCTGGGCCTTCGACAGCGGCTACTGGCTGTCAACGGACAACGGTATGTTCTACCCCACCTACAAGGAGTCCATGAAGCAGGATTTCCAGGTCAAGGTTGACAACAACATGAGCATAGGCGCATCAGTCATTGAATCGTCGCGCCTCACCGGATACCGTACCGTCCAGGATGTGGTCTATGCCCAGCCCGGGGTGAAGCCGCTCAAGTACGATATGTTCATTCCCGACGGCGCGAAGGACCTGCCCTGCGTGGTGATTATCCACGGCGGCGGCTGGTCATCGAACGATGAGAACATAATGCGCGGACTGGCCCGCGAACTGATCAAGGACGGCAATCTGGTGGTGGCCAGCATTGACTACCGCTGGGTAGGCACCCGCGACGGCGACGCCGTTCCCAACACCATGAACCAGCTCATCGAGGACTGCTACGGAGCAATCCTGCACATACGCGAACATGCCGCCGAATACGGCATCAACCCCAAGAGGATAGGTGTAACCGGCGACAGCGCAGGCGGTCATCTGTCATCATGCATGATTGACCTTGTAGATCTGATTGGCGACGGCGGTTTCGGCACCAAGGCAGGAGTGTATCAGTTCAAGCCCACCTATATGCCCAAGGGAATGTCCGTCAAGAAGGCCCGCAAGCAGCTCACCAAGTCCATCAAGGCAGCCGCACCGAGCTATGGGGTTTTCGACCGGCAGAGCCTGAGGAGCTTTATATCGGACCTTGACGACAAGGGTCAGGATGCTGTGACTCCCGACAGCAACATCCCGCAGGCCAAGAAGCGTCCCGCCCCGCAATATCTGGTGCTCGGCACACAGGACCGCACGGTCCAGCGCCCGCCCATGGAGCTCTACGTGGAGCATCTCCAGCAGGCAGGACAGAGGGCTGAGCTTGACATAGTGGAAGGTGCCAGCCATGCCTTCTTCGACTGGAAGCCTGACCAGGGCACCAAAAACACCTTCGCCCGTTTCGGAGTCCCCTACGCCGAAAAGATGAAGCGGTTCTTTATCGAGACGCTCTGACGCTCCCGTTCCGCCTGACATCCGTGATTCTTTAACGGCCGCCGGATCCATACATACATGGATGGCGGCCGTTCTGTTTTGTTCCATCCATCCGTCAATTCGCCACACAACGGACGATTTCTGCCACAAACGGGGTCCAAACCTGCCACAAACGGGATTCCGTCCGATGTGCCATGTATGGGAGCGGAGTACCTTTGCGACCCGATAAGCCCGTGGCCGGGTTGCCCGGCAAAGGGATTTTTGTTTAACCGCCCGTGACCGGGATGCCCGGTAGGGGAAAAACCATTTAATCATGTACGACATTTCTTTTATCAAGAGATTCGAGAACACAGTAAAGAAACATTGGAATGACGCTGCCCTGGATGATTTCCACCACAGTTCAGCCACCTACGGCGAGCTGGCCGCGCAGATTGAGCAGGACCAGCTGCTCTGGAAGGCTGCCGGCATCAGGAAAGGTGACAAGATTGCCATCAACGCCAAGAGCTGTGCCGGCTGGATTAGGACCTTCATGGGTATCATGACCGGCGGTCATGTGGGCGTCCAGCTGTTCGACGGCTACACCCCAGCCGACACCATGAGCCTGGTCAACCACTCCGACAGCGTGCTGCTATACACCGAAAAGCGCCTTTTTGACAAGTTCGATTTCAATCAGATGCCGGATCTCATAGGTGCAATCGATGTCCACACCGGTGAGCTCCTGGCTTCCCGCGGCAATTTCGCCGACATTTACATGAAGCGCGAGACACTCATGCAGCAGGCCCATCCCGCAGGCTTCCGGCCGGAGGACTTCGGCTATGAGGACCGCGATGCCGACGAGATGTGCGCCATCAACTACACATCGGGCTCGACAGGTAATCCCAAGGGCGTCATGCTGACCGTGCGCAACTTCAGCGTCAACGTTTATCTCATCCCGCGTCACTTCCCTTACCGTGAGGGAGAGACCTACCTGAGCGTCCTGCCGTTTGCGCATATATTCGGAATGATGTATGACGCCATAGAGCCTCTCTGCTTGGGTATGCACCTCCATGTACTGGGCCTGCCGCCCGTACCTTCCTACCTGAAGCCCGCTCTGGCCGAGGTCAAACCTAACGTCTTCTTCGCCGTTCCGCTCATCCTGGTCAAGATGCTTGACAACACCATAGGCGAGTTCATCACCGGCAAGTCGGGCCGCCAGAAACTGGCCGACTACAGGAACAACCAGGACTACTGCAAGGCCCTGCACACCATATTCATGTCGGCCTTCGGCGAGAATATAGAGCTGCTCGTGACAGGCGGTGCCGCAATGGCGTTTGACCTGGAGGAGCTCATGGCCCAGAAACTCCGGATTCCGTTCGTGACCGGCTACGGCATGACCGAGGCCTGCCCCACGATAGCCATCGGCGAGAAGGGCAAGTACAAGATGAAGTCCGTGGGTGAGATAGTAAGCGAGGGCATTGAGTGCCGCATCGACTCCGATGACCCGGAGCATATTCCCGGCGAGATTTTCATAAAAGGCGACTGCGTGTTCACAGGCTACTACAAGAACCCGGAGGCCACTGCCGAGGTCATAGACAGCGACGGCTGGTTCCACACCGGCGATATGGGCACCATCGACAAGGATACCACTGTGTTCCTCGCAGGCCGGTGCAAGAACATGCTGCTCTCATCCAACGGCCAGAACATTTTCCCGGAGGAGATTGAGGTGGTGCTCAACGCCCTGCCATACGTCCAGGAATCAATAATCGTGGACAGGAAGGGACATCTCACCGCACTGATCGTACCCAACCTGGACGAGGTGGGCGCAAGCGGCATGGACAACGAGGCCCTGAACGCAGTCATGACCGGCAACATAAACAAGCTGAACCAGGAGATACCCGCCTACTCCCACGTGGACGGCTTCGAACTCAGGTTCGAGCCGTTTATCAAGACACCTAAGGGCAGCATCCGTAGGTTCATGTACAAATAAACAGTAATTTTGCAGTCACTTTCACGGATACGGCTTTGCCCTGTCCGTGGAAGTGTCTTCATTCTTTAAAATTTCTATCATGACAGGAAAAAGAGTAGTAATCACCGGTATGGGAGTAATCTCATGCATAGGCAAGAACATAAGTGAGTTCAAGGAGAGTCTGGAGAACGGACGTTGCGGACTCTCCCTGCTTGAGGGTATGGACCAGTACGGTCCCCTGAACGTGCACGTCGGCGGACAGGTCAAGGATTTCAACCCTGTGGAATCAGGTATGGATGCCGGCAGCGTGCGCCGTAGCGACAGGTTCAGCCAGTTCGGCATCTGCGCCGCCATGCAGGCCATGGAGCAGAGCGGCCTGAAAGCCGGTGAGAACATAGCCGCAAGCAGTCTCGGAGTCTATGTAGGCTCCGGAATAGGCGGCATGAAGACATTCATTGACCAGACTCTGGTCATGAACAACGAAGGTGCCAGACGCATATCACCCCTTTTCATCCCCATGATGATAGGTAATCTCGGAGCCGGGAACATAGCAATCAGGTTCAATGCCCAGGGCCCGTGCCTGCCGGTAGTTTCAGCCTGCGCCACCAGCACTCACGCCATCGGGGAGGCTTTCCGTGCCGTCAAGTACGGTTTGGCCGATGCCGTCATCGCCGGAGGCACCGAAGCCGCGGTCAACCCGCTCGCGATAGGGGGATTCGCCAACATGAAGGCCCTCACCACCGCCGGAAACCCGGAGGAAGCATGCCTCCCGTTCGACAGGCGCCGGGGAGGATTCGTAATGGCCGAGGGAGCAGGAATAATGATTCTCGAGGAGTACGGTCACGCGGTCAGTCGCGGTGCACATATCATTGCCGAGGTGGCCGGTTACGGCAACACCTGCGATGCCTACCACTACACCGCACCCCGCCCCGACGGCACCACCACAGCCGCCTCCCTGAGCCTGGCTCTCGAAGAGGCCGGTTACAGGAATGACGGCCTGCTCTACATCAATGCCCACGGCACAGGTACAGCCATGAACGACAAGTGCGAGACCAAGGCCATAAAGATTGCGCTCGGTGAGGAGGAGGCCCGCAAGGTGATGATAAGCTCCACCAAGTCCATGCACGGACACATGCTGGGCGCTACAGGCGCTGTGGAACTGATAGCATCGGCTATCGCGTTGGAGAGCGGGATACTGCCGCCCACAACAGGTTATAAGGAGCCGGACCCGGAGTGCGACCTTGACTACATCCCGAACACGGCCCGCCGGGTGCAGGCGGAGTATGCCCTCTCCTGCTCACTCGGTTTCGGCGGCCACAATGCCGCAGTGGCCCTGCGCCGTTTTAAAGCCTGAGACCATGGTGACGGACAGGGAACAGCTCATGCAGATCATACCGCACAGGGAGCCCATGCTCCTTGTGGACTGGTCCGAACTCACGGAGGATGGAGTCATTTCCGGATACACCATCCCCGATGACCCCTATTTCACCCGCGGTCACTTTCCGGGCAATCCTATCGTTCCGGGAGTGATACTGTGCGAGATAATGGCCCAGGGCAGCGTACTGCTGTTCCGGGAGCAGCTCAAGGACAAGCTGGCACTATATGCCGGCATGGACAAGGTCCGCTTCAAGAAGAGCGTCCGTCCGGGTGACACCGTCCGGGTACATTCCAGGATACTTAACTGCCGCGGCCCGTTCCTGTCGGTCGATGCATACGCTGAGGTGGACGGAGAGCAGTGCTGCAGCGGACAGCTCTCATTCATGCTGGTTGACAAATGACCGGAAACTATGGAGAAATGTGTAAGGACGGTAACCGTTGACAGTTACGACACCGATTTCAGGGCGGACATAAAGCCCCACTGCCTGCAGAACCATCTGCAGGAGATGGCATATCTCGGTTCTGCCATGCTCGGGGTGGGATTTGACACGCTAAGCCCCATGAACCTGTTCTGGGCCATACTCAGGCTACATATAAGGATTGACCGTATGCCTAAGTGGGGTGACGAGATAACGCTCAGCACCTGGCACCGCAAGCAGTCCGGACCGCTCTACACACGTAACTTCACCGTGACTTCCGGAAGCGGCGGCATGATGGTACGGGCATCGACCGTCTGGACCATCATGAACATTGAGACAAGAGGCGTTGACCGGCATCTGGCACTCGTCAAGGAGTCACAGGCCATCGCTGAGGATGTGTTTGACACGGACTGCGCCAAGATAAACCCGCCCTCCTCGGTCAACATGGAATTGAAGGGCACGCACAGGATATGCTATTCCGACATAGACGTGAACCGTCATGCCAACAACGCCATGTACCTGAGCTGGGTGTTCGACCTGTTCGGGATGGATTTCATGTCCCGCCACAGGATACAGGACATCCAGGTCCAGTACGCGCATGAGATTCATGCCGATGACGAGGTGTCTCTCTACACTGGTTCCGATGAAAACGGGATCCGGTATGTTCAGGGACGTGTCGGCGGGATATCCTGTTTCAGCGTCCGGTTGGAGTTCAGCGAGGTCTGAGGAGCGCTTCACAGCCCCCCGCAGGGCCCGTACCGGCAATTCTGCCGGAACAGGATTGTCTGTTTCCGGCAAATTGACTTACTTTGCAGGGAAATACAGAATAATATGAACAGACTTGCTTTCAGACTATTATCTATGGCCGCTTTATTGCTTAGCCAGGCCGCATTCACCGGCACGGATGCCAAGGCCGAGGAGTTCTCGGAGGACAATCTGGTGTTCCTGTGCATAGGACAGTCCAACATGGAGGGCAATGCCCGGCCCGAGGATCAGGACATGACCGGAATCAGCTACCGTTTCAGGAAGATGTATGCCGCCAACAGCGACGGCAGCAAGATGGGAACCTGGACAAGCGCCAAGCCTCCCCTGTGCAGGCAGGGTACAGGGCTTACCCCGGTGGATTATTTCGGACGCTATCTGACCGACAGCCTTGCCTCCAGATATACGGTCCGCGTGATTGTGGTGGCCGTGGCCGGATGCTCCATTAAGATGTTCGACCCCGACCAGTGCGCCGGATACATAAGCCAAGCCGAAGACTGGATGCAGAACATAGCCGCGGAATATGACAACAACCCCTACAACAGGCTTATCGAACTGGCCAGGAAGGCCCAGGAGACAGGCGTGATAAAAGGCGTGCTCCTCCATCAGGGAGAGACCGACGCCTACAGCGACAGCTGGGTGGATGCCGCCCAGGGTGTCTATAAAAGGATTATCGAGGACCTCGGGCTGAAGGCATCGGAAGCGCCTTTCCTCGTGGGTGAGGTGGTGAACGCCGACCAGAAAGGGGCTTGCTCCGGAGCCAACACATACATTGCCAAGCTCTCCAGGAAGTCCATCAACTACCATCTGATCTCATCGGCAGGATGTCCCGCCGGGCCGGACAACCTCCATTTCTCGGCCGAGGGTTACCGTATGCTCGGCAAACGTTACGGTGAAAAGATGTTCAGCATCCTCAAGAAGAAGGGGTACGCCACCAAGACAGACGTCTCCCCTACGGTGGCCGATGAACCTCAGGAGAGCCCGGTCCATAACCTGAAAGGAGAGCGTCTGTATGAACCGGCTGAGGGAATAAGCATCATAGGCGGCAGGAAATATCTAAATATAAATAGGTGAAACGGTTGCCTCAAATAAAAAAATGATGCAAAATGAAAATTTTTATTGCCAAAGTGTTGTTTATTCAAAAACATGATGTAATTTTGCACACGAAACGAACAGCAAACTGACAGAATGATAAAGTTCAATGCATATTGGTGGTGGCAGCCCTTACAACTTATCTAAGTCGTAGGAGGTTGACGCTCTGTATGTATTAAAAGATATATCCGGGCCTTGCCGCAACTGCGACGAGGCCCGGAATCTTTTTACAATCCCAATCAACGAAAAAACAGAAAACAAACATTCATAAACCAACTTAAACAACAATTGCTATGAAACAGAAAAAGTATTTACTGAACGAAAGCGAGATCCCGAAGGCATGGTTCAACATCCAGGCCGTGATGCCCAACAAGCCCCTGCCGTTCCTCCATCCCGGAACACGTCAGCCCCTGAAGCCTGAGGACCTCTACCCCATCTTCTGTGAGGAGTGCGCTAACCAGGAACTTAACCAGAAAGACGAATGGATAGAAATACCTGACGAGATCCGTCAGCAGTATGCATCATACCGTTGCACACCGTTGGTAAGAGCCTACGAACTTGAAGAGGCGCTCGGTACTCCCGCTCACATCTACTTCAAGAACGAGAGCGTGTCGCCCGCCGGTTCACACAAGCTCAACTCAGCCCTGGCCCAGGCCTACTACGCCAAGAAGCAGGGTATCACCAACCTTACCACCGAGACCGGTGCTGGCCAGTGGGGCGGTGCCCTCTCCTACGCCACCAAGAAGTTCGGCATTGAGTGCGCAGTCTATATGGTAAAGGCCAGCTACAACCAGAAGCCTTACCGCCGCTCAATCATGCAGACATTCGGTGCAGCCATAACGCCATCACCTTCAATGTCAACCCGTGCCGGCAAGGATATCCTCACAGCCAACCCTAATGACCAGGGTTCACTCGGTTGCGCCATCTCCGAAGCTATCGAGCTGGCTGTAACGACACCAAACTGCAAATATTCACTCGGTTCTGTATTGAACCATGTGTGTATGCACCAGACCGTAATCGGTCTCGAAGCCGAAAAACAGATGGAAATGACCGGTGAATATCCCGATATCGTGATTGCCTGCTTCGGCGGTGGTTCAAACTTCTGCGGTCTGGCTCTGCCGTTCATGCGCCACACCATCAAGGAGGGCAGGAAGACCCGTTACATTGCAGCCGAGCCAGCATCATGCCCCAAGCTTACCCGCGGTAAGTTCGAGTATGACTTCGGCGATGAGTCAGGTCTCACTCCGCTGCTCCCGATGTACACATTGGGCCACACCTTCAAGCCCGCCACGATCCATGCAGGCGGTCTGCGTTACCACGGGGCAGGCGTAGTTCTGAGCCAGCTGATGAAGGACGGCTATATGGAAGCTGTCGATATTGAGCAGAACGAATCGTTCAAGGCTGGTGTGCTATTCGCCCAGACCGAGGGTATCATCCCCGCTCCCGAGTCCTGCCACGCCATAGCAGCCACCGTTCGTGAGGCTCTCAAGTGCAAGGAGACAGGCGAGCAGAAGACCATCCTCTTCAACCTCTCCGGTCACGGTTTCGTGGATATGTCCGCATACGACCAGTACATCTCCGGCGAGCTCCAGGACTTCCATGTAAGCGACGAGGATCTGGCACGTTATATGGCAAGTGCCGATGCCCTGAACAAGTGACACTCCGTGCCGTCCATCAGCTGCCGGCTTCATCCGACGGCTTAACCAAAGAGGTCATTCCTGTCCTTCAGAAATGACCTCTTTATTTTTTCCAGGAGAACCTGTGGCATTCCAGATAAAAGCAGGAACAATGGAAACTGTTTCAGGTTTCAGGAACAAGGCGGCTCATCAGTTCGAATGCCACACGGCTGTTGTGATAGGGGCAGCTCCACATGTTGGCCTTGTCATCACGCGTAGGTCTCCCTTCTCCGTCCAGATACTTGAACCAATCACCGTTCCGGCTGTCGATAAAGTGCTCCTTTATGTAGTTCCAGGTCTTCACTGCCGCATCGAAATATCTGCGTTTACCTGTAATCTGCCATGCATTGATACATCCTATGACTGTCTCGCACTGCGGCCACCACGATTTCTGGCTGCTCATCCCGGCATCAGTCTTCTCATACTGCATCAATCCTTCAGGAGTCATGCCTTCGGACAGTGCCGCATCCACCATCTCGACACTCTGCCGGCGTATCCGGGCAAGCAAAGCTTCGTCACCAAGCGCCTCGGCAGCCTCGCACAGGAGCCATGAGGTCTCTATGTCATGACCATACGAATCCACACGTCCTATCGGCTCCCATTCATCATTGCAGAACAGTATAAGGTGCTTCGTATCAGGATCATATAGTCTGGTCTGAAGTATATCCAACAATTCGGAAAGGCGTTCCCTGATAATCGGGTCCGGCCAGACCTGATATAGTGTGGTAAAAGCCTCCATGACATGAATATGGGTGTTCATGGTTTTCGTGGCACCGGGCTTTCCATCAACACCTGAGGATTGTGAACCTGTCCAGTCGCGGCCGAAAGTCTCGAAATATCCTTGACACTTGCCATCGTGGACATGTTCTTCGAGTGTGCGGAACAGGCCAATGGCAGCGTCAAGACTCCTGCGGTCACCGGTAGCCCGGAAATGTTCAGCCAATCCGTATATACCGAACGACGTGGCATAAGTCTGTTTGGTATAATCCCTCACGTTGCCCTCGGCATCAAGGCTCCACACTACACCTCCGTATTTAGGGTCAATGAAATGGTCGATGAAATATCCGGCAGCACGATCCGCTGTCTGACGGTATGTCTCTAAACCATAGTGACGGAAAGCCCTGGAAAAAGTCCAGACTATCCTCGCGTTCAGGATGGAGCCCTTGTCCGAGTCGGCATTCGGGCGGCCATCCACAGTGACAGAGCCGTAGAACCCTCCCTCAGGATCAGTTGTCCGCTCTGTCCAGAATGGCAGGATATTGCCTGTCAGGTCAGTCTCCACTTCACTCTTGAGAAGGTCTATTTCCTGTCCGGTCTGCGAATAAAGGCGGGTGGTAATCATAGCCAGCACAAAAATTAAGCAGTAACACCTTTTATTATTGTTGTCTCTCTGAAACATATTGTCCGGATTGCAAAATTAACCAATGCTTTTTTGCCAAGCAATACTCAAAACAGATTCAAAATATAAAGGGAACGGACACAGTCCCGTACAACATAATACAATAATGTCTGAAAAATATCCCGATATGTCGGAATATGGCTTTTAAAATAAAAACAATCCATTAAGTTTGTAATCGAAAGAAAAAACGACCGGACCTACACTGTTTAGGTGCCGTCACATTTCAAAAAATCCCTATGAAAATAAAAAGGTTTATATTTACAACACTCTCAGCACTCGCGGTAATGCTTGGAAGCTATGCCCAGCAGTGGGCTCCGTCGGATACTCAGGCTACACCTGAGGCAAAGGCTTTGTTCAACAGGCTTATGACCATTCAGAAGAAAGGATGCATGTACGGGCATCAGGATGATCTTATGTACGGCTACAACTGGTGGTATGAACCTGGCAGGTCCGACACGAAGGAAATCACAGGTGACTATCCTGGAGTGGCCGGATTTGAGCTTGGAGAGATTGAACTTGGCGGTGTGAAAAGTCTCGATGACGTAAGGTTTGACAATATTGCCGAAATGATCAAGTGGTTCCACAAGCGGAACGGAATAATAACAGTAAGCTGGCATGTGGTAAACCCCATATCATCACAATGGCCCGGCATCAAAGAGCCCAACGGTGCCGGCTCGGCATGGGAAGTGGGATTCCTGTCGGCCGACGGTGACAATGCCGTACGTTCCGTGCTCCCCGGCGGCGTGAACAATTCAATGTTCAACAGCTGGTTAGACCGTCTGGCATCCTTCTTCCTCGGACTAAGGGACGACAACGGTAAACTTATACCATTCATATTCCGTCCGTGGCATGAGCATTCCGGCAGTTTCTTCTGGTGGGGCAGGACACGCTGCACGGATGAGGAATTTGCCGAACTGTGGCGTTACACTGTCAGATATCTGCGCGGGAAGGGGCTTCACAATATATTGTTCGCCTACAATACCGACAAGGTATATTCTGCCGAAGAATATCTTATAGGCTACCCGGGGGACGAATACATCGACATGCTGACTATTGACTGGTACGGAGAGGGCGAGGTATTCAACCGCAACATAGACAAGGCATTGGAATTCACCACATCACTGGCTGCACGCAAGCATAAGCTTCATGCGCTTTCCGAATGCGGCCCCATATCGGCTGACCTTCTGACCATAATGACAAAATACGAGTCATCATACCTGCTTACCTGGCGCAATGCACCTCGGAATCCTGACAATCCATCAGGTGAGATGCTCAGAGTCAATCCTGACGATCCGCTCAAGATTATGAAAGCTAACAATCACTATCTGTTCTACAACGATATCAAAGACATAAAATGAGAAAATTGAGAATTCTGCTATCCTTTGTTTCCTGGACTGTGTTCATTGGGACCGTCGCCCAGGCTCCCCTACCCGACTTCACAAGGATGAATTTCGGGTGTGACGGAAACAGCATAACGTCAGGCAACCAGTGGTCAGCTACGGTTGTGCAGACTTTAGGGTTCTCCACGCATCACAATGTGGCGGTCGGCTCTGCTACATGGGCCTGCCACTCAGACACCCAGGATTATGGAAAGGAAGAATTCGCAGGGATTTCCGATGGATGGATGCCCACCAATGATCCTGTTGAACTGCAGAAACGGCACAACAACACATCCAAGGTCCATGTGCAGAAGTTCATTGCCGAAGTCGATGCCGGACTCTACCCCGCCCCTGACGTATTCGTGTTTTCCATGGGTACCAATGACAGCCGCCTTGGATCAGCACAGGAGGCTCTGCAAGGCAAGTCGTTGGACCAAGTCGATGTAACAACCATGGCTGGAGGCGCACGCTGGGCCATACAGAAAATAATCGAACGCTTCCCTGACTGCCGTGTGTTCGTGTGCACGCCCATTCAGACATCGGATCCGGGGCACAATCAGCAGAACCTCCAGAAAATTGAAATCCTTAAGGAGATTTGCCGTTCCCTGTCCGTACAGATAATTGACTGCTATTCAGAGTGCGGTATAACCGAAAAGACAGAGAACGGGCATGGTCAGCGTTACCTTCGGGATGGTCTGCATCCCGGAACCGAAGGACAGCGACTGATGGGTCGTTACATAGCCAAGGAGATAAGGAACAACTACTTCTGATTATTTTGAACAGGTTTTCTTCATTGTATTATGAATCAAAAGACAAAACACGTCAAAAGAATCCCGGTCACTGTCCTGGCACTTCTGCTGACAGTCATTTACACAAACGCGCAAAGCTTCACTACCCGCAGGCAAAAGCTGGTTGATGCCAATGGCAAAGCTTTCGTTATCAAGGGTATGAACAATCCCCATGCATGGTTCGGACAAAGGGCTTACGATGCATTGGACGAAATAAGTGCTGTAGGATGCAACACTGTCCGCATAGTATGGCAAACCGGAGGCAATGACCAGGAGCTGGAAAGAATAATAAAGAGGTGCGTAGAACTACAGATGATACCCATGGTTGAACTGCATGACGTGACAGGAAGCCCACAGAAGGAGCGACTTTTGGCTATGGCCGAATGGTACTCACAGCCTGCAAGGGCAGCCATGCTCAAGAAATATGAAAGATACCTGTTGCTGAACATAGCCAACGAATGGGGCGACCATCAGGTAAGCAGCGACCATTGGCTGGACAGTTACACAGCCGCCGTGAAGACCATGCGCGATGCGGGTTTTGTAACTACAATTGTGGTTGACGCTCCCGGATGGGGCCAGAACATTACCCCGTTCATAGAAAGGGGAAATGACCTGATAAAGGCGGACCCGCTCCACAACATTCTATTGTCGGTCCACATGTATGGTTCGTGGAATGACCCCGACAAGATAAGGAATGACCTGAAGACATGCCGCAAGCTGAAACTTCCGGTGATTGTCGGTGAATTTGGATACAACAGCGATGACGGCAACAACAATCTTGGCTGCAAAGCCGACCACCGGGTGATTCTTGATACCTGCAACAAGCTGAAATACGGCTACATGCCCTGGTCATGGACGGGAAACAACACCGCCAACCAATGGCTTAATCTGGTAAGCCCCGATGACTGGAAGACTCTTACATGGTGGGGGCGTGAAGTAATATCCGGTCATGGTGGAATAACCGCCACCTCCAGAAGGGCTTCAATATTCAGATAATACAAATGTCATAAAAGATTTGAATATGGATTTTAAAGAACAGGTTTTAAAGCTCCGCCAGCACCACGAAGAACTGCTGGCGCTCAAGAATGAACCACTGGCATGGGGTAACGGCATTTACGAGAAATACCAGCACCCCATCCTGACCGCAGAGCATATTCCCCTGGAGTGGCGTTACGATTTCTCAGAGCGGGACAACCCCTACCTGATGCAGAGAATCATGATGAATGCAGTGTTTAATGCAGGTGCCATCAAGCTGAACGGCCGTTATCTGTTAGTGTGCCGCGTGGAAGGGGCTGACCGCAAGAGCTTCTTCGCTGTGGCCGAATCGCCCAATGGAACTGACCGTTTCCGTTTCTGGGACGAGCCTGTCACGATGCCGGAGGATATCATACCCGCCACCAACATCTACGACATGCGCCTGACACGGCACGAGGACGGATGGATATACGGAGTATTCTGTGCAGAGCGTCACGATGACACCCAGCCCGGCAACCTAAGTGCCGCCACTGCTACAGCCGCAATCGCGCGTACACGGGATTTAATCCGGTGGGAACGACTGCCTGACCTCAAGAGCCGGAGCCAGCAGCGCAATGTAGTGCTGCATCCGGAGTTCGTGGACGGGAAATACGCTCTCTACACCCGCCCTCAGGACGGTTTCATCGAGACCGGATCCGGTGGTGGCATAGGATGGGCTCTCGTGGATGACATCACACACGCGGAGATAAAAGAGGAGACCATAATCAACCCCCGCCACTACCATACAATCCAGGAAGTGAAGAACGGCGAGGGTCCTGCTCCTCTGAAGACATCACAAGGCTGGCTGCATCTGGCTCACGGCGTCCGCGGCACTGCCGACGGCCTGCGCTATGTCCTTTATCTATATATGACCTCATTGGAGGATCCTACCCATGTCATGGCGCAGCCTGGCGGCTGGTTCCTTGTACCGGAAGGCCAGGAATATGTAGGCGATGTCATGAACGTGGCTTTCAGCAACGGCTGGATTCTGGACGATGACGGCCGCGTGTACATCTATTATGCCTCTGCTGACACCCGCCTGCATGTAGCCGTCAGTACGCTCGACCGTCTCATCGACTATTGCATGAACACGCCCGGGGACGCATTCACTACCGGAGGCAGTGTGGAAACAGTCAAGCGTCTCATCGCTAAGAATAAAGAAAACAAATAATATTGATAAAAGCTATTGTCATAAAAAATAATCCATTAAGTTTGTAGTCACAACAGAATGACAACCGGCCGGATATGCAGTTTGAGTTTCCGCCATATTACAGATAAGGGATGAAAATGAAAAGGTTATTTGCAAGAATCAGTGCCACAGTATGTGTGTCATTGCTGATAATTAACGTGACAGGCTGCTTTGAGGAGAACCACCCTGGTACATATTACACATTCACAGGTGAGACCATAGCTGACTACCTGAGCAACAGGGAATCCTATTTCAGCAGTTTTATAGAAGTACTGAAAAAAGCCGGTCTCTGGGGCGAGATGCGCACATACGGCGAGTACACCTGTCTGGCTCCGACCAATGAGGCCATCGACCTCTATCTTGAGGAGAGGCACCTCTCCAGCGTTTCAGACCTTACCGTCAAGGAGTGTGACACGATAGCCAGAACCCACATCATCGCCAACGAGTTCTATCTCACGGACCTGATTGAAGGTGCCCTGCCCTATCCTAACATGCTTGACAGATACCTTATCTACACATGCGATTCCGCTGCGACAGCCGAAAGCAACAAAGTCATATACAGGATAAACAGGTCGGCAATCGTTCTCGAAAGGGACGACACCCTCCAGAACGGGGCGATGCACGTAGTTGACCGCGTAATACAACCCAGTAACTCCTTCCTGCCCGATGTCATGAAGGAAGACTCCACCATCAGCCTTTTCTATCAGGCATTGATTGTTACAGGACTCAACGACTCCCTTGTGAAGCATATAGACCCGAAGTACATCGAGCCCGGAGAGGATTCATGCACGACGGGATACTTCAGGGAGGTCACCTCCAGCGGCGAGAGGGAGTTCAAGCTATGGCCGGCCAAACGATATTTCAAGTTCACGGCCTTTGTGGAGACCGATGAGGTATTCAGGGCTCACGGCATCAATAACCTTGACGATCTTGCAGCCTACGCCAAGAAGATATACGACGAGTCCTACCCGGCAGATGCATATCAGTATGACAATGACTACACAAACCGCAAAAACCCTCTTAACAGGTTCATTTCATACCATCTACTGCCATACATGCTCAACTATAACGACATGAATTTCACTGATCCCCAGATCGTGAGGAACTGCATCAAACCTGCGGAGATTGATATGGAGGAATTCTACGAGACCCTGGCTCCACACACTATCATGCGCATAAGCACCCCCCATTATCAGGGAAACAGCAATCCGTTCATCAACAGGAAGGGGCCGGCCAAAGCGGTTCAGGTCCGCGGAGCCAAGGTCATCTCTCCTTCACTGGGATTCATGGACCAGACTGCCCTTAACGGTCAGTATCACTATATCGACGACATCATATCCTACAGTAAAGATACCCGCGAGAATACCCTGAACACCAGGATCCGCATCTCCAGCGGTACCCTGTCGCCCGACATCGTCAATTCGGGTGCAAGGACAAGGCCTGTAGGCAGTTCCAGAATAGCGACCTGCTTCAAGGCAGGCTTCCTTGCCAACTTTGAGTATAAGGAGGAGGTGCCGGTCGTTTTCAGGAACCTGGCCGGGACATACAACTGCTATTATGGAGGCGAACTGGTGATGGAGGGTATCTACGATGTCACCATGAAACTGCCGCCGGTACCAACGGGTGCGACCTACGAGATACGTCTCTCGTATTACGCCAATGAGGGACGCGGAGTGTCACAGATATATCTTAATGACGTCCCTTGCGGCATTCCCCTTGACCTGAGGCTGACCGGTAACAGTCCTAAGGTAGGCTGGATAAGCGATACCGAACTCGGCGATGAAGAGACAATCGAAGCCTACGACCACGCCATGCACAACCGCGGGCTTATGAAGAGCATTGACAGTTATCAGGGTTATGACGTCCAGCGCGACAGAGTCAATATGCTCCGCTCGATACTGGCCACTGAATACCTGGAACCTGAACGGGATTATTACCTGCGCATCAGGCAGGTTCTGGACAATGACAGGACCACTTTCCAGACGGACAACATCGAGATTGTCCCCAAGAGCGTGTATCAGGGTATAATACCTGAAGACCGGCATTGAATCAATGCCGGTCTTCAGGTCAACGTGTTATGAACGTGATTTTCCGTGTGATCAGTCTCTCAGGACAACCTCGATGAAATAGTAATAGTTCTCACCGAACATTATCTCGTTCTGATAGCTCTGGTCGTTCTTCTTCTCACGTGAATCGTTCAGAAGCGGCATCTTGGTGTTGAAGTCTCTCAGGCGCATCCTGTTGTTGCCGATCTTGACGCTTTTGATCTTGGTTACCGCCATCTCCTGAGGATTGCTGTAGATACCCTTGTACAACCACTCCTTGGAATCGTGCATATAATAGTAGATGGGGAACCCGTCATACTCTGAACCGCTGGTGTTGATGGGGGCATTGGCCTTGATGAGATAACCGAGCAGGTCAACGTCATACCTGTCCCTGTCGGCGGCATCCAGGACGTCAGGGAACTGGATGGTGGTGTATCCTCCCTCCTTTGTCAATGTGGCATTGTCACCTTCGGGAAGGATGATTCCCTTGGGTTTCTTTGCGGTATCTGATGAACCGCAACTGTAGGCCATGAACAGCGCGCTGATAGCAAGCGGCAGGATGAGCAGTGAAAATCTTCTATTTTTCATTTCGAGAAAATTTTTGTGGTCCTAAGACCTATTAAACAATCAATTATTACCTCTAAAAAAATTAATCTTTGTAAATTTTTTGTAAAAATAACCCATTAAATCCAGCAATTCAAGAGGACTGCCTGATTTAACAATTATTAAGAGACAGAACCGCACTCCTAAGCGACATAGTCATCAGGCAACGGGCACACGTATGCGTGTCCATTGGTGCGTTCGGTATGCTCCACCTTGGCGTTGACCGCTATGGACGGATTCTCAAATATCTCTATAACGGTATGGGCCAGGACTTCGGCGGCCTTGAGCATACCCTGATGAGCCATTCCGCTCTTTCCCACCGCCACAGCCTGCCAAGTGTGCATCTCACCGCCGAGAGGCATGGTAGCCACGTTCAGCTGCGCGACAGGACATATACGCGACACATCACCTACATCGGTCGATGACGGATTGTGAATCTCATGAC
>JAGAEZ010000022.1 GCA_017612875.1 Bacteroidaceae bacterium | reverse complement strand
TCGAATCCCTCTTCTTCCATAAAGCACAACAGGCGCCAATCCGGCGTCTGTTGTGCGGAAGAAGAGGGAGTCGAACCCCCGGACCCGTGAAGGTCAACGGTTTTCAAGACCGCCGCATTCGACCACTCTGCCATCCTTCCAGAACCCCGACGGCTGTCAGTCTCCGTTAGAGCGGTGCAAAGGTGGATATTTTTTTTTGAAACCACAAGCAGTATCCGACTTTTTTGATTACTTTGCACAAAATATATCATCAACTATGAACAAGGAAACGATTACGGGATTCATAAGGAACAAGGTTCTGCAGAGATTCGCCCTCGGAGCCGATGCCGCCACACAGGAAGAGGTCAATTCCAACGTACAGAAAGGAATAATGATACGGGGGACCAACCTGTGGGTCCTTATATTCGCGATTTTCATAGCATCGCTCGGCCTGAACACCAACTCCACGGCCGTGATAATCGGTGCCATGCTCATCTCACCTCTTATGGGACCTATCATCGGGATGGGTTACTCGATGGGCGTATATGATTTCGCACTGCTTAAGGAATCATTCCGTAACTTCCTCATAATGATTGTGGTGAGTCTGGTTACATCGGCCATATTCTTTACCCTTCCGCTAATCAGTTCCACCCAAAGCGAGCTGCTTGCCCGTACACAACCCACCACTTACGACATACTGATCGCCCTTTTCGGCGGCCTGGCCGGCATGGTGGCGCAGACACGCAAGGACCGCACCGGAACCGTCATCCCCGGAGTGGCCATAGCCACGGCACTCATGCCCCCTCTCTGCACGGT
Source organism: Bacteroidaceae bacterium (assembly GCA_017612875.1). GTDB lineage: Bacteria > Bacteroidota > Bacteroidia > Bacteroidales > Bacteroidaceae > Colenecus. The sequence continues at coordinate 9,863 of JAGAEZ010000022.1, read as the reverse complement.
CGGCTACGGACTCGCCACCTTCCAGTTCCGCTTCATGCTCGGAGCGCTCTATCTCTTCACCATCAACTCCATATTCATCGCCTTAGCCTCGTTCATCGTGACCAGAATCATGAAATTCAAGATGATAGGTGAACTGGAGCCACTCAAGCTCAAGAAACTGAAGAGTGCCATGGTTGCTGTGATCATCCTCATCACACTGCCCAGTATCCTCATAGCCATATCCATCATACACAGGTCATCGTTCGAGGCCAACTGCAAGCATTTCGTCGAGGAGGCGTTCAATTATGACAACACATTCGTGGTGGAGTCATCGTCACAGTATAATCCCGGACGGCGCAAGCAGTCGGTGATTGAGGTGCGTCTGTTCGGAGAACCGCTCTCGGAGAACGTCATCAACAACATAAGGACGCAGATGTCCAGCGTGTATCACCTGCCCAAGGTGGATCTTGTGGTGAGGCAGTCCAACCAGGAAGACGGCGGAATAGCCATCACGGCCCTGCAGAGCAACTATACGGAGATGCTGAACGAGAAGAACAGGCAGATTGCACACCTGCAGGAGCGGCTCTCGTCCATACGTATGGCCGATACGCTGGCCGTAGGCAACATGACACGAGAGCTTGGCATATTCGTGTCCCAGCTTGACGACATGTCCCTGTCGCGTCATATCTCCTTCAATACGGAAGGTGCCCCGACCGACACCTCATATATCTGCATAATCAGATTCAGGGATGACATGGAGAGCGAGCCGGACATTGACCTTATCAGGCACTGGCTGACGAACCGCACCGGCACGTCCGACATAAGAATCCTTATTGAATGACCCTTCACGGAGCGACTGTCTATGATTTATCCTGATAACTTTGAGCAAAAGACCGGTTTTGACGAGATAAGGCGGATGCTGTCCGACCGTTGCATCTGTCCGCTCGGGATGAAGCTTGTGGATGAGATGAAGTTCCAGACAGACTACGGAACTGTCGGGAAGGCGTTGGACCAGACCATGGAATTTGTCAGGATACTCACTGAAGGCAAGTCGTTCCCCGACCAGAACTATCACGACCTGCGCGAGGCGCTGGCCCGCATCAAGGTCATCGGAACCTGGATGGATGAGGCGGAACTGCTCATCCTGTGGCGCTCCCTTGAGACGATCAGCGGTATCGTGGAGTTTTTCGGCAGGGAGGAGAACCAGGGGCTCTACCCCAACCTCTCGGAGCTTGCCGCAAGCGTGGCGGTTTTCCCGGCCATAACACAGGGGATAAGCCGCATCCTGACCAAGTTCGGCAAGCTCAAGGACAACGCGTCGCCCGACCTCTACCGCATCCGCATGGACCTGGCCAACACGTCGTTCAGCATATCCCGTATCCTGAACGGCATACTCAAGCAGGCCCAGGCCGACGGCTATGTCGATAAGGATGCCGCCCCCACCATGCGTGACGGCCGCCTGGTATTGCCTGTCGCTCCAGGCCTGAAGCGCAAGATACGCGGTATCGTGCATGACGAGTCGGCATCTGGCAAGACGGTCTTCATCGAACCGGAGGAGGTGGTCGAGGCCAACAACCGCATACGCGAGCTTGAGGCCGACGAACGCCGCGAGGTGACCCGCATCCTTATAGCGTTCACGGACTCCATACGCCCCGAGATTCCTTCCATACTCGAATCATACTCATTCATGGCACAGATTGACTTTATCCGTGCCAAGGCGCGCCTGACGGTTGATTTCGATGCCTGCAAGCCCGTACTGGAGCACAAGACCGTGGTGGATTGGGTCCAGGCCGTGCATCCGCTGCTCAAGCTGTCGCTTGCCAGACATGACAAGACGGTGGTTCCGCTTGACATTGAACTCGATTCCAGGAACAGCATCCTGCTCATATCGGGTCCCAACGCCGGCGGCAAGTCGGTCTGCCTCAAGACCGTGGGACTGCTGCAGTACATGCTCCAGTGCGGGATCCCCGTGCCCATGCGTCCCAACAGCCATGCAGGCCTGTTCAAGAACATATTCATTGACATAGGCGACGAGCAGAGCATCGATGACGACCTCTCCACCTACTCCAGCCACCTGATAAACATGAAGAACATGATGAAGTACGCCGACAACCGCAGTCTCATACTCATCGACGAGTTCGGAAGCGGAACGGAACCGAATATCGGCGGTGCCATAGCCGAGTCGGTGCTGATGCGGTTCAACCGCAACCGTGTGTTCGGCATCATAACCACGCACTACCAGAACCTGAAGCAATACGCTGACAGCAACGAGGGGATCCGCAACGGCGCCATGCTCTACGACCGCCATCTGATGCAACCGCTCTACATACTCCAGACAGGCAATCCCGGCAGCTCGTTCGCCGTGGAGATAGCCCGCAAGACAGGTCTGCCGGAGGATGTGATCGAGGATGCGACCCGGATTGTAGGGCGCGACTACGTGAATGCCGACAAGTATCTGCAGGACATTGTGCGTGACAAGCGCTATTGGGAGAACAAGCGTCAGAACGTCCACCAGCTGGAGAAACAGCTTGACCAGCAGATAGAGCAGCACCGGCAGGAGCTGGAATCGCTCCAGAAAGAGCGCAAGTCAATCATACGCGAGGCCAAGGAGAAGGCCGACCAGCTTATCCAGGATTCCAACGCGATGATCGAGAACACCATACGTACCATCAAGGAGGCCCAGGCCGACAAGGAGCTGACCCGTATGGCACGCCAGGAGCTCACAGACTTCAAGGATACACTGGAGAGCCATCAGGCCGACAGCGAGGAGGAACTGAAGATCCAGCGCAAGATGGAGCGGATACGCCAGAGCCAGGAACGCCGCGAACAGCGGAAACGCGAGAAGAACGCCGCAAAGCCGACGACCGGAACCCGGCAGCCGGCATCAGACACCCCGGAAGGGCGCCCTGCACCGGAGAGAAGCCAGAGTCCATCCGACAAACAGGCCTACAAGACGGGAGACACGGTGCGCCTGAAAGACCAGACCCAGATAGGCGAAGTGGTATCAGTCAACAGGAACGACATCACCGTGGCTTTCGGAAACCTTACGACCACCGTGAAGGCGAGCCGCCTGGAACATGTGAAGGTGGAGCCGCGAAGGCTTGAGAGGAGCAAGGATGCCACATACATCAGCCGGCAGACCCGCGAGGATATCTATAACCGCAAGCTGGCCTTCAAGCCGGACATAGACGTGCGCGGCATGAGGGGCGACGAGGCCATCCAGACGGTCATGCATTTCATCGACGACGCCACACTGATAGGAATGAGCCGCGTGCGCATACTGCACGGAACCGGCAACGGCATACTACGCAACCTTATCCGCCAGTACCTGCACACAGTTCCGGCCGTGACGGACTACCACGACGAGCATGTACAGTTCGGCGGCCACGGGATCACGGTCGTGGATCTGGGATAAGAATCCTGTATCCTCAATTTATTTCCAGTGAGTGCAGGAGAGCAATCTCCTCCGCCCAAAGGCTCTCGTCGGGAGTCTCCAGAATGAAGGGGATGTCATCGAGGGCGGGGTCCTGCATTATCCTGCGGAAGAAATCCATTCCGAGGAACCCCTTGCCTATCGAGTCATGGCGGTCAACGCGTGAACCCAGCTCTTTCTTGCTGTCGTTCAGATGAACAGCCCGAAGATAATGCATGCCTATCTCCCTGTCGAACTCTTCCCATACGCTCCCGTAATCGTTCTTCAGGTCATATCCGGCCGTGTAGGTGTGGCACGTGTCTATGCAGACTCCCACCCGGCTCTTGTCGTTCACACCGTCAATGATACGTTTGATCTGCCAGAAGGCGAACCCTATGTTCGAGCCTTGGCCGGCGGTGTTCTCAATCACGGCCGTCACGCCGGTTGTCCTGTCAAGAGCCATGTTGATGCTTTCGGCAACGCGGTCCATGCAAACCTCCGGGGAAATCTGCTTGAGATGGCTTCCGGGATGGAAGTTCAGCATGGTGAGGCCGAGCTGCCCGCATCGCTCCATCTCATCGATGAAAGACCGGCGCGATTTTTCCAACCCTTCAGTATCGGGGCTCCCCAGATTGATCAGGTAGCTGTCATGAGGCAGGATGTAGCGTGCCTCTATCCCGCTTTCCGCAACCCTTGCCTTGAACTGTTCTATCTCATTCTGCTGTAGCGGCGTACTGAACCACTGCCTCTGGTTCTTAGTGAACAGGGCGAATGCCGAGGCACCTACAGCCATTGCGTTGACGGGAGCGTTCTGAACGCCTCCCGATGCTGAAACATGCGGACCGATCTTTTTCATATATCCTTTTCTTCAATTATGTCCTCCCTCTTCGGCCTCAATCTGCCTGATATACTCCAGGGGACTCACCCCATAGTACTGCTTGAAGGTGGTGGAGAAATAGGTCTGAGAGGAGAATCCCACAGAGTACGCGATCTGAGTCACGTTCACCTTCTTCTCCTTGAGCAGCTTGAGGGCCTGCTGCATCCTGATGTTCTGCACGAACTTGGTGGCCGAGAATCCGGTGAGGCGCTTGAGCTGCCGGTGCAGGTGGGTGCGGCTTATGCCTATCTCCTCCACCATCTGCTCCACATCGAAGTCGCTGTTGGAGATATTGCGGTTCACCACCTCCATGACCCGCTTCATGAAGAGCTCGTCACTGGACATGAACTCCACGGCCGTCACCTTGTCCTTCTGCTCCTGCTTGCCAGAATATTTTCCCTTGATGATAAGGCGGTTGTTGAGCAGGTTGTTGATGATGGTCTTGAGCTCACGCATGTAGAACGGCTTGGGCAGATAGTAGTCAGCACCTGTCTCCATACCCAGCATCCTGTCCTGCAGCTTGTTCTTTCCCGAAAGAAGTATGACCGGGATGTGGCTCACCAATGAGTTGCTCTTGAGAGTCTTGACAAGCTGGATTCCGTCCATCTCGGGCATGACCACATCGGACACTATTATGTCTGGTTTCTGCGATATCGCTATCTTGAGGGCTTCCTTGCCGTTGTGGCAGGTGATTATCCGGAACTGGTGCTTCAGACTGTCGTTGATATAGTTAAGCATGGATTCGTCGTCATCGGCCACCAACACCTTGACATAACCGTATGACGGGTGTATAGAGACCTGTTCCTGCTCGTCAAGGATGGTGCGCTCATGTTCCAGGCGGGTTCTCCTGACCTCGTCCTGACTCACGATCTCCTCGGGTTTGAGGTGCCCGTTCCCGAGCGGCAGGCGGAACGAGAACACGCTTCCCTTAACACCGTCACTCCTGTTCTCCGCCTTGATGTCGCCATGGTGCATCTTGACCAATATACTGCTGTAGTTCAGTCCGATACCCATTCCGGATGTGGCCGATGTCTTTTCGTTGCTGGCACGGTAGAAACGGTCGAACAGATGCTCTGTGTCGGCTGTGTCAAGACCGATACCCGTGTCAGTGACGGATATCCTGACATAATTATGGAGAGGCCCGCTCTCCTTCTCATCGGTCCCCACGTCCATGCTCACATCGATCGAACCCTCGTCCGAAGTGTATTTGAAGGCGTTGGAGAGCAGGTTCATCATGACTTTGTCTATACTGTCACGGTCAATCCAGACGTTCAGTTCCGGCATACTGTGCCGGAAGGTGTAGATTATACCCCTGTGCTCAGCCGACTGGGTGTAGAGCTCGAAAGGACCCATGAGGAAATTGACCAGATCCGTCTCGGCGAAACGCAGTTCCATGCTGCCCTCATCGTATTTCCTAATGTCAAGAAGCTGGTTCACGAGCGACAGGATCCTGGTGGAGTTCTTGTGAACAAGCCGTAGCTGTGACAGCTTGTCCGCCGGAATGGAGTCATCGTCAAGCATCTCCTCAAGCGGTGAAATCACCATGGTCATGGGCGCGCATATCTCATGTGCCACATTGATGAACGAATCCAGCTTGGTCTCGTTCACCTCCTTGGCACGCCTGTCCTTATAGACAAGGTATATAACCGTCACTATGACAGCGGCGATGAGCAGATAGAAGGCGTATGCAAACGGAGTGGCGTACCATGGCGGCGCAATCCTTATCACAAACGTCCTGACATCCGATACGGTATCGTTCAGACGTGCCCTGACCGACAGTCTCTTCTTCCCGTAACCGAGTTTGTAGAAACTTATCCTGTTCACGCCTGCCGGGGTACTGTACCACCCCTCCCTGCCTTTCTCGCCAAGCGTATATTCGTATGAGATGCCGTTCTCGTAACCGAAATTGAAGGTGCTCAGCTCCATGGTGAAGGAGTTGTCCCTGTATGCCAGGTTTATCCTGTCGGTCATGACAAGCGGCTTCCCGGAAATCTTGCGGTTCCCTGACAGGGTCTGGGCCGTGACCCTGCGGTCATTCAGGTACAAGCCGGTCACCACAACGTTGTTTAACACAGACCTGCTGGCTATGTTCTCCGGCCTGAAGAGGCTTATGCCGTAGTTGCCGCCGGAATAGACGGTACCTGACCTGGAGTCGAATGTGGAGGCATTGTTGTATGATGTCTCATCGGAAAAGAACCTGCTGACATGATAGCTTCCCGGATCAATCATGTTGAAACCGGAGCGGGTGCTTACCCAGATGCTCCCGGTATTGTCCTCCATGATGCCGCGGATGTCATTGCTGACGAGTCCCTCCTCAAGTCCGAAACGGCGGGCGGTCCCGCGCTCCGGGTCATACAGCACCAGTCCGTTGTTGGTCCCGAACCATTCCAGGCCGTTTGAATCGGAGAGGATGGCACGGCAGCTTGAGGAGCCCATCACATTCTTGAGTGCGGTCAGCTTCAGGAAACTACCCTGGTCAATGTCGAAACAGTCCGCCCCGTTGTCATGTCCGAGCCACAGACGGTTGTGCCCGTCAACCGACATGGAATATATCCACTCGTTGCTCAACCACTGTCCGTCGGCATGTCTGGCGATAGATGTATAGTGGCTCACATTCATATCGCCAGTATCCAGACGGCTGAAACCGTCGCCCAGCTCCGCGAAATAGATGCGTCCCTGATGGTCCTCCGCGATGGCGGAGACCGATGCCACCTCATTGCGCACCTTGTTGTCAAGCTCGCCGGTCTTCCGGTTCAGCAGCGAGAGGCCGCCGCTGAACTGGCCCACCCAAATACGCTTGCGGCTGTCCATGAAGAGTGAATATGCGTATGAGGTGGTTTCACCCATGAGAATCATGCTCCCGTCAGGTGAAAGCCTGGTCAGACCGTTATTGTTGTAACCGATCCAGAGATTGCCTTCGTCATCGGAAACAAGTGCCGTCACAGTCCCGGACACCGACTCACTGTAATCGGAAAAACGCCAGTATGTAAGACTGTTGCGGTCAACATCATTGACAAAGAGCATCAGCTGCGAGAGGAAGCATCCCACCCACCGGTTCCCGGCCTTGTCCATATACATGGCGCTTACGTCCAAACGGTCCAGGACACGCTCGGCGGTCTCACGCGGCATACGGTGCATCCTGTGCGCATTCCTGTCGAAGACGAGCAGGCCGTTGCCACGTATGGAAACCATGAACTCGCCGTCGGATGACATGAAGGAATGGGTGATTTCGCGGAGACCCTCTGACGGAGTGATCCTTTCCACACGACTCTCGGAGGAATGCCATACAAAGACATCGCGTCTTGTGGATATGAAAAGATCCCCTTTACTGTCCATGTTCAGTCCCACCACATCACTGCTTATCTGATCGGGCAGGAACATTATCACGGTCTCGGTGGCAGGCTCATAACGCCAGAGACCCTGCGAGGTCCCCAACCATACTATACCCTGCTCATCCTCGAGTATGGCCCGGAACACACCGTTCGTCTCCGTCACGGAATTTATGGCTGCGACACCCTGGGCACACTCAGGCTCCGAAGGGTCAATCACATATATTCCCGCCCCGAGGGTGGCTATCCATATACGGCCGTCCCTGAACTGCACTATCTGCTGTACGTATGGGGTGTTTCCTTCCGGGAACTCCACTCTGTGGAAGACGTTCTCGCCGGGATTCATATACTGTATCCCTCGGTTAAGGCCTATCCACAGCCGGCCGTCACGGTCACGGAAGAGACTGCGGACATAGTTGCTTATCAGAGACAGGGAATCGGAATCATCAGGATAGTACTGGACAAACCTGTATCCGTCGAACTTGTTCAGTCCGTTCTCGGTTCCTATCCAGATGAACCCGATGGAATCCTCGCAGATGGCGTGTATCCTGTTATCCGACAGCTGGTCATCAGTGAAACTGAACGAACGCTGCGCCATGAGACCATGGAACATGATCAGATGGAACAAAATCAGGAATGAAACGGTTCTTTTCATACGGATAACAGCGGTTTACCGGTTCAGAGGCGATGACAGCATGTTTTTCACCGTCTCCTGCCGGAGCGGCAAATATACATTTTATTAAAACATGTTCCAAACAAATATCCCGTTACGGGACACGGACACAGGAGACGGACAGAAAAAAAACAGGAAATCCACAAGTTATGGTCGCTGGAACCGGGAATTAGTTTAACTTTGCGCTTAAGGAATCCGTTTCCTGCCCGGTTGAAGAATACTAACTTAAACAAACCATACAGACTTATGAAGACAAAAGGCTTTTTTCTCTCTATCTTGATGGCTCTCGCTGCAGCAGGGCCGGTCAATGCTGCCAAACACTGGGTAGCCACCTGGGCAACCGCCGAACAGGTGGTGGAACCGCACAACTGTCCGCCCCCGCCGGGCCTTCAGGATAACTCCATCAGGCAGATAGTACAGACCTCCATAAGCGGCAAGACCGTCAGGGTCAAGTTCTCGAACGAGTTCAGCCGTGACCCGGTCACCATCAACGCAGCCGAGATAGCCATTGCAGCCACGGCAGGCAGCAGCAGCGACATCAGGCCGGGAACTGAAGTGAGCCTCACGTTCGGTGGCAGCAAATCCGTGACCATCAAGCCGGGCGAGCTCGTCACTTCCGACGAGGTGACCTTCCCCATGGGAGAACGCGAGAACGTGGCCATAACCATGCATCTTGGCGAGGCCTCCTCCACCAGCGTGACCGGACATCCCGGCTCGCGTACCGATTCGTATATAGCCACAGGACAGACATCGGATTTCAGCAACGCCGTTTCAACCGCCCACTGGTACATAATAAACGCCATTGAGGTCAAGGCTGAGAAGAAGGCCTGCGCCGTGGTTGTGCTGGGCAACTCCATAACCGACGGACGCGGCTCCACCACCAACATGCAGAACCGCTGGACCGACAACCTCTCCCGCCGTCTGCTTGCCAACAAGAAGACCCGCCGCGTATCGGTCCTCAACATGGGACTGGGAGGCAACTGCATCCTGAACGGCGGCCTGGGCCCGACCGGCCGCAGCCGTTATCCGCGTGACCTCTTCCAGCAGGAGGGTGTCAAGTACATAATCCTGTTTGAGGGTGTCAATGACCTCGGAGGCCGGGGCGATGCCACAGAGAAAGCCAAGCAGATCATAGAGGTATATAAACAGATCATAAGCGAGGCCCACGAGCGCGGCATCTATGTATATGGCGCACCTGTCATGCAGTTCAAGGGCAACGGCTACTACAGCGAGAACCATGAAGCCGGACGACAGCAGCTCAACCAGTGGATCCGCAGCAGCGGTTATTTTGACGGGGTTATTGACTTTGACGCCGCCATGGGCAATCCCGATGACCCGGCACAGCTCAACCCCAAGTATCTGTTCGAGAACGACTATCTCCACCCGAATGCCGACGGTTACGTCCGGATGGGTGACTGCATAGACCTCAAGCTGTTCGAGAAGAAAGGCAGCCCCGCCAAATAAACCGGCAAGCAAGCCAAAGGGGGACGGTTCCATCCGGCCCGTTTTGAGGAGCATCAGCTGTTATGCTGTCCCTCTCTCAAAACGAGCGGAGTGGAACCGTCCGCATTATCCCCGGATTTAACTTTTCGG
>JAGAEZ010000021.1 GCA_017612875.1 Bacteroidaceae bacterium | reverse complement strand
GGCCAGCTTAGGATCAAAGACGGAATACAACAACCGGAAGATCAAGTCCGTCTCCCTGCTCGGCAGCGATGAAAATGTCTCCTGGACTCAGAACAGCAATGAACTCACCATAGGCAAACCGTCAGCCGTACCATCTCCTGAAGCTATAGTTTATAAAGTCACCTTGCGATAAGAGATAAGAATAATCTGTTTGTATTTATGAGAATTACCCGTTTTGATACTGTATTTCTGCTAATAGCTTCTGTAACTTGCTTTAATCAGGCTTCAGCTACAGACAAGAAGTCTGTTCCCGGTGGCCCTGAGTCTATAGATATCTGGAACCTTCCTGAGTTCAAGCCTGAGGAAGGCCCTTATACATCAAGCTGGGACACACTGAGCCGGTACTACAACGTTCCGGAATGGTGGCGCGAAGCCAAGTTCGGAGCTTGGTCGCATTGGGACCCGCAGTCCCAGGCTGAGGATGGTGACTGGTATTCACGGGGCATGTATCAGGAGGACAGCGAACAGTACCGCTATCATCTGGAGCACTACGGACATCCCTCAGAGTATGGCTACAAGGAACTCTGCAGAGACTGGAATGTCCAAAACTGGAACCCCGAGGACCTGATGCAGCTTTACATCAGGATGGGTGCCCGCTACTTTGTGGCGATGGGTAATCATCACGACAACTTTGACTGCTGGGATTCCAGGTATCAACCCTGGAATTCAGTGAACATCGGGCCCAAGAAAGACATTGTCGGAATATGGCAGGAGACAGCCCGCAAGTATGACATGCCGTTCGGGATAGGTTTCCACGCTACGCCCGCCCGAACCTACGGTCAGTTCATGACAGTGCGTTACCGTAGTGACCGTAACGGCCAGTATGCGGGAATTCCATACGATGCCAATCTCACGGCTGCCGACGGAACAGGAAAATGGTGGGAAGGAATGGATCCTGTTGACCTTTACGGCCCGGTACACCGTGACGGCAGGAACTCTTTGGAAACGCCGTTTGCCACCCAGTTCATGTACCGTGTGGACGATGCCATACGCAAATACCAGCCGGACATGATTTATTTCGATGACCATGCGGGTGATTCCCAGATTGACCTTGGAATCAACATGGGATTAGGCAAGCTCACTCCACAGATAATAGAGAATTTCTATAACATCGCCTCCAAGCGTAGTGACGGCCGCACCCAGGTGGTTGCCACGTTCAAGGGTGTGGGCGGACGGTACAACAGTTTCCAGAACTCACCCCAGCTGCTTCCGCTCGTGGACCGCAGCCTGCTCAAGAGCACAGAGTTCTTTACCGAGGATCAGATAATGGCCAATCCCTTCCAGACAGAGGTGAGCCTTCAGGAGTGGCATTACAGGAAAGGTGTCCCATATCGTCCGGCTCATGAGATAATAACCAGACTTATGCAGAACGTTTCCCGCAACGGATCACTGCTGCTTAACATTACACAGCGTGCTGGAGGAGATATCGACCCCGAAGCCCGCCGGATATGTGAGGACATCGGACTTTGGCTTGAAGTTAACGGAAGTGCTGTTTACGGGTCACGTCCGTTTGAGACATGGGGAAACGACAGCGTAATCTATACACGCAATGAAGCATACGTATATGCCATGCTGTACAGTTGGGACGGAAGCAGGATTAATCTTGAGGCATTATCATCCTTTTCCCCCACTGTCGGAAAAATAAAGAAAGTGGAACTGCTCAGTCAGTCTGGATGCCGTATCCGTTTCAAACAGACAGCTACGGGACTGAACGTCTGGACTGACACGCCTCTACTGCCGTATCAGGGAATAACCGACGAGATTCTGGCAAACGGATTCAAAGTCCTGCGCATTACACATGACAAAACTCTTTTCAATGACGATGATCCCGGAGTAACGACTATCGGATGGGAACATCGTTGTAATCTGGAACAGGGTGACTACAACAATGACCTGTATATTTCATCAAACAAGGGAGATGTATGGAAGACTACAATCTATGGAAAAGGAATAGAGGTCATAGCTCCGGTGGGACCTGACCTGAATGATATGGCCGTCAGTGTTGACGGTTATGAGCGTGCCGTATCACTCAGGGATTTTACCGGTCGGAAAGCTCAACAGGTTGTCTTCAAGTACAAGACCGGAAAGAAAGGCTACCACACCGTTCAGATAAGGAACATTTCCGGAACAGTTGCCGTCGATGCCCTGAAGATCAGATAAATACTTTGACCTTCGGTCCAAGATAAGCGGCGCCTCGGGATAAAAAACAAGTAAACTTCTTTTTTCTCCTCTCGGCTTGCATTATCTTTGCCAGTAGAGGTAATATTGGAACATCATATCCGTTATGGATAATATTGTATATTTGATATGTGGGATACTCCTCCTGCTCTTGTTCATCCTGTACCGTCCCGGCCGACGGAACAGGGTGCGCGGCACGGGCGATGGCTCATCGGAGCATTTGCCTGAACCGGCGGTTCCTCAGGGAGAGTGCTGCGGCAAACATCTGGTATGTGAGAAACAGAAACTGGCCGAAGCCCGGCTCCGTTCAGCCCGTTATTTTGACGATGAGGAACTGGACCGTTTCAAGGGACGCAGGTCGGACGGATATGATGACAAGGAGGTTGAGGAGTTCCGCTACATACTCTACACAATGCGTCAGGAGGAAATACGTGAATGGATGGAGTGCCTGCAGGCAAGAGAGGTGGAACTGCCTGACCAGCTCAAGGAGGAGGCTTTCTGCATGATGAACGAGACTCTGTGAAAGGATGAAAGGAAAGGGATGGATACGTATGCTTTCATTGCCGGCGCTCCTGTCGGCAATGATGGCTGTGTCCTCGTGCTCCACCACAAAGAACACCGCCATGTCACGCCTCTATCAAGGCACGGTAACCAGATACAATGTCTGGTTCAACGGACATGAAGCATTCATCAAGGCTCAGGACGCTCAGGAGAAGGGTATCAAGGACAATCTGAGTGAACCGCTTACCATGTATCCTTTCAGCAACCTGAAAGCACGCGAACTGGGCAAGTCGGATTATGAGCTTGCCATAGAGAAAGCCCAGAAATCCATCAAGCTGCATTCCATAAGCGTAAAACCAAAGAAGAAACAGGGGACACTCTCCGAATCCGACAAGCGTTGGCAGAACAAGAAAGAGTATAACCCGTTCCTGTGGCGGGCATGGCTCCTCATGGCCGATGCCCAGATGCAGAAAGGCGATTTCATTGAGGCGGCAAGCACATATTCCTATATTTCCTCCATATATTCTGACGAACCGGAAATTGTGGCGGAGGCACAGTACAAGATGGCCCAGTGCTACTCCGAAGAGGGCTGGTTCTATGAATCCGACGAATTGTTCCAGCGCTCCTCACAAACCAGGCTGAGCCTGTCCCGCCAGCGTGACTACAACGCCAGGAAAGCAGCCCACCTGCTCCACCAGGAACGTCTTGAAGAGAGCATCCCCCTGCTTGAGCAGGCCATAAACCGCAAAGGGGTGAGCAGGACGCAGAGGATCCGCGAACGGTACCTGCTTGCCCAGCTGTACAAGGCCACCGGACGGAACGGACAGGCCTACGACATGTTCACCAAGGTTATCCGGATGAGTCCTCCCTATGACACCGAGTTTCAGGCACGCATCCAGCAGACTGAAACCCTGGCCGACGGGAACGATGTCGGCAAACTTCTGAAAAAACTGGACCGGATGGAAAGGGACCCGAACAACAAGGAGAAGACCGACCAGATATACTATGCCAAGGGTAACCTGTTCCTCTCGCGGCAAGACACCGTAAGGGCGCTTGAGATGTATGAGAAAGGAATCAGTGAAAGCACAAAAGATACGCCTGAGAAAGGGGTGCTGCTACTTACCATGGCCGATCTCTACTGGACGAGAGGAGACTATTCACGGGCCGGCGAATGCTATTCAAAAGCCGTGGGACTGATTGACAGCAGCCACAAAAGGTACCAGGTCATAAAACTGCGTTCGGAGGTGCTGGACGAACTCTCCGGCTACACTGAAACCATAGCGCTCCAGGACAGTCTGCAACGCCTGTCACTTATGCCTGACGAACAGGTCCTGGACATCGTGGAACGGATTATAAAGGAACTTGAAGAGCAGGAAAAGAGGGAAGAGGAGGAACAGCTCCGTCTGGAAAAGGAAGCCGAGAGGGCCGAACGGAACACTGAGCGCAACACTTCCGGCATGGATAACGGAGAGAGCGAGTGGTATTTCTATAACGAACAGGCTGTAGTCAGCGGCCGGAAGACTTTCAAGCAGAAGTGGGGAGAGCGCAAGCTGGAGGATGACTGGCGCCGTTCAAACAAGACGGTACTGGCTGATTCCGGGACCCATGACGAGGAAGAGGGAGTCCGGAACCTGAACGGCCTGCTTACCGACTCCTTAGGCGTTTCCTCCGATTCCGTCCTTCAGGCAATTCCCGAGACCGACCCGCACAAGCCGGAGTATTATCTGCAGCAGATACCATACACCCCGGAGGAGAAGGAAGAGTCCGACAGGCTCATATCGGAAGCGCTTCTCGGAGCAGGAATAGTATATAAGGACCGTCTGACGGAATATGCCATGGCCGAGAGCAGCTTCAACAGGATAATAAGGCAGTATCCGGCTTCCGAAGAGACCGATGATGCCCTTTACAACCTCTTCCTGATGTACTCGCTCCAGGACATGCCGGATATGGCCGACAGCATCCGCGGCATGATGCGGAGGATGCAGCCGGAGAGTCCTCTTACACTGATGGTATGCGACCCCGATTACATGGACAACGCCAGATACGGGCGGCACAGGGAGGATTCCATTTACGCCGAAACCTACCTGGCATATCAGCAGGGAGACACCACGCTCGTTTTCAGGAACTGTGCAATCTCCGCATCGAAATATCCTCTCGGAGCCCACAGGGCCAAGTTCATGTTCATAGAATCGGCCGTCAGGCTGAAGGACGGGGACATAAACGCGTTCTTAGAGGGGATGAAAAACATTGTGAACAGTTTCCCGGACAATGAAATAAGCCAACTGGCCGGACTCATTGCGCAAGGAATGCAGGACGGCAAGATTCTCAAATCAACCTCATTCGGCTCAATCTGGTCACGGCGGAACGATGCAGGAACTGATTCGGTGCAGGCCGACACACTGCGGCCCCGGTTCAGCGAAGACCGTTACCAGCCTTTCATCTTCCTGCTTGCATGGCCTGAAGGCGAGGCGGACCGCAACCAGCTGCTGTTTGAGGTGGCACGCTACAATTTCAGCAACTACATGATGCGCAACTTTGACATCAGCTTCACCTCCGGGCATGGGATCGAGATGCTCAAAGTCAGTGAATTCCTGAACTTTGACGAGGCTTACTACTACAGCCGCAGTCTCTATTCCGATGCCACGATGGCCGGCAGGCTTGAAGGTTTCAAGTCCTTGGTCATTACCGAGGACAACCTCAAACTGCTGTTCAGCCACTACAGCTTTGACGAATACGAGGAGTTCTACAGGGAACACTTCCTGAACATCCCTGAGTTCGAGATAGACGGTGCAACACTTTTTGAAGAGTACGACGATGAATAAGAACGGCACACTGCTTTGGGTAGATGACGAGATAGACCTTCTCAGGGCACATATCCTGTTCCTTGAGAACAAGGGTTATGAAGTTGACACCGTAACGAACGGACTCGACGCGATAGAAAGCTGCAGGAACAAAAGCTACGACCTGATTCTGCTGGATGAGCACATGATGGGTATGAGCGGTCTGGAGACACTCTCGCACATCAAGGACATAGACCCTAACCTGCCCGTGGTCATGGTCACCAAGAGCGAGGAGGAGAACATAATGGACCAGGCCATCGGCTCGAAGATTGCCGATTACCTCATCAAGCCTGTCCATCCCAACCAGATTCTGCTCTCGCTCAAGAAGAACATCCACAAGCGCGATATAGTGACCGCGGAGACCGACCGCAGCTACCGCGAGAATTTCGCAAGCCTGAGTGCCAGTATCAACGACTCCATGACAGCCGATGACTGGACAGGAGTCTATAGGCAGCTGGTGTACTGGGAGCTCGAGCTCAAGGAGGCCGACAGTTCCATGCATGAGATACTTACCATGCAGAAAGCCGATGCCAACGCCGCTTTCGGCAAGTTCATAAGCCGGAACTACCTTACCTGGATGAAAGACCGGAGCAAATCTCCGGTAATGAGCCCAGACCTGTTCCGCAAGTGGGTTTTCCCGGCCCTTGACAAGGGAGAAAAGATATTCTTCATTGTCATGGACAACCTGCGCTACGACCAATGGCGCATGCTGGGCACGGAACTGTCGGAATACTTCAACTTCGATGAGGAGGAACTGTACTACAGTATCCTGCCTACCGCCACGCAATATTCCAGGAACGCCATATTCTCAGGTCTGATGCCGGACCAGATAAGCAGGATGTTCCCGGAGCTATGGGTTGACGAGGATTCCGAGGAGGGCAAGAACCTCAACGAAGCGCCCTTGATACAGACCCATCTCGACCGTTACCGACGCAAGAACAGGTTCTCCTACAACAAGGTGAACGACTCCGCCGCCGCCGACAAGCTGCTGGGACAGATAAACAATCTCATAGGGAACGACCTGAACGTGATAGTAGTTAATTTCACCGACATCCTCTCCCACTCCAAGACCGACTCCCGCATGATGCGCGAGCTGGCCAACGACGAGGCGGCATACCGCAGCCTGATTCTGTCATGGTTCCGTCACTCATCAATACGAGAGCTGTTCCGGGCCATAGCCGCCACGGGGCAGAAAGTCATGATAACCACTGACCACGGCAGCATATCGGTAAACCATGCCATCAAGATTGCCGGTGACAGGACCACGAACACCAACCTACGCTACAAGGTGGGCAAGAACCTCGGCTTCAACCCCAAAGAGGTGTTCGAGATAGCGGAGCCCGCCAAGGCCAACCTGCCGTCGCCAGGAATATCGGCCTCCTATATCTTCTGCACCGAAGCTGACTACTTTGTCTATCAGAACAACTTCAACAACTACGCATCATTCTACAGGGAGACCTTCCAGCATGGCGGAGTCTCGCTTGAGGAGATGATAATACCGTTTGCCATCCTGCAATCCAAACGAAGATAAGATGACTGAACTTGTAATAAAAGACACGGACCATATCGGAGAGACTGCACGGGAGTTTGTGCGTCTTATGGGCGATGACACCGTATTCGCCTTTTACGGGAAGATGGGGGCCGGCAAGACCACCTTCATCAAGGCCCTGTGCAAGGAACTCGGCGTGGAGGATGAGGTCAACTCCCCCACCTTCGCCATCGTAAACGAATACCGTTCCGCCACCACCGCCGAACTGATATACCACTTCGACTTTTACCGCATAAAAAAACTTGAGGAGGTTTATGACCTCGGGTATGAGGATTACTTCTACAGCGGGGCGCTCTGTTTCATTGAATGGCCGGAGCTCATCGATGACCTGCTTCCGTCGGACGCTAAAAAAGTGACCATCACCGAAAACAGTGATGGTTCACGTACAATAACCGTTTAGAGGAGCCGGAGAGGCATACGTCTGCCTTTCACTCTCTGTCCTCCAGGGTATCGACATATTCGGCCTCGGCCTCCACGATGAGTATGATCTCATCGGCAGGAAAGTTTCCTATCTTGTCACGGCGGGCCTCCTTGATTATATACTCCACCAGAGCGTCATTGTCAATGTCGATGAAACCGTCCTTGTCAGGCTCCTGGTCC
>JAGAEZ010000105.1 GCA_017612875.1 Bacteroidaceae bacterium | reverse complement strand
TAGGTACTGTAGGTGAAGTGTCAGACACTGTCCATATTGCTTCCACGAACCAGAACTATCCTTCCAAGGCCAATGTCTTTGCCGAGAATCTGGATGTGACCGATTCCATCAATGCCAAGGTCGTGGTTTCCGGTGGTAACGGATGGGGCCGTATCGATAACTGGGAACTCTATCTGACAGCCAAGCGTCCTGCTTCGGACTATGCCGCTCTGGCAGCAGCCCAGAAGGATGTGATAGCCGAGTGCCTGACATTCGTTCCCGCCCCGCGCAGTGAGGTCAAGTCTTACAGATACTACACAATAGACGGTATCGAGACCGATGCTTCACGCAAGGGTACGGTGATCCGTGTCGGAACCAATGCTGACGGCACACGTACGGTAGAGAAGATAATGCGGTAAGTGATATCTGCCTGAATATGAATCAGGGTGGCCGGAAGGTCACCCTGATTCTTTTTTGTTCCGACAGCGGAACATGCGGTCTTATGCGGTCGGCGATGTTTGTTTCCGGATCGGAAGCCTACCTCCTCTTTACAGTGACGTTGGCCAGTTTCTCCCAGTACTGGATGATTCCGCAGTGGTCATCGTTCTGGTGGCCGTCGGCCTTCATGGCCTTCATGGCTTCGAGAATCTGGGTGGTCAGCGGGATAGGCGCGTCAATCTCAAGGGCGGTGTCACGGACGTTGAGCAGATCCTTGGTGTGCATCCAGATAGGGCCGCCCGGTTTGAAGTTACGGTCCAGAATCATGGGCATCTTGGCATCGAGAACCGTGCTTGCGGCAAGTCCCCCGCGGATGGCCTGATACACCTTCTCGGGGTCAACGCCGGCTTTCTCGGCAAAGACCATGGCCTCTGATACGGCCGACAGGTGCAGTGCCACCATGATCTGGTTGGCGAGCTTGGCGGTGTTTCCGCTGCCTATATCGCCGATGAGCACTGCCGAACCGCCCATCGAGAGAAGGATGTCCTTGACAGACTCGAACACCTGTTCCTTTCCGCCCACCATGATTGACATTGTTCCGTCAATGGCTTTGGGTTCGCCACCGCTGACGGGTGCATCAAGCATTTCCACGCCTTTCTCTGCCGCGGCTGCGTACATCTTCTTGGCCACTACCGGTGAGATGGAGCTCATGTCAATGATGATGCTGCCGGGTCTGATGCCCTCCAGGACACCGTCCTTGCCGGTCAGGACCTGAATTACATGGGGCGAGTTGGGCAGCATGGTTATGACTATATCACATTTGCCTGCCACCTTTGCCGGCGACGACTCTTTCTCTGCACCCAGTGCGGCCAACTCGGCCACAGGTTCAGCCTTGATGTCAAATACTGTAAGCGAGAACCCGGCTTTCAGCAGGTTCTTGGCCATCGGCTTGCCCATCACTCCGAGTCCGATGAATCCGATTTTCTTACTTTTGTTGTCCATTTCCTTGTTGTTTGGTTAATGAATTTATCGGTTAGTTTGTCTTCTTTATAGCTTGTAAGACAAAGATAAATACATTTTATCCGTTTTGTGTAGCATTTGCAGGATTTATTTGTATTTTTACATCATTGTTTACTCTACAGTGAAAAAGTGCTTATGAAAGTCGTTATTGATTGTGATGATGCCGCACTGGAACTTAAGAAAGTCATTGTAAGGCATCTGGAGACGAAAGGCGTTGAAGTTACGGATCTTGATTATCTGGGGCACAAGAAAGGCGCTTTCTATCCCGAGATAGGTTATAACCTGGCGTGCAGGATCAAGGACGGGTCATTCGAACGGGGTATCCTCATCTGCGGCACGGGACTTGGCATGGCAATGATAGCCAACAAGGTGGAAGGCGTATATGCCGGAGTGTGCCACGATGTGTTCTCGGCCGAGAGGCTCAGAAAGAGCAATAACGCCCAGGTGCTCACGATGGGTGCCCGTGTCATAGGACCGGAGCTGGCCAAGACCATAGTTGACGCCTGGCTTGTCTCCGAATTCCAGGGAGGCGGTTCCCAACCCAAGGTCGATCAGATGCGTGAACTGGAGAGAAAGTCTTTCCATCCTTAAAAAGAATTCATTTTAACCTGATTACTTATGCAGAAAATTATCAATGATCCCGGTAATGTGGTCGATGAGATGTTGCAGGGTTTTGTCAAGGCACATCCTGAACTGATTGCCGTTACCGGAAATGAACGGGTGCTCAAATACAGTAATGCACCGGTGGAGAACAAGGTGGGAATAGTGACAGGCGGAGGCTCCGGCCACAAACCTGCCTTTATCGGTTATATCGGCAAGAACATGGTCGATGCCGTTGCTGTGGGAGAACTCTTCTCGTCACCACCCGCACAGATGTTCTATGACGCTATCCGTGAGGCCGATGCCGGCAAGGGTGTCGCTATCCTTTACGGCAATTATGCCGGTGACAACATGAATGTGGAGATAGCTATGGAGCAGGCCGAGGAGGACGGGATAAAGGTAGCTAAGGTGGTTGCCAATGACGATGTCCCGTCGGCTCCGAAAACAGAACCCGAAAGGCGCAGAGGCGTTGCTGGCGAGATACTGATGTGGAAGACCGGCGGTGCCAAGGCCGCCATGGGCGGAACCCTTGAGGAGGTGGTTTCGGTGGCTAAGAAGGCAATCGACAATACCCGCAGCATGGGTGTAGGGTTAAGCCCGTGTACCATCCCGGAGGTGGGGCATCCTAATTTCACGATCGAGCCTGGCATGATGGAGGTAGGCATAGGACATCACGGAGAGCCCGGAATCGAGGTGGCTCCGTTGGAGACCGCGGCTCAGATTGCCGGTAGGATGTGCAACGTGATTCTTCCGGACCTGCCGTTCTGCGAGGGGGACGAGACTGTGGTGCTTGTGTCAGGTCTTGGCTCCACTCCTCTGATG
This sequence comes from Bacteroidaceae bacterium, assembly GCA_017612875.1. Classification (GTDB taxonomy): domain Bacteria; phylum Bacteroidota; class Bacteroidia; order Bacteroidales; family Bacteroidaceae; genus Colenecus. The sequence continues at coordinate 1,703 of JAGAEZ010000105.1, read as the reverse complement.
GAACTCTATATCCTGTACAATGAGGTTCAGAAGATTATGGAAAGCAAGGGGATAAGGATTTACCGCTCTTTCGTGGGCAACTACTTCACCTCGCTTGAGATGGCCGGAGCCACTCTGTCGGTCATGAAACTTGATGATGAACTGAAGGCCTGCATTGACTACGAGGCCCGTTCTATAGGTATGACTGTCTGATACAGGATTATGGAACAGTTTTCTCAGGAATCCGGAATCCTGCTGGTTGACAGGATGATAAGTGCCATTCAGGAGAACAAGCAGTATCTGAGTGACATAGACGGTGCCATTGGCGACGGTGACCACGGCATCAACATGAACAAGGGCTTCACGCTCTGCCGTGAGGCCTTGGACAAGCAGCCTGGCGACCTTACATACGGGCTGAAGACCTTAGGCAAGATCCTGCTCATGAAGATAGGCGGTTCCATGGGACCGCTCTACGGAAAGTTCTTCGCCGCGTTCGGCAAGTCGTTCGAGGGGAAGGAACTCATCGGAAAGGAGGATTTCCTCGCTGCCTTGAAAGGGGCGGTGGAGGCCATCCAGGCCATCTCCCCTGCCAAGGTGGGGGACAAGACGCTCATGGATGTGCTGATCCCTGCCAAGGAGGCTATGGAACAGGCGGTGGCGGAGGGTTGCTCTTTCGCCGGATCGCTGGACCGTATGGCTAAGGCTGCCGAGGCCGGTCGTGACAGTACAATCGACATGGTGGCGAAGCTTGGCCGTTCAAGCAGGCTCGGTGAGCGTTCCCGTGGCGTGATGGATGCCGGTTCGGCTTCATGCTGCCTGTTGCTCGTCTCCATGGCCGGTTCCGTCAAGGAACTTCTCGACAAATAACCGTAATCATAAAAAACAGGTCTTATGCTGATTGTTCTTCTGGTTGCGGCAATCCTGTTCATCGTCATTTCCACGGCCAAGCTGAAGCTGCATCCGTTCCTCGCCCTGATTATCGCGGCCATCGGTTACGGGCTCTGCTCCGGACTTCCGCTGGACCAGATAATCAAGTCGGTCAACAACGGATTCGGCAATACCGTGGGATCCATCGGGATAGTGATTGTGGCGGGATGTATAATCGGAACCTTCCTCGAAGAGTCCGGCGGTGCATACATCATGGCCCGCAGTGTCATGAAGCTGGCCGGAGAGAAGCGTGTGCCGTTGGTCATGCTGCTGCTCGGTTACATAATCTCGATTCCGGTCTATGCCGATTCGGGATTCGTGATAATGACTCCGCTCAACAAGGCACTGTCCAAGAAGGCGGGGATAACGCTGGCCGCTTCGGCCATAGCTCTATCTTTGGGTCTTACCCTTACCCATTGTCTCGTTCCTCCCACGCCGGGACCTATCTCCGCCACAAGTATCGTCGGAGCGGACCTGGGACTGGTGATCCTGACAGGAATAACGGCGAGCATGGTCTCTTTCATCATAGCCCTGATCTTTGTCAACAGGTTCGTCTCACGGACATACATTGACCCTGCACCCAACGAGAGTGACCAGGAGATTGAGGAGCGCGTGAAACATGCTCCTTCGGCAGTCAAGTCGTTCCTGCCGATTGTGGTGCCGTTGCTGCTTATCGTCCTGAAATCGGTTTCGGACTTCCCCACTTATCCTTTCGGCACGGTAACATTGAAAACGGTCCTCGGTTTCATAGGAGAACCTGTCGTGGCCCTGCTGATCGGTATGGCATTGGGATTCAT
>JAGAEZ010000104.1 GCA_017612875.1 Bacteroidaceae bacterium | reverse complement strand
GATGTTCCGGGTGTGGAAGCTGTATATGAAGGACTGGACAAAGCGCTTGCTGCCATAACCGGCATGAAGCACTTCACCTTCAAGCCCTGCGCAGGAGCCCACGGAGAGCTTACAGGCCTGATGATAATCCGCGAGTACCATCTGTCACGCGGCGATACCAGACGTACCCGTATAATCGTTCCGGACAGCGCACACGGAACCAATCCCGCCAGTGCAGCTGTTTGCGGCCTGGATGTGGTTGTGGTCAAGTCAAACGCTAACGGCCTGGTCGATGTGGAGGACCTCAAGCCGCTGCTGGACGATACCATTGCCGGTATCATGATGACCAACCCAAATACCCTGGGCCTCTTTGAGAAGGATATAAAGGAGATTGCGCAGCTGGTACATGCGGCAGGCGGCCTGCTTTATTATGACGGAGCCAACATGAACCCGCTCATAGGCACAGTACGTCCTGGCGATATGGGATTTGACGTGATGCACCTGAACCTGCACAAGTCATTCTCCACACCTCACGGAGGCGGAGGTCCCGGAAGCGGTCCTGTGGGAGTATGTGAAAAACTCGTTCCGTTCTTAGGTGTGAACGTGTCGGGATTCAACGGCAACTTCGGGGTGATACTGCGTGCATACGCATACATCCTGATGCTCGGCCGCCAGAACGTCAAGCTGTGCGGTAAACTGGCTACCCTTGGCGCCAACTATATCAAGGAGAGTCTCAAGGAGTGCTACAAGCTGCCCATACCAACGGTATGCAAGCATGAGTTCGTGTTTGACGGGCTGATAAACGACGGGGCACGCGAGGGCAAGGAGGGTGCTGCAACTCTTGATGTGGCCAAGCGTCTGCTTGACTTCGGGTTCCACGCCCCGACCATCTACTTCCCTCTGCTGTTCCATCAGGCCATAATGATTGAGCCAACCGAGACAGAGTCAAAGGAGACTCTGGATGAGTTTATCGAGGTGATGCGCAGGATTGCAGCCGAGGCTGCCGAGGACCCGGATATCCTGCACTCTGCCCCGCACAACGCTCCTATATCCCGTCCGGACGAGACAACCGCCGCACGTAATCCAATCCTGAAAATCCGGGACGAATGCGCTTGCTGATAATAGGAGGAGGCCCGGGCGGATACGAGACCGCAGTTGAGGCCGCAAAACGCGGTTTGGAGGTAACCCTCATTACCGAAGGGCCGCTGGGCGGAACCTGCCTTAATGAGGGTTGCATCCCCACCAAGACATTCTGCCACTATGCTGAACTCATTGAGCAGAACCTTAAGGCAGGACTGGACGTCAAGCCGTCGTTTGCTTCAGCGGCGGAGCGCAAGCAGGCCGTTGTGGAGCAACTGCGCGGAGGCATAGACATCCTGCTCAAGAACGTTCAGGTGGTAAGCGGAAAGGCACAGTTCAAGGACTCAGGGACTGTTGTCTGCGACGGTCAGGAATATACTGCCGATAGAATCATCATAGCCACAGGCTCCGTATCGGCTTCGCTGCCTGTTCCGGGTGCCGGGAGTTGCTTGACATCACGTGAGATTCTGGACCTGAAGGAGGTGCCGGAGAGCATCTGCGTTATCGGTGGCGGCGTGATAGGACTGGAGTTTGCATCCATATTCCGCAGTTTCGGGAGCGAAGTGACAGTGCTGGAGTTCTGTCCTAACATACTGCCCCGCTTTGACAGCGATCTGGCCAAGCGTCTCAGGCAGTCGCTCTCCAAACGCGGCATAAACATCGAGGTGCAGGCCCAGGTTACCGCAATTGACGGCGGAACGGTCACATATCTGAAAAAGGGGAAAGAGTTCACGGTGCAGGCCGCCAAGGTGCTGATGGCTGTGGGCCGTCGTCCCAATGTGGAAGACCTTAACCTTGAGGCTGCAGGAATAGACTACAACCGCAAGGGGATAACCGTGAATGACCGATTCGAAACATCGGTTCCGGGAATATATGCAGTGGGCGATGTCACGGGAGGCATAATGCTGGCCCACGCGGCTACCTTCCAGGGACTTCATGCCCTGAACCATATCTGTGGCCAGGAGGACAGCATACGCTTTGACCTGATACCCGCAGCTGTATTCACCATGCCGGAAGTGGCTGCTGTCGGACTTACCGAGGAGCAGTGCAAGGAACAAGGAATCCAGGTACGCTGCCTCAAGTCATTCTACCGTGCCAACGGCAAGGCAGTCTCTATGGACGAGCCGGACGGTTATTGCAAGCTGATTGTGGCCGATGACGGAAAGCTGCTCGGTGCACACATTATGGGTGCGCACGCATCGGATATCATCCACGAGGCGGCCCTGGCCATGTATTCCGGCATCAGCATCGGTTCGCTACAGTCAGTGATACACGCACATCCCACATTGAGCGAGGTGTTTCAGGCTGCTGTAAATGTGTGAACCTGTTTTCCGCTTTAAAACATAGACTTATGATACGAAAGATTACAATTACAGCCGGTCTGCTATTCATGACCGGTGTTTTGGCCATTGGCCAGTTGCCGGTCTATTTAGATGAGACCAGACCCGTGGAACAGCGT
>JAGAEZ010000103.1 GCA_017612875.1 Bacteroidaceae bacterium | reverse complement strand
GGCCATCCACGCGGACGGGAATGGGGGCGATGTATATCAGCGCCGAGTCAAAGCAGGTCACAGTGTAGTGGCGTGTCACCGACATGCGCTTCCCGTCATTCAGCCAGACGGTATCCGTCAGGACCGGCGGTACTATCTCCAGTCCCGTCACGACGGTGTCCCTGAACTGCGGGAATTCCACCTGCTGGCCAGGGTCGCAGGTAACCTCCAGATGCAGGCCGGTCTGTTGACCCACCCACATCATCATGGAATCCACGGTAGCCTCCACAATAACGTTGGACTGACCCTGCATAACCGCAGGAATCAACCCCAACACCATATATAAAATCAATCGTCTCATTCAGTCAGTCACCAATCATTTTCCTTAGGCCCGTCGGGCAAACAATCCCATCAAGGCCTTGACATAGTCCTGGTCGGTCCGTATGGAGGTGCTGTCCACCCGGCTGCGGGTAAGAGAGTCCTTCATGCGGGCGCTGTTCCCGTCGAACCACTCCTTCTGGGCGGCACGGACAGCCTTGGACGAGGTGTCTATGTACATGGAGCGGCCGGTCTCGGCATCGAGCACCTTCATCAGCCCCACGTTGGGCAGCTCCTCCATGCGCTTGTCATAGACCCTGATGGCCACCACATCATGCTTGCGGTTGGCTATGGTGAGGGCGTTACTGTAGTCATGGGCGTCAATGAAGTCGCTTATCAGGAAGGCCGTGCACCGTTTCTTGACAGCGCCGGTGAGGAATTCAAGGGGAACCGAAATGTCGGTCCCGTTGCTCTCCGGGGTGAAGTCAATCAGCTCGCGTATGAGGTACAGGATATGCTTGCGGCCCTTCTGCGGAGGGATGAACTTCTCTATCCTGTCGCTGAAGAAGAGCAGCCCCACCTTGTCGTTATTCTCGATGGCGGCAAAAGCCAGCGTGGCGGCAATCTCGGTGAGCATGTCGCGCTTGGTGCGGACCGCCGTGCCGAAGTTGAGGCTGTTGGAAATATCCACGAGCAGCATCATGGTCAGCTCGCGCTCCTCCTCGAACACCTTGGAATAGGGCTTGTTCATGCGGGCGGTCACGTTCCAGTCTATGTCACGCGGCTCGTCGCCGTACTGGTACTCGCGCACCTCGCTGAATGCCATGCCGCGTCCCTTGAAGGCAGTATGGTACTGGCCTGCAAAGATGTTGCTTGACAGGCCGCGGGTCTTGATTTCAATCTTGCGGACCTTTTTTATCAGTTCACTGGTCTCCATATAAAACTGATTGCCGAAGGATCCGGATTATGGAACTTCCACCTTGTTCAATATACGGCTCACCAGCTCGTCCTGGGTCACGTTCGTGGCCTCAGCCTCATACGTGAGCCCGATGCGGTGACGCAGCACGTCATGCGCAATGGCACGCACATCCTCGGGCACCACATAGCCGCGCCTCTTGATGAAGGCGTAGGAGCGGGCCGCGAGAGCCAGGTTGATGGATGCACGCGGAGAGCCTCCGAACGAGATGAGCTCCTTTATCTCCTTCAGGCCGTAGCGGTCGGGATAACGGGTGGCGAACACGATGTCGGCAATGTACTGCTCGATCTTCTCGTCCAGATAGACCATGTCAACCACCTTGCGGGCTTCGATTATGTCATCGGTTGACATGACAGGCTTCACGCTGCCTATCTCGTGATGTATCTGCTGATGGATAATCTTCTTCTCCTCCTCTATCTTGGGATAGTCTATCACGGCCTTGAGCATGAAACGGTCCACCTGGGCCTCGGGAAGCGGGTATGTGCCCTCCTGCTCTATCGGGTTCTGGGTGGCCATGACGAGGAACGGGGCCGGCAGCCTGAATGTCTCGCCTCCGAGAGTGACCTGACGCTCCTGCATGGCTTCGAGCAGTGCGCTCTGCACCTTGGCGGGGGCACGGTTTATCTCATCGGCCAGTATGAAGTTGGCGAACACCGGACCTCGCTTGGGGATGAAGGTCTCGTCCTTCTGGCTGTAAATCATGGTTCCCACAACATCGGCAGGCAGAAGGTCCGGAGTAAACTGTATCCTGTTGAAACTTGCATCGATGAGCGATGCCAGAGTCTTGATGGCGAGGGTCTTGGCCAGGCCAGGGACACCTTCCAGAAGGATGTGCCCGTCGGAGAGCAGTCCTATCAGCAGGGATTCAACCAGATGTTTCTGGCCCACGATGACCTGGTCCATACCGGCCATGATGTTGGTGACGAACGCGCTCTGCTGTTCAATCTGCTCATTCAGTTTCCTGATGTCAACACTTTCATTCATATATTTAGGTATAATTACATTGTCATTTTTATGCGTAAATTATGCGCTGATTTTCGACTCCCAAAATTAGCTTTATTAGTAATCTGTAGAATCTAAATAAGTTTAAATAGTGTTGTTATTCGCTGAAATTACGGTTTTTTCGGATTATCGGTCTCTTTGGATCAGAATCTGTTTCCGATTTGTTTCCATAAAAATCTTACAGTCTCTTTTTTATCTCTGTTTTTCACGTTGGTCCATCCGCCCCTGTTCATTTAGCTTCAAGTCTCGGAATCAGTATCTTTGAGCCGGCGTTCAGGGCATTTGAGTTTTTCATGCCGTTGTAGGCCGCTATGTAAGGCCACAGTTTCTTGGTCCCGTATTCCACAAGGGCTATCTGGGTCAGGGTCTCGCCGTCCTTCACCTGATGGACCGCCATCGTGCCGGTCATG
>JAGAEZ010000102.1 GCA_017612875.1 Bacteroidaceae bacterium | reverse complement strand
GCGGCGACACAGTGACAGTTGTATATGTTGACACCATAGGCAGTTACAGTTTCCGGAAGGTGACAACCGATGAACTGGCGGAATGCCTCAAGAACGGAAGATTATGAAGAACAGCATAGGAACACAGGTCATACTGACCCTATTCGGCGAATCCCACGGGCCCATGATAGGGGCTGTGCTTGACGGACTCGCTCCCGGAATCAAGGTCGATGAGCAGTTCATCGGCCGGCAGCTCTCCAGGCGCAGGCCACAGGGTGCCACTGACACCGCCCGCGTGGAGGAGGACCGTTTCACCATAGCGAGCGGAGTGTTCAACGGCTTTACCACAGGTGCCCCGCTCTGCATACTCATCCCCAATGAGAACGTACGCAGTGCCGATTATGAGAAGACAGCCATGCTGGCCAGACCCTCACATGCCGACTATGCCGCCCACATCAGGTATCAGGGATTCGAGGACTGGCGCGGCGGAGGCCATTTCAGCGGCCGCATTACCGCAGCTATAGTGGCAGCCGGTGCCGTAGTGATACCTGCACTTGAAGCAAAAGGTATCAGGATAGCCACTCATATCCTGCAGTGCGGCAGTGTGTCCGATAAAGAGTTCACTGATTTCACTACCGAGCCTGACCTGGTCAATTCACGCGTTTTTCCCGTGATAGACAATGTGGAGCAGGCAATGACCGATGTCATCCTCAACGCACGCGCAGGCAATGACTCAGTGGGCGGCAAGGTCCAGACCGCGATAACCGGCCTCATGCCGGGTATAGGTGAGCCCTGGTTCGACTCATTAGAGGGTGTTATAAGCAAGGCCATGTTCGCCATCGGCGGAGTAAAAGGGATAGAGTTCGGACGCGGATTCGGATTCGCATCGGCCCGAGGCTCACAGGCCAACGACCAGTTATTCAATGACAACGGCTGCGTCAGGACTCTAACCAACAACAACGGCGGCATAAACGGCGGACTCTCCAACGGGATGCCTGTACTGTTCAACCTGGCAGTCAAGCCCACCCCATCCATTGCACAGCAGCAGCGCACCGTGAACATGGAGACGGGTCAGGATGCCCTCTTAGAGCTGCACGGCCGTCATGACCCAGCCATAATAAGGCGTATCTGCATAGTGGTGACAAGCCTTACCGCCATTGTGATAAGCGACATGCTTGCCCTCAGATACGGAAGCGACTGGCTCTCATCCTCCGCGACACACTGCAACCAATGAAAAGATACATCCACAAGGGAACAGCATCGGGAACCGTGACCGCCCCACCCTCCAAGAGCTACGCGCACAGGCTCATACTGGCCGCAGCGCTCTCGGGAAAGCGGTGCACCGTAAGCCATGTGGAGCTCTCTGAGGATATAAAAGCCACACTGGAATGTGTCAGGGCGTTAGGTCACTGCTTCACCATAAAGGACGGGAGCGTGACATTCGAGCCGCATACCGCCACCAGTAACGGTTCCGGAACCATGGTGATGCCCTGTAATGAGAGCGGTACCACACTCAGGTTCATGATTCCGGTGGCGCTTGCTTTAGGCGGAAGTTTCAGGTTCACCGGAACACCGAGACTTATCGGCCGGGGAATCAGCATATACGAGGATATTTTCCGTCAGCAGGGCATCACCTGCATCAGGAACATTGACTCAATTGAAATAAGCGGCAGGCTGAGACCTTCAGGTTTCTCTGTTGATGCCTCCATAAGCAGCCAGTTCATATCGGGCCTGCTGTTTGCCCTGCCTCTTGTCGGAGGTGATAGCAGCTTACGGCTTGAAGGAAGAATAGAGAGCCGCATGTACATAGACATGACTCTCAGCATACTCTCCATGTTCGGAATCCGCTTCAATACCATATCTGACGGCAGCATCCTCATTCCCGGGAACCAGACCTACAAGGCCGCCGATGCCCGCGTGGAGGGTGACTGGTCCAATGCCGCCTTCCCGGATGCGCTGAACCTCATGGGAGGCAGCGTAACCTTACAGGGACTCAACGAAGACTCGCTGCAGGGGGATAGCCGCTACAGGGAGTATTTCAACGCCCTGAAATGCGGCACTCCGCAGATTGACATATCCCAGCAGATTGACCTGGGGCCGATACTGTTCGCTATGGCTGCATATCTGAACGGAGCAGTCATAACAGGCACCCGCAGGCTCAGGATCAAAGAGAGCGACCGTGTGGGAGAGATGCTCGAGGAACTGGCCCGTTTCGGTGCGGAATTCACAGTAGGCGAGAACAGTGTTGAGATAAGGAAAAAAACTCTCCACAAGCCGTCAGAGCCTCTTCACGGCCACAACGACCACAGGATAGTGATGGCTCTGAGCATACTGCTGACAGCCTTCGGAGGCGAGATAGAAGGTACTGAGGCGGTGAGCAAGAGCTTCCCCTCTTTCTTTGACATGCTAAGGAGTACAGGAATAGAAATTACGGATTATGCTTGACAGGAATAAAGACAGGATACTTATTGTGGGATTAGGACTCATAGGCGGCAGTTACGCCCAAGGGTTCCGCCGGGCCGGCTTCCATGTGGGCGCAGTGACCCGCTCCCGCGAATCCATAGACTATGCGCTCGGGAACGGTATCATCGACAGCGGCACAAACACCCTTGACAGGGAATACATCTCCGGATTTGACGTGATTGTATTCTCGCTCTATCCCAAGACACTGCTCTCATGGATACGGGACAACCAGGATATGATAAAACCGGGAGCCCTGCTGACCGATGTCACTGGCGTGAAATGCTCGGTGGTCTATGACATACAGCGCATGCTCCGCAACGACATAGAGTTCGTAGGGGCACACCCTATGGCCGGCCGCGAGGTCTATGGAGTACAGAACTCCAGCGCCGACATACTGAAGGATGCCAACTACATTGTCACCCCCACCCCAGCCAACACTCCTGCCGCGATAGAGACCTGCCGTGAGATAGGACGCATACTCGGATTCGGCAGGATTGCCACTCTGAGCCCGGAGGAGCATGACCGTATGATAGGCTTCCTTAGCCAGCTCACGCACTGCATAGCCATAGCCCTCATGAACAGCCACGAGACTGAGCATCTGGCCGAATACACCGGGGACTCGTTCCGTGACCTGACCCGTATTGCACGCATAAACGAGAACATGTGGAGTGAGCTGTTCCTCATGAACAAACAGGCCCTGCTGCAGGAGATGGACCTGTTCATTGACCAGATAACCAGGATACGCGAAGCTGTCCGGACCGATGACGAGCAGCTGCTCCGGCAGATGATGCTCAAATCAACCAGACGCCGTATATGTTTTGACAAAAAATGAGTTTATCATGAACATGACATTCAAACGCCAGCTCTTCAGTCCGCAGGAGGTAAAGAAGATGTACCCTGTATCGGACGAGGCTACAGAAGCAAAAAAGAGAAACGACAAGGAGATAAAGGATGTGTTCAGCGGAGTCTCGGACAAGCTCATCCTCGTGATTGGCCCCTGCTCGGCCGACCGTGAGGATGCCGTGGTGGATTACATCAGCCGTCTGCGCCCTGTTCAGGAGAAGGTCCGGGACAGGATAGTAATCATTCCACGAATATACACCAACAAGCCCCGCACCACCGGTGCCGGCTACAAGGGCATGCTGCATCAGCCCAACCCTCTGGCCAGCCCCGACATACTGAAAGGCCTCATTGCCATCCGCAAGCTGCACCTCAAGGCCCTGACCGAGACAGGGTTCTCCTGCGCCGATGAGATGCTCTACCCTGAGAACCACCAGTTCCTCTCCGACCTGCTCTCATACGTGGCCGTGGGTGCCCGCAGTGTGGAGGACCAGCAGCACCGCCTCACCGCCAGCGGACTTGACATCCCGGTGGGCATGAAGAACCCCACCAGCGGTGACATGTCCGTCATGATGAACTCCATCCGTGCCGCACAGAGCGGACACACGTTCATCTACCGCGACTGGGAGGTGGAGAGCTTAGGCAACCAGTTTACGCACGCCATACTGCGCGGTTATGTGGATAATCACGGCACAAGTCATCCGAACTACCACTACGAGGACCTCAAGCGGCTTGTCGATCTGTATGACGAATCGCCCAACCTGCATAATCCTGCTGTAATAGTGGATTGCAACCACTCCAACTCAGGCAAGAAATTCATGGAGCAGATCCGAATAGCCAAGGAGGTGCTGCACAGCATGCGCTCCAACGAATCCATCAAGCGGATTGTCAAGGGGCTCATGATAGAGTCATACATCGAGGAGGGAGCACAGGGACCCGGGGAGCACACCTACGGCAAGTCCATCACCGACCCATGCCTGGGCTGGCCCGACACCGAACGGCTCATCCTGGAACTGGCCGGACTATTTTGACAGCATCCGGCAAAGTCCGTTCTCAATCTTCCGGACAGTAGGGATGCGAGAATATGCTGTAGGGCGGATTTCGTGTCGTAATGTCCGGAGGAACTGGCGGAAGGGCCATTTTTCCGGACACTACGGATGCGAGAATATGCTGTGGGGCTGATTCCGTGTCGTAATGTCCGTGGAAACCTACTATTATGCAAGAGGTGTTGCAAAAACGCTGCAATTTATTCGGAATTAACTCATCGGTTGTCAGGAAACAGAATGTCAGGGGAAAGACTTTTCGGCAGTATGGCCTTGAATCTTTCCAGTCCGCTTCCCGGGACCTGTATCATATTCAGACTGGAACAGCCTGTGAATGCCGTGTTGTCTATCTTCTCTATCGTTTCGGGAAGGATTACATATTCGAGTGAGGTACAGCCTTCAAACATATCTTCATTCAGTTCCTTGACGCCGTCGGGTATAATAATCATCCTTAGCGCGCTGCAGTTGCTGAACGTCTTGTAGCCTATGTGGCTCATACTGTCGGGTAGGGCGATGAACCTCAGGTCACTACAGTCAAGAAAGGCCTTGTCTTCAATAAAAGATATGTTTTCAGGGATTACCATAGCGGATAGGTTCGTCTGTCCCAGATATGCATATCTGCCGATGCTGCTTATATCATCAGGTATGCGGGTGTTCTGACATGCAGTATGCAACCGGCCGGTTCCCATTCCTGTATAGATTATGGCATTGCAGTTGTCCCTTGAATCATACAGTCTGTTCCGCCGGGACACACTGATTCTCTCCAAACCTGGACAGTACCCGAAAGCTCCAGCCTCAATATTCCCGACACTTGCCGGAATATGCACACTCTCCATCCTGCTCCTGTAACAGAATGCTCCTGAACGGATTTCACTTATTCCGTACGGGATTGCTGTCTTGTTGCTTCCGCTAATAAGTGAATTGGTGGCAGTCTCTATTATGGCGTTACATCCGTGCCGGGAATCAAACACCCGGTTCTTCCTGTCAACCTTTATCTCATCCAGTTCCCAGCACCCGAAAAAAACGTCGCAGTTACGGCCTTCAAGCCCGATGCGCCTAACTGTGGATGGTATTCTGATGCTGGTGATTGCACAACATCTGAAGGCATTCTCCCCTATAGTTTCAACATCTTCAGGAATAACCAGGGATTTAAGGCTGAGACAACGGTCAAACACTCTTTCCCCGATATCCTTTACACCCGAAGGTACAATGAAAGATTCCAGCCTGTGACAATTGGAGAAGGCGGCTTCCCCTATCTGTCGCAGGCTGTTGTCCAACCGGACATACCTCATGCTGCGGCAGTAGTCAAAAGCGTATGCTCCTATTGATTCAACGCTCCCGGGAATCGTACAGCCTGTAATAGAAGTGGAGCGAAAGGCGGAATCGGCTATTGAAACGACAGGAATGACGTTCCCTTCATGGAGGATGGTTTCAGGGATAACAAGAGGCTTGGGTTCAAGGGTATCGGAATTGTGAGCGAAACCACAGCATACTGCCTGCTCGCGCCCATCCGATGACTCAATCCGGTATTTGAGTATCCCGTCAACAATGGGGGCGTTTGCACGGATACCCGATATGATGAATAAAGATAAAAATATGGATATCAGCTGTTTATACATAAAGAATCTGGTTAGTGTAACACAAATGCTATATCTTCCAATGCAACTTGACCTCCTCCATTAGCGTCGTTATAGTAAACATAAAAACTGCTGCCTATCAATTTTTTTCTATAACTGTAGCCATTTTCGAGGTATAGGCCTTATTTTCCGGAATTCGCTCCAGACCGTGGATTGCCTGTACAGTTTCAGACTCTTCCGAGGAACGTAAAGTGTGATCGCTTCTGTGTCAACACATTCAAAGTATGGCACTATATCAGTGAGTCTTGAAACCAAGGGAGGATTTGACGGCCTGCAGACGATGTTTTTAAG
>JAGAEZ010000101.1 GCA_017612875.1 Bacteroidaceae bacterium | reverse complement strand
GCCGCCGAATGAACGGTTGGCAAGTGTGCCGCCGTACTCACGTGCGAAGGGAACACCCTGTGCCACGCACTGGTCTATGATGTTGTTCGATACCTCAGCCAGACGATATACATTGGCCTCGCGTGAGCGGTAGTCACCGCCCTTGATGGTATCGTAGAAAAGACGATATACCGAGTCTCCGTCGTTCTGGTAGTTCTTGGCGGCGTTGATACCACCCTGCGCGGCGATTGAATGGGCACGACGGGGTGAATCCTGGATGCAGAAGCACTTTACCTTGAAACCAAGGTCGCCAAGTGTGGCGGCGGCCGATGCGCCGGCCAGACCGGAACCTACAACAATGATGTCAAGCTTGCGCTTGTTGGCGGGATTGACAAGTTTCTGATGAGCCTTGTAGTTGGACCATTTCTCTGCCAACGGGCCTTCGGGAATTTTTGAATCTATTGTAGCCATATCATTAATCTTTTACCGTTCAACAAAGGCCCTTGAAAAAGTACATGAGAACCACACTTATGAATCCCAATACGAGCAGGGTAACATAGATGTTGCCTATCACCTGCCAGCGTTTGAGCCATGTCTTGCCGCTCCAGCCGAGAGTCTGGAGTGCGCTCCAGAAACCGTGTGAAAGGTGGAACCAGAGGGCTGCCAGCCATACAATGTAGAGCAGTACATAGTACCACTTGGAGAAGGTATAGGCTATAAGGGCAGCGCCGTCAGTTGCACTTTCCTGACCTGGAACAAAGTTTGTTCCGTGAATAATCTCCTGCAGCTGCATCTTCGACCAGAAGTTAAACAGATGCAGGCAGAGTCCAAGAGCTACGATTATGCCCAAAACGAGCATGTTCTGCGAAGCCCACTCTACGGTTTGTGGCTTTTCGGTCACGGCGTATCTCTCGGTTCCGCGTGCCTTTCTGTTCTGAATGGTCAGCCAGAAAGCATAGACGAAATGGAGAACCACCAGAACGGCAAGTCCCACAGTACCTACCAGTGCATACCAGTTCGCTCCCAGGAATTCACAGATGGCATTGTAAGCTTCGCCCGAGAAGAGAGCGGCGCAGTTCATAGCCATGTGGAATGTCAGGAACAGGATCAGAGCGCCACCGGTAACGCTCATCACCACCTTACGTCCGATTGAGGAATCAATTAACCACATAAAATTTTAATTAGTTATTAGTTTTTGGATTTTGTTCCTTTAGGTTGAAAGTCCGCAAATATACCAATAAAAACGGACATTTTTCCTTTCTATAATATGCAAAACAGATATAATTCACTAAATCAATAGCGCAACACCATGTAAGAATGAGGCTTAAGACTGATCCTGAACAGAGCCGATGAATTCATGCCGCCGCCGAACATCATCCCGCCTGATTCTCCTCTTGTCTTGATTTCAGTCCCCTGCAACATATCGGTGAGCTTCTCTACTGCTCGCGGATTCCGGATACTCACGGTAATATCTACGTTTTCATCGAGGAAAGACTCCACTATGAAGGTGTTGTTGTCATATACGAACAGCGAGACTCCGGCAGGCCCCTGAATGCTTACAGGCATGGTCTTGGCACTGACGGTCTGACGCAGGCTGTTCAGCACGGCATCAGGCAGGTTGTACAGGTCGGCGAAATTGTCGGGGACCACCAGCAGATAGACTGTGCCTTTGGAATAGACATCCCTGTGAAGGAAGGGCCATCCCAGACCGGAATCCATACCCGAAATCATCTCCCATGAGTCATTCGTCTTGTACATGACCTGCTGCATGAGTATGGGCTTGCTCACATCCAGCATGCGGCCGCCTGTCATGAAACTTGACACCATCGCCTTGCGGTCAGTATATTCCAGATCCACAATCTTCTCTATTCCCTTGCCCTGCATGGCCCGGAGGAAGCCTGCCGTTATCAGGATATCCTTGCCGGAACGCAGGTGCTTGTCCATCTTCCTGATTATATCCTTATCGGCCTTGGCCTGCTCGGTGAGAATCACCAGGTCCGCATCCTCAGGGAACTCCGGTACTATGTCCATAGGTATCCCTATCATGCCGAAATAGTTCTGCAGGAACTCCTCACCCGTGGACTGGTAAGGCTTGTAACTCTTTATGCCTATGGGATTTCCCAGGAAACCCACAGCACGGTCAACCTGTTCCATGGTGAAACCAGCGGCACGGGCCATAGTGGTGGGAGTCACCGTCTTGCCGTTCAGATTCACCGGTTTCATCATATCGTCGTAGCTGAAACTTGTTCCGCCATCATCCTGCCAGGGTGCACGGTATGAGCTGCGAAGCGGGTTCAGCATCTGCCGGTAATCGAACATGGTCATTTCGGGGGCCTTGGCAAACACCGTGAGCCAAAGCTGCTCGCTGTAGCGGTCTATGTAACGCATTCCGCCGGTATCCACCCAGCCGCCGCCGTTGTGGCCGGGATTCAGGTTATCGAAATATCTCCATATAAGATAGCTCTCGTATGGCTGAAGATGCTGGTTGCTGCGGACAGCGTCACGTGTCTCGGTACCGGTATAGATGCCGTCAAAATGCTTGGGGCCGAAGTCCAGGTCAAACCCGAGAGCCGGGAAATGGTCATACCAGTTTGGATATTTGATAATCACCTTCACGTTCTTGTTCACCTTCCTGGCAGGTCCCAGAATGACATTCATGGCCGCATCATCCATCAGCTCCAGGCGGTAGTCTGTCCAGGAGCGGTCACCCTTGGCTTCGACACAATAGTCACATTTACAGTCTGTAAAGAAGAAATCATCCAGGATTATCTCGTCGAACAGGCTTGCGGTGAGCTCTATTATCTCCTTGGCCTTGGCTCTCTCCTCAGGGTTCTTGTAGCAGAATGTCTGGAAGGAGTTCGCCTCGCTTATGGTATAGGTGATTCCGCCGGCCACCTCGACACCGCGGTCCTTGAAGAACTTGATGATACGTTTCATATCATCGGCTTTGACAATGTTCAGGTCACGATGGGTCTCCAGATAGATCTTGTCAACTTTCATCTGCGACGAGATGATGTTCCAGGTGGAATCCAGCCACGCCGGATCGGTCATACGCTGGACCTCGTAAGCTCTGGTATAGACAGAGACCTTGAAGTTCCTGTAGTTGTTGCCTGCGGATGAATACTGCGTGCCGGTAAGTAAGGCGATGCACATAGCCCAGAACAGGGCGGTTTTTCCTCTTGTTTTCATTTCAGAATTAACTATCTATGTAGTGATTGATTATTTTGCCCAAAAATAAGATGTTTCGGAACAAAAATGAAAAAAAAGAGTAAAAAACATCATAGCCTGACTGCTATTATCCTTTTTTTATATACGTTTGTTGAATTAAAACAATGTATTCCGATGAAAACGATGTTTCAGGTATTTATGTTCATTTCACTTATGGGGTTGTTCTCATGCAGCCAGAACGGGTGGACCGATGCCGGTCCCGATGAGTTCCAGAATGCCGCGTTCTCCGCAGGCACATGTCTGATAGATGTCCGTACAGCACAGGAATATGCCGAAGGGCACCTGCTCAACGCAGTCAATATAGACTGGCAAAAGGACGGTTTCATCGATGAAATAAACAACAGATACAACAAGAACCTGCGGCTTGCGGTATATTGCCGCAGCGGCCGCCGTAGTGCCGAAGCCGCCGCTGCGCTTTCGGATGCAGGCTATCAGGTAATCAACCTGAAGGATGGCTATACGGGTTGGACTACAGCCGGCAAACCTGTCAACACTTACGGGGTGGAGTGTATCCTGAGCGGAGGGGAACCGGTAAGCATTACGTTGATAAAACACGGTACGCTGGCTTTGTTCTATAAGGGTGTGTCTGTACATATCGACCCGGTAGGCGGTTACGGCAAAGCCACAGACTATGCCGCGGAGTTTCCCAAGGCCGATGTGGTACTCGTCACACATGAGCACGGGGACCATCTTGACAAGAACGCTATAACCGCGCTTTCATCGGAGAAAACCACCGTTATCATGAACGGCAAGTCCCGTGACCAGACGGGATTGGGTACAGTCATGTCCAACGGCCAGAAGCGTAACCTTCCGGAAGGCATAACCCTTGAAGCTGTTCCAGCCTACAACACCACTCCCGGCCGCGAGCAGTTCCACCCGAAAGGCAACGGCAACGGTTATGTCCTCACTTTCCCTGGAGGCCTGCGCCTCTATGTGGCAGGCGACACTGAGGATGTTCCGGAGATGGCCGACCTCAAGGATATTGACGTGGCGTTCCTGCCTGTGAACCAACCGTACACTATGACCGTGGAGCAGTGCGTCAATGCTGCCGGAATCATCAGGCCAAGGATACTTATTCCATATCATTTCGGCCAGACCGACCTCTCAGGTCTGCCCGGCAGGCTCCCCGGCATCGAAGTCAAGCTGTTCGACATGCAATAAGGCGTTTCCGATGATGCCGTACCCGGATTCCGGTGTCCGTCATTCCGGACTTCTGTAGTGTCCGCTATAAAAGAAAGAAGGCTCCGCACGACACGGAGCCTCCTTTCTTTAATGTAGTTTGATTAATAATCCAGACTGGTGATGGGGGCTCCCAGTTCCGAAGCCTCGTTGTTGTCCTTGTCCAGCTTGAATATCATGAAGTTCGGGTTCTCCTTGGTGCAGGGTGCCCATTCACCTCCGTCCTTGCCGTTGGGATCACCGTACTTGCAGAAATTGGTCCATGCGGTGAGCATCTTCTCGGAAAGGTCCCAGTCACCCTGGGTCCAGGGCCTCCAGCAGTGCTGCAGTGACTTGAAGACGAACCAGAGGTCCGATGAGTGGAAAGCACCCCTCAGTCTCTGGGAAACCTCAGGATGTGAGCCGTCATCGGGCAGGGGACGTGCAAACTCGTATGCCCATGCCTTGTTGCCCCTCTCCTGACGGTTCTGGCAGAATGCTGCCACGCCTGCCGACATGTTGCCCATATCGTTCAGCGTATAGCCTATCATGTAAGGAACATCGGCCAGAGTGCCGTCAAGGGCTGCCTCGTCAAAGCTCTCCTTTGAGACATAGCCGTCAACGATAGGCATACCGGTGATGCTGCCCTGGTTACCTGTAGCATTGCTGTAGATGGTGGCAACTGAATGAATGACTTCAGTGTCGGCATTACGCATCTTCTGAAGTGTGTTGTAACCTGCCCAGTCCATGATAACCTTGGTGTTGAACTCGGCACGCTGCAGGGCGTTCAGCCCTTCGGGAGCCTGGGGAGCCTTGTAAGCGGCAATACGCTCGGTGCTGTTGTTGGCACCGCCCATGCCTGGGAAGGCACCCATGCCCATACCGCCGCGCATGCCACCCATGCCGCCGCGCATACCGCCGCCCATTGCACCACCGGCATTGGGAACGGTCAGGCCGCCGGCACTCATGATGATGGCCTTGTTGAACAGACCGCGTGCAAGCGGTGACTCGCAGAGCGTGCGGACGCTTCCGCCACCTGCGGACTGGCCGAATATCATGACATTGTCAGGATCACCTCCGAACTGTGCGATGTTCTTCTTGATCCACTTGAGGGACTCTATCTGGTCCAGAATTCCGTAGTTGCCGGAAACACCGTGCTCGTTTTCGGCTGAGAGTTCAGGATGGGTAAGGAATCCGAATACTCCGAGACGATAGTTCACAGAGACAAGGACAACATCCTTGCCGGCCCACTCCTGGGCATCGAACTCAGGCTCTGAGCTCCATCCTTCGCGATAACCGCCGCCATGTATCCAGAGTGCGACGGGAAGCTTGGCATCGGGCTGTCCAGGTTTCTTGGTCCATACGTTCACATAAAGGCAGTCCTCGCTGAAAGGAGCCTCGTCACCATAACCCCACTCTGTGTAATAGCCACCCTTGAACTGGATGTGCTGATAGCTGGGGTGCTCGAAACGGTTGCAAAGCCTCACCCCTTCCCAAGGAGTGACAGGTTGCGGAGCCTTCCAACGGTTTTCCCTGATAGGTGCTGCAGCGTAGGGTATGCCGCGGAACACGAACACATCTTTCACGCGGTCAACACTGACACCCTGGACCTGGCCGCCTTCGATAGTCAGTACGGGACTCAGCTTTTCCGTCGTGCTCTGGCATCCTGCCAACAGAAGCGTGATGCCTGCCAAAAACATCAATTTTCTCATTTCAAACAGTATTTTGGATTTATAAAACAAGTAAATGTTCTGACACCTTTCCTAAAAAATTTTCACAAATGTAACACATAAACGGTTTTGACATTACAGTTATGCATCAGTTTTTTTTCCAATATTTTGATAATCCCCGAAAAACGAACTACTTTTGCCGTGCAAACAGTCATACCGGCCGCTCGAATGGTGGAATGGTAGACACGAGGGACTTAAAATCCCTTGGCCTTTACCGGCTGTGCGGGTTCGAGTCCCGCTTCGAGCACCACTTTTAATTATTTTCAAGAATCATGTGTTCCGGACTCAGATCCAAAATATTCTCTTTCCTGATTCTTTCCGCTTCCGTTACGTCCCTTGATGCCCAAGACATCAGTTACAACCTCTATTTCAGCGTAGGATTCGTAAACGTTAACGCAGGAAAAGCCTCTCTCTCGGAAAAGGTCACCGCGTACGACGGACAGAGTGCCCGCATGACCCGTCTCACCATGAGTACGGGACGAGGCACGGACCGTATTTTCTCCCTTCGTGACACCATCGAGTCCTACAATACTCTGACGGGACAGGGAATATTCTACCGCAAGATCGTGAACGAAGGTGCCAAGCATAACATAGAGACAGCGTCATTTTCCATGCAGGACGGGGAATATGTGGCGGATTTACTCACCAAGGATGCCCTCACCGGCAGGATTTCCGGAAAGAGGACGGAGAAAAGGGCAACGCGGATATTCGATATGCTGAGCATGCTCTCATTCGCACGCTCCATAGATACTGCCGGCAAAGAGACAGGATACACCCGGACCCTGCCTATGGTCAACGGCGACCTTGTTGTGGATCAGTATCTCATCTATGAAGGCGACAGGACGGTTAAGGCCGATGACAGGAAGAAATACGACTGCATGGTGATTTCCGTCCGTGACCGGAAGTACGGGAAGGAACGTGAAACACTAAAGGCATACGTTACCAAGGAATCGCCTCACAAACCTGTCCAGCTTGATATAATAGTAGGTGTGGCTTCCATAAGGGCATTACTCACGGACTGAACATGAAACTGACAGACAACCGCTGGCTGACAGGACGGGGATTCGGGGTTCACTCCCCCTGGGCTTATGACCTGATTGAGAACGTCATAAACGAACGTCTTCCCTACTATGCTTACGAGGATCTCTACTATTTCTGGGAAAAAGCGCCCCAGTATCTGCCACAGTATCCGCAGAGCCGGGACGAACTGCTGTTCCGGCTGGTAAACCGTTTCAATCCAAGGTTTATTCTTGAAGCGGGAACAGGAGCCGGCGTGAGTACCGGTTATCTGGCATCGGTCTCCAAGAGTTCCAGAGTGGTGACGGTCGATGCTCCCCATCCCGCCGAAAAGGAGGTGCGCCGGAACCTCCGGAAATTCCCGAACATTGAATACATCCCGGCCGATATCCTGAAAACCGTAAAGGGAATGGTTGAGAGCGGTGACATTCCGCAGTTTGTCCATATAGCCCACACGGCACTGTGGCGTGAGGTTGCCGAGGCCATAATCCCGTATGCCGGAACCGATACGGTGATTGTGGTTGAGGACATGGGCAGTAAACAGAAAAAAGAGTGGTGGAATGAAATTATCAAGGACAGTAGGGTAGGAGTCACATTCCAGATGAAGAAAGCCGGGCTCCTGTTCTTTGACCCCAAGATGAACAAGCAACATTACGTGTTATGAGCAAGATATATACCCGTACCGGCGATAAAGGCACCACCAGTCTGGTTGGAGGCAAGCGCGTGAGCAAGACGGACCCTCGGCTTGAGGCTTACGGCACAATTGATGAACTCAACTCTTTCATAGGACTCATGCTCTCCGCTATGGACGGTAAGGCTGAGACTGCCGGAAACATCCGGTGGATTCAGCAGAAACTGTTCAATATAGGCGGATGTCTGGCTACTGACACAACTTCGTTCCGGCTGCCTGACAGCTGCAAGGTCCTCCAGTCCGATGTGGAGCGGATGGAGCAGATGATTGACGCGCTCACGGAGGGACTGCCCGAGCAGCGTTCGTTCATCCTGCCGGGCGGAACAGAGGCTGCTTCGTATGCCCATGTGGCACGTACCGTATGCCGCCGTGCGGAACGTCTCATACTGGCGCTTCCGGACGATGCGAAAGCGCCCTCGGAACTACTCCAGTACATAAACCGACTGTCGGATTACCTTTTCGTCCTTGCACGCCGGATAAACTTTTTTGCAGGTGTTGATGAAAAAATATGGTAGGACTTCTGCAATCCATATTTTTTTATACTTTTGCACCCCGAACAATCAAACCTTAATACACGAACAGATATGTATTGGACATTGGAACTCGCATCCAAACTTGAGGATGCACCTTGGCCCGCAACAAAGGATGAACTTATCGATTATGCAGTCCGTTCCGGAGCGCCTCTTGAGGTAATAGAGAACCTGCAGGAGATAGAGGATGAAGGCGATATCTATGAAAGCATAGAGGACATCTGGCCCGACTATCCCAGTAAAGAGGATTTCTTCTTCAACGAAGACGAGTATTAAACAATAATAAACGGGCTGGATTTATTCCAGCCTTTTTTATCTTTGCACCATAAGAGACACAAATCTCCCGAATGTTTGAAAAAGAAACAGCACAATATGAGACATTGCTTGAGCGGTACAATGGTTATATCTCAGGCAGAATGTCTGTAGAGGATCTTAAACAGTATAATGAAGTACTGTTTTCGGCTCACAGCTGTGCAATTGAAGGAAACTCCTTCTCTGTAAATGATACCCGTGAACTCAAGGAAAAAGGACTGGGGCTGATCCCCAAAGGTAAGACCCTATTTGAGGCATTTGAGATTCTGGATCATTTTCAGGCATACGAGTTCCTGTTTTCACATTTGGAAGAGCCTTTATCTGAAGCCTTACTCAAGGAAACACACAAGCATTTGACTCTACATACCATATCATACCGCCATCCTGGTGCTGAACCAGGTGAATATACCACAAAGGATATGGCCGCGGGTGATACCGTATTCGGTGAACATGAAGTACTTATTAAAAAAGTTCCTCAGTTGCTGGAATCCACGCAAAAGCAGATAGATTCAAAAAACATTCATCCGGTTGTTATCGCTGCCCGGTTTCATGGATTCTTTGAATACCTCCATCCTTTCCGTGACAGCAACGGCAGAATCGGTCGTCTGTTCTCCAATTTCATCCTTCAAAAAACGGGGCATCCCATAATCATAATCCCCCAGCAGGATAAGCAGGCTTACATTGATGCTTTAAGAGCTATCAGGACCGAAGGAACCGATGAATACCTGGTTTCTTACTTCTTCAAGACTGCAATTAACCGTATGAATGACGAGATATCACAAAAGAAAAACCAGTCCTGTCCCACTGCTTTTGTTTTCTGAATCAATTTAAACAAAAACTGCGGTGAGATAATCATTCACCGCAGTTGTAAATCTGTTTTATTCCATTTAAACAGATTCTGACTCTCACACAGCAAGGTCTGCTCCCGGTTTCTTATCTCATTCTTGGATCAGGCCCGTATCTGTTGGGTCCTTCTGTGCCCGGTATGGAGCACCATACTATCATGAGCACAAAGGATATTATCCAGAATATGAACAGCATTGACATGATTCCGGCGGTACCGGCAACCATTCGTCTGTCATTGGCTTTATCGGTTTGCCGGGAAGTATCCGTCTCTATTTCCCCGTTGTCCCCATAAGTGTATGTCTTTATGACGGTCGGGTCTTTTATGGAATCCCATAGGACGTCACCGTTCTCAGCAAGATATTCATCAGGAACATCTATTATTCTCCATCCGTTATCCGTGGTCCGGGAGACTTGGGACTTAGGTGTAGTAGTGAAGAACAGTACCGAAAGGATGGAGATTACAGCCATGATGACCAGCGGAGCAACGGTTATCAGTATAAGGGTACCGTTCCGCTCAGTGTCATGAAGCCTGCGTACCGTGAGAGCGAGCGTGGGAAGAAACAGTATAAAGAGAATCACCGCCAGAATTCCTGAACTGATAT
>JAGAEZ010000100.1 GCA_017612875.1 Bacteroidaceae bacterium | reverse complement strand
CCCTCACCTACAAGCGTGCCGACAAGATAAAGTCCAAGGTGATGAACGTGGCACCCGCTTCAGCCAAGTCACGTCCCAAAGCCTCATCCAAGACCATCGAGGAGCGTCTTGACTGGGTTGCCTACAAGAACCAGTTCTTCTCATGCATAATGATTTCGTCCGATACATACGCCGAGAACACAGAACTGTCAGGTATCTCATATCTGAAGGGTCAGGGTTACATGAAGAAACTCATGGCCAAGACAAACGTCGCATTTGACCCCGAAGGAAATCAGCCCACCAAGTTCCAGTTCTACTTTGGACCCAACGACTACAAGATCCTCAAGCAGAACAGCAAACTGGCCAACAATGACCACAAGGTACGCCTGAACCGCGTTATAGACCTGGGTTGGCCTGTTGTACGCGAGATCAACCGTTACCTTATCATACCTCTGTTCAACCTGCTTTCAAAGTGGAACCTGAACATGGGTATCGTAATCCTGCTCATGACCCTTATCGTCAAGGCCCTGGTATTCCCCGCACAGTTCAAGTCCTTCATGTCATCGGCCAAGATGCGCGCTCTCAAGCCGTACGTGGATGAGATAAGCGCCAAATACCCCAAGCCTGAGGACGCCATGCAGAAACAGCAGGAGACCATGGCCCTCTACAACAAATACGGTGTGGGACTCATGGGAGGCTGCCTGCCTTCACTCATCCAGATGCCGGTATGGATGGCTTTCTTCTTCTTTGTCCCCAATGCCATTGAGCTGCGTCAGCAGAGTTTCCTCTGGGCTACGGACCTGACCGGCTTTGACGACATCATCAGCTGGGGCAAAGCCGTTCCTCTCATCGGCACCCATCTGAGCATCTTCTGCATTCTGTTCTGCGTTACCAACATCATCAACACGGTGATATCCATGAGGCAGCAGCAACAGGCTCCCGGCCAGGAGGAGCAGATGAAGATGATGAGGTGGATGATGTACCTCATGCCGGTAATCTTCTTCTTCTCGTTCAACAACTACTCCTCCGGACTCTGCTACTACTACTTCATTTCAGGTCTGGTAAGCATCATCACCATGATATGGCTCCGCAGGTCAACCGATGAAAAGGAGATTCTCGCCAAGCTCGAAGCCAACTACCAGGCATCGCGCAACGATCCCCAGAAACAGAAGAAGGCGAGCAGCATGATGGCCCGCCTTGAAGCTATGCAGAAAGAGCAGCAGCGCCTGCAGGAACAGCATAGGAGGAAGAACTGAGAATCCTCACTTCAACCATCTGTCCAGCCATCCGAAGAAGGTTCTCTGCCACAGGATTCCGTTCTGGGGCTTGAGCACCCAGTGGTTCTCGTCCGGGAACAGGAGCAGTTCTGCGGGCACGCCCCTCAGCCTGGCAGCCTGGAAGGCCGCCACAGCCTGCGAATAGAGTATCCTGTAATCCTTCTCTCCGTGAATGCAGAGTATCGGAGTGTCCCATTTGTCCACGAACAGATGCGGCGATGAAGCGTATGTACGCTGGGCCGTGCTGTTATCCTTTTCCCAATACGGTCCTCCCAGGTCCCACTCCGGAAACCACATCTCCTCTGTCTCTACATACTGCTGCTCGCAGTTGAATATACCGTCATGGGCAATGAATGCCTTGAACCTGCCCTCATGGTTTCCGGCAAGCCAATATACGGAATATCCTCCGAAACTTGCCCCCACGCACCCGAGACGGTCTTTATCGACATACGGTTCACGGCACACATCATCTATGGCCGAGAGCAGGTCCTTCATGCACTGCCCGCCGTAGTCCCCGCTTATCTGCTCGTTCCACTCATGTCCGAAACCGGGCAGTCCCCTGCGGTTGGGAGCCACCACTATATAACCCTGGGCTGCCATGATGCGGAAATTCCAGCGATAGCTCCAGAACTGCGAGACCATACTCTGGGGGCCTCCCTCGCAGAACAGGAGCGTGGGATACTTCACAGAGGGGTCGAACTTGGGAGGATAGACCACCCAGGTGAGCATTTCCTTCCCGTCAGTGGTGGTTACATGCCTCTCCTCCACCTTTATATTGTCAAGCTGGCTGAAAATATGGTCATTCTCGTGGGATATCTTCTGAGCCAGACCTTTCTTCACATCGAACGAATAGATCTCGGTAGCTTCCTGCATGGACTGTCTGGTAACGATAAGGCGGAAATCATTGCCAATAGCGAGCGAGTTGTAATCGGCCACATCGTCGCTGAGTGCATTCACCCTACCTGTCAGGTCAGTGCTGAACAGGGCCATCCTGCCGTTCCAGGAACCTATGAAGTAGAGGTCATAGCCCTCCCTGTCCCAGACGAAGGCATCCACGTTGCTGTCAAACTTCCCGGAAACCGACCATTTGCGCCCCGATTCCATCTCCATGACATAGAGCCGGTTCACGTCGCTCTCGTAGCCGTCATGTTCCATGCTCTGCCATGCTATCAGCTTGCCGTCGGCGCTGAACTGGGGATTGGTGTCGTAACCCATGTTCATGTCCTCCGTGCCGGGAAGCTTGCAGAGGTTGACAGTCTCACCGCTCTGTATCTTATATAGGTATATGTCCGAGTCGGTACTTCTTGAATACTCCAGACCGGATTTCTTGCGGCAGGTATAGGCCACGCCTGTCCCGTCGGGAGACCACGCGAACTGTTCGATACCTCCAAACGGCAGCATGGGGCTTTCGTATGGCTCGCCCTCAATGATGTCGGTCACTTTGTCCGATACCTTCTTTCCGTCGAAAGCGGCCACATAAGGATGCGGCAAGGCTGTCACCCAGCTGTCCCAATGGCGGAACATCAGGTCATCGGCTATCATTCCGGAGGCCTTGGGCAGGTCCTCATACTGCTTCTCCTTGACGAGCGGGTTAGGCACACTCATGACCATGAGCACATTGGCCATGTCCGGCGAAAAGAGGAAGCCCTCAACATCCCTGTCCGTATCGGTGACCCTCGTACGGTGTCCGCCATCCTTGTCCATGATCCAGATCTGCTGGCTTCCGGATTCTCCTGACAGGAAAGCGATCCTGTCATTGTCAATCCACGCGGGACTGTGTTCAGACCAATGTTCCCTTGTCAGCAGCCTGACATCCTTGCCGTCAGAGGACATCACATAGATAACCGTATGGGAGGCGTTCTCACTCACGCTGTAGTACGACACCTGATACGCCACCCTTGAGCCGTCGGGCGATACAGATACGCCCCCTATCCGTCCCATGGCCCAGAGCACCTCCGGGGTAAGACGTCCGTCACTGATGCTGACCTCACTCTTTCCGATGTTTACGGAACTCCCGTTGTTCTCCTTCATGCCGAAAATGCTGATACACGCGGCCGCAACAAGCGCCGCAACGATAAAACACGATAAGAATAAGTTTCTTTTGTTCATAAGAACCGTATTATTTACGCGAAGATAAAGGAATTTGTTTAATTTTGTTTCCATTTATTCAAATTCGCCACCGAAACAATCCTCCATCATGATATTGTCAACCATCCTGTCAACATTAACGGGCATGCTGCTAACGGCCCCCCAGCTGCTGAACACGTCAACGCCGGTCAAGGCCAAAGAGTCATTTATCCAGGTTTCAGCCGATACTGTCAGCCTCCGTTTCAACATCAGTATGGCCAGGGGATGGCACGTCTATTCCACTTCGCTGCCCGAAGGGGGGCCTGTCTCCGCCGAAATGCGTTATGACTCCATAGCCGGAGCCGAACCGGTTCAGGGCCTCCGTTTCAACGGAAGCGAGAAAGAGCAGTACGATGCGGTGTTCGACATGACACTCCGGTATTTCGAGAACAGTGTCACATTCATACAGGATTTCGTGCTGACGGCTCCGGAATGGCATATCGAAGGAGCTCTCACATACGGGGCATGCAATGACGAGAGCTGCCTCCCGCCCCAGCATTCCGAATTCAGCCATTCATCCGGGCAGGCACAGGCCCCGCCGCCTGCGGACTCCGCGTCCGGCCTGTCAATGATCGACGGCTATGACGCAGGACTCTGGAATCCTGTATCATACTCGACAGAGAATCTTCCGAAAGGACGGAGCGGCCTTTTAGGACTGCTGCTCACGAGCTTCCTGGGCGGGCTGATCGCGCTGCTCACTCCATGCGTATGGCCGGTAATACCCATGACTGTAAGCTTCTTTCTCAAAAGGTCACAGGACAGGAAAAACGGAATCAGGGATGCTGTCCTGTATGGAGTCTTCATCATCGCAGTCTATGTGACGCTCGGACTGGCCATAACCCTCGCTTTCGGGGCCAACGCGCTTAACTCACTGGCCACCAACGCCATCGTGAATATCATATTCTTCCTTGTGCTTGTCATATTCGCGCTCTCTTTCTTCGGCCTGTTCGAAATCACTCTGCCGTCAGGATGGAGCACCGGCACAGACCGCCGCTCGGCATCAGGCGGCATAGGGGGAATATTCTTCATGGCACTGACCTTGACAATCGTGTCATTCT
Source organism: Bacteroidaceae bacterium (assembly GCA_017612875.1). Taxonomy (GTDB): domain Bacteria; phylum Bacteroidota; class Bacteroidia; order Bacteroidales; family Bacteroidaceae; genus Colenecus. The sequence goes on along the minus strand of JAGAEZ010000100.1, from coordinate 15,301 downwards.
CCTGCACCGGTCCGATAATAGGTTTCCTGCTGGTCGATGCCGCATCGTCAGGGAACATACTCGCCCCTACTGTCGGAATGCTGGGATTCTCCGTTGCCCTGGCCATTCCTTTCGCTCTCTTCGCCATGTTTCCGGACTGGCTCAAGTCCCTCCCCAAGTCGGGGGGCTGGATGGACAAGGTCAAGGTCATTCTCGGGTTCGTGGAACTGGCCTTCGCCCTCAAGTTCCTCTCCGTAGCCGATATGGCATACGGTTGGGGAATCCTTCCGCGCGACCTCTTCATCCTGCTGTGGATAATAATGGCTCTGCTATTGGGGCTATATCTCATCGGAGCTATCCGTTCCGGACGGGAAGGACGGCGGACCAAGCCAGGCATCCTGTCAATCGTTGCGGCCGTGGCCTCGTTCCTGTTCGCTGCCCTGATGGTTCCCGGCCTGTGGGGTGCCCCTCTCAAAGTAATCAGCGCCTTCACCCCACCCATGAGCACTCAGCTGTTCGGCAAGAACAGCGAGACAGTGGAACCGCAATTCACCGATTACAACGAAGCTCTCCATGCTGCGGACACCAGCGGGAAACCCGTGTTGATTGATTTTACCGGATACGGTTGCGTTAATTGCAGGAAGATGGAAGCCGCCGTATGGACAGACCCGCAGGTGGCCCGGCTGATACGCAGCCGTTTCATCCTTGTCTCACTCTATGTCGATGACAAGACACCCCTCCCCGAACCGGTCACTATAGACGAAAACGGCAGCAACGTCAAGATACGCACCGTCGGTGACAAATGGAGCCTGTTACAGCGTCACAAGTTCGGAGCGAATGCCCAACCCTTCTATGTCATCGTCGATTCCAAAGGCAGGCTGACAGCGGGACCCTACACATTCGATCCCGATCCGGACAGGTTCCTCAGGTTCCTGAATCAGATTGACAAATAAGAATCTGACCTCAGTCCTCCTGCTTCCTCTCCCGCCTGATGACCTTTTTCCGCCGGACGGACCATCCGAAGAATCCCGACGGGTTGGTGACATCGAAGTATTCGCCGTGGGCGTATGCGATAAGCTGCATCGCAGCCATGTCAATCTTTCCGTCCCCGTCAATATACCTTTCATCAACCTGGACGTTCACCACCTCCGCCAGGAACATGTCATGGGAGCCGAGCGGCTTGATATCCACCACCCTGCACTCGATTGAGACAGGCGACTCCTCAACGGTCGGGGCGTTCACAGTCTCCGCCTTGCCGGGAGTGATTCCCGCCAGGCTGAACTTGTCGCAGTCACGGCCTGACCGGACCCCGCACAGGTCCGTGGCACGCGCCAGGGCCTTGTCGGTCAGGTTTATCACAAAGCAGCCGTTCCTTTTTATGATACCGTACGAATATCTCTCCGGACGGACCGAGATATAGCACATGGGAGGGTTGCTGCATACTGTCCCGGTCCATGACACGGTGAACACGTTATACTCTTCGGGCGATGCGCCGCAGCTTACCAGAACCGCCGGAAGCGGATAGATCATGGTGCCGGGCTTGAAACTTCTCTTATTCATTTGTCTGATGTCAGTTTTCTGAACATGGTAGGGGTGGAAAGCGAAAAACGCATGAGTTCACCAGTTACGGGATGAATGAACGCCAACCTGTAGTTGTGGAGCATCAGCCGGCGCGCGGGATTCGTCTCAGCCCCGTATTTCATATCACCGGCGATAGGGCACCCTATCTCGGACATGTGGACCCTGATCTGGTTCTTCTTGCCGGTGAAAATCTCCACATCCACAAGGGCATATCTTCCGCGTGACTGCATTACACGGTAGTGGGTCACGGCCCTGCTGCCCTCCTCCTCGTTATCGGTGGAGAACATCTGCATACGCGAATTCTGCACAAGATAACTCTCTATGGTATCCTCCTTCACGGCAGGGACGTTTTCTGTCACGCACATATACCTGCGCTCCTTAACGTAGAAATCCCAGTTGGAACGCAGCTCCCTTGTCAGCTCCTCGTTCTTGGAGAAGATAAGTATCCCGGAAGTGAACTGGTCAAGCCTGTGGCATACATACAGCCTGGCATCGGGATTGCAGTGCCGCACATAGTCACTGACAATCCTGAACGCGTTCCTGTCCTTCGAGTTGTCATTGGCCACGGAGAGTAGTCCGGAAGCCTTCTCGATGACGATTATCCAGTCATCCTCATACATGATCCTGACCTGCGGATTGCTGAACTTGTAGAAAGAACGCCCGAAATTGACCTGGACGGTTTCACCCGGTTCAAGCGGAACGTCAAACTGTGTCACAGCCTTGCCTTTTATGGCGACATGCCTGTATTTCAGCATGGATTTCACCTCTGTCCTGCTCAGGTTGTCCAAAACGGAAAAGAGGAACGGGAGCAGAGTGGTCTCCTCCTCCACTGTGAAGCTTTTGATGTTATCCGGCGTACGATGCCCAGTATTGACTCCTTTCATCTGTAGTTTCCAGTCAAAAACAATAAAATTACACTGCAAAATTAAAAAAACTCACGATTTCTTGGTTGAAAGAAATAACTGTATTATATTTGCATCGTGTTTTTCATGGTATTAGATTTTATTTCAAGGTGAGCGGAACTGTGAAGTCCCGCTCTTCTGCTTTATTTAGGGAATATATAAAAACGCCGATATCACGGCTGCCCGTATCCGTTGAACGGACTCCACCGCTTTTTTTTGGGCACTGGAAATATGCCAATAATCTTCACGGAACGGATTCTGAACAGGAATAATCGAATATTTAACTAAAATTAAACAATATTTGATGATTTTTACTGTACAATATTTCATAATTGGTTATATCTTTGCAATGCAAACAAGGAAGAGAAGATTGGTTGTGAAACCGGTTCATCTAATTTCAATTATTGGAAAAGGACTATTGAGAACAGGAAGATCCGCTTTGGTAGCGGGTCTCTTGTTTTTTAGCCCTTTCATCTTGAACAGATGCGGCGGTACTCCAACGGAATAAGGAACACGCTTGCCGCTGTCCCTGTGACAAGGCCGGCCATCACAGCAACCGAAAGAGGATATTGGAGGTCACTTCCCATGTCTCCCCTGACTAAGAACGGAGCCATGGCGAGAACAGTGGTGAGCGATGTCATGACTATGGTCTTGAAACGCATCTCCCCCGCCGCGACCACAGAACCGGTCAAATCCCCTCCCGCCCTACGCAGACGGTTTATGGTATCCACCTTGAGAATAGAGTCATTGATGACTATTCCGCACATGACGATTATTCCCGTCATGGACATGATATTGACGCTTATCCCGCAACACCACATCACAAATAACGCGGCAGCCATGTCAACAACCAGTTCCGAGAGGACAATGACAGGCTGGACAAGACTCTCGAACTGTGCCGCAAGTATCAGGTAGAGCAACAGGACCGAAACAGCAAGGATCCTGCAAAGTTCCCGTGTAAGTTCCATACCGCTGAAAAAGGAGCCTGAGAAACCAGCACGGAATTTTCCGGACTCCACGACCGTCCTCTCGACCGCAGCTACCGTCCCGGGCGCAAGTCTGCCGGGCACGTCGATACTCACGGGATAATACTCTCCTTCCGAGTCTGACCGGATAACCTTCAGGTCGGATTTCCTTCTCTCCTTAAGCAGGACATCAGCCGGTATGGACACATCCCCGGCAGGCATTCGGAAACCCTCTCTCCACGCCCCCGCATAATCCAGGCCATCGTTCACCACCACAGGAAGCGCCGTCCCGCCACGTGAAACCGTCTTGACGGTCCTGTTCCCGTCCCCTCCTATCCGGGATGCGAGCGCACCCGTTGTAATGTTGTAGAGAGACATGATTTCAGGGTCGGCTGTCAGTTCCACATACCGGTTCCATTCAACCGGCGGGACAACCGCCCACGGCACATTTTCACTTATTTCCGCTACCAACGCGTCAAGTTCGCCTGGTTCAGGAGCACTGCCGTCAATCTTTCTCAGCCTTGCGGTTATGGCAGGTTCATCGTCGGGAAACAGCATGTCAAAGACATTCCCGGACGTATGAAACGAATATGCCGCCATAGGCCATCTTGAGCCGATATACTCCGAGACGCGCTGTTCCATGGCCCTCTCCATGTCCGGAGAGACGCTTTTCAGATACACGGTCGCACCGTTCAGCTGATTCTCACCCGACTGCGGAAGCCTGAACTGCTGTATCCCGCTCATGCAGGTATATTCACAAAGGATGTCACTGACCGATGCAGCCAGCTCCTCGCAACGGCTCCTGTTCTCCCCGGCCGTAAGGTATTCGTTCCAACCCACCTTGAGCAGTATATCCTGACGGGAGATTGGCGGAAGCTTCTCCTTTTCCATGATTGCGAACATGACTACCCCCAGGGTGATCCCGGCCATAGGCACAGTCCATGTCCTCCTGCAGCCTGCAAGCATCCTCACAAGGATCCGCTCATATCCTTCCTTCACTCTGCCGAAAGCCCTTGAACCGGCATTCTCCCTCATCAGCGCGTATGCAGGATCGGCCCCGTAAACGGCCCGGCAATAAACCGGGATGACAATTACGGCCACGGCAAATGAAGAGAACAGAGTCACCGCCACAGCTATTGCCTCGTCATGAAAGAGAGCACCGCCCGTCCCGCTCATCAGTGACAGCGGAAGGAACATGGCACACGTGGTAAGGACAGAGCTTAACATGGGAGCGGCCACTTCACGGGTCCCTGACACGCACGCGTCGCTGACCTGTTCTCCCCGCCTTACATGTACGGCTATACTGTCAAGCACCACAATTGAATTGTCAACCATCATACCCATCCCCATGACAAGACCCGAGAGGGACAGGATGTTCAATGAGATTCCTAAAAGCCTGAAAGAAAGGAAAGAGAGCAACAGTGACAAAGGTATTGACAATGCGACGAGAAGTGCCTGGAAGAGATTGTTCATGAACAGGAAAATCACGAGCAACGCGAACAATGCACCGTAAAGCAGGTTCCTTGTCATGTTTCCGATTGAATAGTCAAGCAGTCCGGTCTGGTCCCTCGTCACCTTGAAATCCATCTCCGGATGCTCTTCCTCCAGTTCGTGCAACACCTCCGAAACGGCTTCCTTCAGGTCGGACATCCTGGCATCGGCTCTCTTGATGACAGCCAGGGTAACTGCCCGCCTGCCGTCCGATGACACCATCCCCTCCACCATCCGGGACTCCTCCCGAACCTGGGCCAGGTCCTTTATCCGGAATCCCCTGCCGTTGACATTGAGCCAGACATTCTCCACATCCTCACGGTCCTTCACGGAGGCGTCATAACGAACATTATATTCACACGTGCCGTCCCTGACCGAGAAACCGCCGAGTGTGACATCAGCCTCAATGATAGCCATGGAAAGCATGTCACCGGTAATTCCGGCCGATTCAAGCATATCCCTGTCGGGAACAATGCGCAGTTCCTGAAGGAGATAGCCGGATGCATCGACCATAGCCACCTGTGGCAGCTGCTCCAACCTGCGATGGACTACATTCCTCACAAAAGAGCTCATTCCGGCAAACATTCCTTCGTCAAAATCCGGCTTCAGCCTGACATCGATGTAGAAAGCAGGTATATCCGATGCGCTGAGACGTGACACCGACGGTCTCTCCTCATCCCTCGGCCATACGTACATAGCCCTGTCTATGCGCTCGCCTATATCCATCATCACGTAGCCCATGTCAGCATCATATCCGAATTTCATGGATATCCTGCCCCGTCCGTCATCGGCTGTGCAGGTGATGTCCGTCAGTTCCTGAGTCTGTGAAAGATACAGCATCAACGGATTCACGAGCGACTCATACACATCCCTTGCCGATCTTTCAGGTGACGAGATCCTGACTACAGCCTCCGGGATGTCAATTTCCGGAACCAATGACACAGGAAGCCGCTTCAAAGCCATGAGTCCAAGTACCGAAACGGCCGATACGGTCATCGATATCAGGACAGGCCGGTTTACCAATCCTCTGAACATGGGTCACTCCTTTATTACCACCCCGGTATTGTCCCCGAGATTGAAGTTCCCCTCAACTATCACCAGATCGCCCTCCCGGAGGACAGCGTCACGTGACCTGTCCGCCTCCACGGCATATTCCGAGCCGTTGCCCATAAGTATGTTCACGTATGTCCAGACGCTTTTCCCGTCACGGAAGAGAAACACGACATCATGGCCGTCACGGCTCACTACAGCGTTTTTCGGTATCACGAACATGTCCGGGACGCTTTTTTTGACAATCACCCTCACATTCATGCCGTCCAGCAGCCGCTTCGAGCCGGGTATCTCGGCACACACCGATATCTGTCCGTTCTGCCCCACGAGAGGATTGACTGTGACAATCCGCCCGTCAAGAGTGACAGAGTTGTCATAGAAAGGCACGACCGACACGACACCTCCTTTCTCTATCATGGAATACTCAGTCTCGAGAATGTTGAACCGGACCTTGTAGCGTTCAGCATCAACCAGAGTGCATATCCTCTTTCCCGTCAACTCGTACTCCTGGCATTCAAGATTGGCTATCACCCCGCTGAAAGGGGCCCTGATTTCACAGTCGTCCAGACCCGATTCCGCCTGTTCAAGCCCTATCTCGGCATCGGTCAGTCCGGACATCATCCTTATCATCTTCATCTGCGAAGGACTGACAATGCCGGTGTCGGAAAGAGAGTAGCCGTAGTCCAGCAGCCTTTCGCTCATCGAGACGACAGCCCGGTCGTATGCGAGCCGGGCCCTGCGCAAGGATATCGCAGCCTGTATGCGGTCTGTCGAGGCAATCACGTCACCTCTCTCCACATGATCCCCCTCCCTGACATTCACCTTTTCTATTATACCGTATCCATCGGCTATGATGTCAACCTTGCGTATGGCCTCAAGATGTCCGTTACATACCGTTTCCCTGTTGAATACACCGCGCCGCAGTTCCATGACAGAGACCTCGTACGGTTTAACGGCCGGTATCACACTCTCCTCATGGTCTGAGGAATGACCATCCCCTGCCCCCCTCCCGCAAGCGGCGGAAGTCAGGCAGAGGATGATTCCTAATAATCTTATATCTGGTTTCATGGCTTGTGACGCTCCGATGACTGCCGGCAAAAATAACGCTACGGCACAAGCCACAATGGCGATTCCGTAAAAACATTCCCGGTCTGAATGTTTTTATAACTCCATCTGACCAAAACAGTATCTGCCTGTCGTCAGACCGGACGTGTCTTCTCCTTCAGCCAGGAGGCGTCACCGGCATCCAGCAGAGGGCATATCTCCGCCGCCACGGTGGCATTGAATGAATTGAGCCATTCCAGTTCCGCGGCATCCATAAGCTCAGGGATGACTGCCGATGTGTCAATGTATGTACGGGTAAGGGTCTCGAACGCCAGCCATTTTCCGAACCCGTTCTCGCAATCCTTTACACAAAGGATCATGTTCTCATGACGTATGCCGTGGGAACCTTCCCTATAGATGCCCGGTTCGTCGGATGTGATCATACCCGGAAGCAACGGTTGCGGATTCAGGTTCTGCCTTATGGTCTGTGGACCCTCATGGACAGACAGCAGATTGCCCACGCCATGCCCCGTTCCGTGTCCGAAATTGCGTCGGGTCTGCCAGAGAGGCCTGCGTGCCACGGCATCGAGCCTGCCGCCAGGAGTCCCTTCAGGGAATACGGCCATGGCAAGGTCAATCATGGCCTTGAGGCAGATGGTGTAATCCTCCCTTTCCAGCTCAGTCAACGGGCCGAGGGGAACAGTCCTTGTTATGTCCGTCGTGCCGTAAAGATAGTGGGCGCCACTGTCGTTCAGATATAGCCCGCGAGGTTCCAGAACCGCATCCTCACCCCTCACGGTAGAGTAATGAGGCAGCGCCGAATTGGCTCCGAAGGCTGATATCGTCTCAAAGCTCTCATCAAGGAACCCCGGCATGGCGGCCCGGAACTCATGCAGTCTGTCCGACGCGTCCGATTCCGTTATCCTCCGGCCCGAAGCCATCTCGTCCTCCAACCAATGGAAGAAACGTGTCTGGGCCACTCCGTCCTGTATATACGCCTTTCGGAAACCTTCAATCTCTGTCTCGTTCTTCACTGACTTCATCAGCCCTATCGGGGAGGCGGCTGCCAATGTGCCTTCTGTGCCGAAGACACTCTCCACCGCCCGTCCGATCTCGAAGTTCAGGGAAGAGGGGCTGATCAGGATCCTTCCGTCAGGCTTCATAGAGCCGATGAATCCGCTCACGCCGGAATACGGCAGGATTTCGACACCGGATCCGGCAAGCACCGTACGGACATCATCCCGGAATTTCGATTCCCTCGCGAACAGCCAGGTCCGCGAGGGGCCCACTATCGCGAATGAGATGACGAACGGACAGTAAAGCACATCGTCGGAACGGATGTTGAGCAGCCAGGCTATCTCGTCCAGACAGCTCACAAGCATGTAACGGCATCCCATGGAGTCCAGTCCTTTCCTCAACTCCGCAAGCTTCCGGTCCCTGCTCCTGCCGGCATAACAATCCTCATGTATCCAGACCGGATCATCCGGCAGGCCGGGACGGTCAGGCCAGAGAGCATCCAGAAAATCAGGTTCGGACACCACCCTGACACCTTTTCCGGCTGAAAGGCGCTGCAATTCCGACGCATCGCCCATACTCATGCAGAGACCGTCCACACCTATGGTTCCGCCCTCCCTGATATTGCCGGCAATCCAGTCCATCCAGTCCCTGTCCTCCACAGAGACTGTCTTGTGCAGCTCTATTCCGCTTCCTTCAAGCTCATGCGATGCCTGGATCCAGTATCTGGAATCCGTCCACAGTCCTGCATGGTCCTTTGTGACTATCACCGTACCGGCCGAACCTGTAAAACCGCTGATGAATTTTCTCTGGCACCAGCGCAGAGGGGTATATTCGCTGTCATGAGGGTCTGAACCGACCACAACGGCGGCATCCCAGCCCCACTCCTCCATGAGACGGCGCAACTCCTGAATTCTTTCCTTTATCATATTCCTGTTTTTTTCCAAAATCTGAAACAAATATAATCAAGCCGGCAGAAGAAAACAAGTTTACCCGGAAAAAGAGGCTGTAAGATTTTTATGGAAACAAATTAAAACGGATTCCCAAACAGATTCCATGACTTTTCATGGATGAAATCCGGACTGATTCTCATTTTCCGCGTCCCTTACGGTTTTGCGGCACTATACCTATAATGAAATCATCCGGCACGAACCCCCAGAACCGGCTGTCCTTGGAATCGCAGGAGTTGTCCCCCAACGCGAAATACCAGTCATGACGGAAGGTATAGGTCTGGAAACTGTCCGCAGGCAACGCGGTCTCGTATTCGATTGCATGCCTGTACAACTCTCTCAGGAAATCATCGAGTACAAAGGTCATCCCCTTTCCGGGAACAGTGAGAGGCCCCATGTTCTTGACATTCCAGACTGGTCTTGACAGCGGGATGGCATCGTACCAGCTGACAAACGCTATCAGGCTGTCACTCATCCTCTGCAACCGCATCTGTCTCTCCTTCACGCCTATAATACCGCTCACGCTTCCGTTCCAGAAAAAACCGTCACTTATCCCTATCACATCCCCGGGAGTACCGGCCAAACGCTTGCAATAGACATAATTCAGGCGGAACTCTATCCTGCTCCAGTCATCATAGCCGAACGGGAAATTGAACGCCGCAATGTCTCCAGGACGTATCCTCCTCAGTCCCGGAAGCCTGATGCACCTGAGAGGGGCGTGTTCACTGAACTCGAACGACGTATAAAGACGAGGCCCGTACAACAGCTTGTTCACATAGACATACTCCCCCGGTTCAATTGTGGGATACATCGACTCCGAAGGAATGAAAAACCGGTCTGTCACGAACACCCTTACCATATAATGCACAGTGATAAGACCCGATGCCGCAAGCAACAGCCATCCGCACACCCTTCCCGCAAACAGTGCTCTCTTCACTATTTCTTTCAGCATGTCACCACCATTCCACATTTCCGGAACCGTCAGTCATGAACGGGCGCTCGTCCCACCCTCTTGTATAGTCCCTCATCCACATCAGTGTACCGGACGGGACACTGTCAAACCAGAGGACATTGTCCGTGGCCGTGAATCTTCCTGACGAGACCCAGACATTCCCGTCCCAGTACTTGAATTCATATTCATCGCCCGGACAGATGTCGTTGTCGTCGCTGCGGGGAACTATCCTGACCGATGTCACCCTGACAGGTGCACCGGCATCCACCCCCACCCATGCCCCATCCGGGTTCACACTCTCGGCATTAGTGAGCCTGTCACCGTCGAAAGCCTTGAGGGCCACCTCCTCCGTAACATCCTCACAACAGATTGTCCTGCCCTCCAGAATTGTAGAGTCATTCAGGAAGAACGTGAGCTCCGACAGGCTTCCGTATGTCCCGTCGGCACCGCAGTAACGCCAGTATCTGTGAGGAGGCCCGGTCTCTAAACCTATCCTGTCCGGGACTATCACCGTATCAATCACGTACAGCGTACGGGCATCGGCGAAATCCGGACGGTCGGCGCACTCTATCCTTCCTCCGAGCAGACGGCGGCGCATGTTCACCACATTGGTTGACTGCGGATACTTTCGCCTGACCTCTACCCTGCGCAGATTCCCGTGGTCCGGGACAATGTATCTGACTGTTCCGTCCTTCCGCAATATGAACGGCTCACAGAGAGCCTCATAGCCGTTCTCCGTCACGCCGAACACACAATAGAGCACATTCACGCCCATATCGTGGAATCTTGCCTTGCCGAACCTGGCCTTGCCCCAGTCAACGATGCTCCAGTCGGTGAAGTAACCGTTGAATATCGAGATATACACATATTTGTCCTTGAGGCGTCCGCCCTTCGTGATGGGAATGACCGGATCGGCCGTCCTGGTGAGCTCGGAGGTTATGTCTTTCTGGCACAGGTTGAAATGGAACTTGTATTTGGCGTCATTCATGTAACGGACCCTGTCGCGATTCACCGCGTAGGTGTTGCGGAATGCCTTGGGAATCCTTTCATACGGGAAGAAGCCCCAGCCGGGGACAGAGCCCAGGTCCCACTCTGCCCTCAGTTCCTGGCCACGGTCCCCGAGAATGGCGTACCATGTGTGGCCGGCCCTGAAACGTCCCCAGAACGGAACCTCCTCCATCACGGCAGGCAGCCCTAAACTGCGGTATGTCAGCACCGCGAGCGTGACATAGTCAGCACACCTGCCGAATGTCTGGTGCGCTATCCCTGAAGCACTCAGGACCGGAGCGCCGCCATGATCATATATCCCGTGCATGTGAATCTTGTCTATCAGTTCGTTGCGTACTATATCCACATTCTTGAATATGGTGTTGTACTCCACATCGTCGGGAATATCGGCTCTCATACGCTCCGAGAAACGGGACGAAAGGGTGTCACGCCACGCATCGAACTCCTGTTTCTCTACAGCCTTGTATGGAAGCAGCCACTCAAGGAAATCATCGAAAGGAATATCCACGGCCCAGGGGCTGTTCTTCCAGACATCGAACGCATGGTCAATACTGTAGATAAGGAAACCGGCCGTCATCACCTTCACGTCCGGGACAGTGCACTCGTCCAGGTCGGGAAGATAGTCATCGCACCAGTCGCGCAGGGAATCAGCCTGTTCATCAGGGGTAAGGCTTGACTGGAAAAGACGCTCTGCGAGCCTGTAGTACTCCCTTATCTCCGGACAGTCATAGGATGAGTGCGCGGGCATGTTCTCTATCAGGAAACGCGCGGCCGAGAGTTTTTCCGGATCATCACGGTAATGTTCCAGGACTGATTCAAGCTCAGCGCGGTTTTCACCGGCAGCCTTCAACGCATATTCAAGATAACTGTTCCTGCCGCAAGCTGCCAGCAGCTGGACGGCCAATGCAGCGGCGATAATGGTATAACCTGGTTTCATGGGTATAGGATTAATCGTTCCGGCCACAAAAGTAGCACCGGAACGTATGCACGTCAAGACATCAGCATCAAAAAGGGGTGAATCCTGACATATTTGAACAGGGGATGAACAAATCAGGAATCCGTTCAGGAATCTTCACGGAACAATTCTGAACGGATTCAGACAAATCCTACCGGAGAGCAGCCACTATGTTTTCAGCCAGTTCCCGGATAGACGCCATGTCCTGTTCCTTCATCCTGCTCCTGATCGTAACCAAAGGTTCAATGACATTCACATTCTTCATGGTACCGAGCATCTCCTTCATCACCCTGCCTGCCGAAGGAGCCCAGGAACCGTTCTCCACAAGGCCTACAGTACGGTTCGAGTAGCCTTTTATCTGGAGCCGGTGGAGGAACTCGTGCATGGGAGTGAACAAGCCGCCGTCATAGGAAGAGGCCGCCAGTATCATTCCTGAATACTTGAAGGCATCCTCCACATTCTCTGCCACATCAGAACGGCATATATCACTCAGGGAGGTCCTGACACCCTTTGACCTGAGAATCTCCTCTATTTTCCGGGCCACCTCCATGGTTCCGCCGTGGATAGAGGCGCACGCTATGAACACGCCTTCGGTTTCAGGCCTGTAGCTGCTCCAGGTGTCATACAGGCTTATGTAGCTCTCCAAGTCATCCTCAAGCAGCGGACCGTGCAACGGCCTGATGGACTTGACGCTCTTCCTAAGGAGCTTGCCGAGAAGTGTCTTAACCTGTACCCCGTACTTACCCACAATATTGAAATAGTAACGACGTGCCTCACAAGCCCAGTCATCGTCATCCCGGCCATAGAAACCGCATTTGCCCAAAGCGCCGAACTTTCCGAAGGCATCCGCGCTGTAAAGAGTCCCGTCGGCGGCATCATACGACACCACTACCTCCGGCCAATGCACCATAGGAGCAGCTATGAACTCCAGTCTGTGCGAACCCAGGTCAAGCACATCACCCTCTTTGACAGCCACTGTACGGCCGTCAAGCGATATGCCCTCAAAGAACTGGGACATCATCTGGATGGCTTTCGCGCTGGCCACGATCTTCATTTCCCTGTATCTTTCAATCAATTCAGCTATCATGGCTGAATGGTCCGGCTCCATGTGATGCACCACAAGATAGTCAGGCGTGCGGCCTTCGAGAGCCTCTTCAAGATTATTGAGCCACTCCTCACCCTTGCGGGCATCCACCGTGTCAAGGACGGCTGTCCTGACATCGGAAACCAGATACGAGTTGTAGGATATACCCTCGGGTACTATGTATTGACTCTCAAAAAGATCACAATCAAGGTCATCGACACCTATATATCTGACCTTCCCACTTAATTGTCTGAACATATCTGTTGTTTTTTTACTGATTTGTACTCTTGTTCCTATTCATCCAGTCAGCCGGAGTCATGCCTGTTATCTTGCGGAAGTGACGGTAGAAAGTGGCGTCATTGTTGAAGCCCACCTCCTCGGCCACCTGCCTGATGGAGGTTCCTTCGGCCATGACAGCCAGTTTTGCCATGGCCTCCTCCACACGCAGTCGGTTGATGTAATCCGAGAAAGACATGCCAAGTCCATGATTGATGGCGTTTGACACGTAAGTACGGTTCGATCCCAGCACATCCACCACGTCGGTTATCTTCAGTTCAGGATTCCTGTACATCCTCTTTTTCTTCATGAGAGTGTCCAGTCCCTTGAGCAGCTCGGAATAGTCAGCGGTCTGTACTACATCTTCTTCTTTCTTGTTTTTCTGGATAAAGAATGAGCGTCTCTTCCAGAACTGAAGTATCTGGTTCACATCCAACTGGTCCGAAGCGACATCCTCGGCCGAAAAGTCTATCTTAAGGCCTTCATAGAAAAAAACGAATTCGATAATACTGATAATCAACAGTGAAGGAACCGACAGCTTGTTGTTCCCGTAGAAAAAATCGCGCCCTATGAAACTCTTGAAGATAGACAGGATAGATGAGAACAGCATAAGGTACATTATCAACAGCATTTTGCCGAAGGTCTTGCTGACGGTATTGGAGTACAGATTCCTTATCTGACGGTCATACCTTATGATACATATCGATGATTTGAAACTCAGATAGACCATCACCAGCAAATAAACGGGATTGACCCAACAGAACAGTCCCGTATGGACAGAACCTGTCATTTTGAAAACGACGGCACAGACCAGCATGGCAAATGAAGGCAGCAGGAGGAGAATGTCATAGAAGTCGGTATCCTTAGCCGTAGTGATTTTTTTTATGAACATAAAGAACAAAGGATAAATCGAAAGCCGGCAGATCCCGACAACCATCTCAACTATGTCTGTCCCGGAATCAGGAACCAGAAAATTGAACGCCTCTCCCAGAAAGAATACCGTGCTGACCGATGAAGACAACAAGAGCCTCGGCATGAAACCCTTTTTCCATCCATGCAAATTATCAAGCACGATTACCATCGTCCAGAAAAGGGTAACCATGAAAGGAAGGAATGAAAACAGAGTATGTAAGAACATCCGGTCCTGATTTTGGTTTCGGCTTGCGAAGATAGCAAAAAAACATCAAGTGTCCAGCTTCCGGAACCGGAAATCAGTTCACATAGAACAGTACACCGACACGGAAGCCGAAACCGGTCTTGTCATACAGAATCGATGAGGAAAAGGCATATTGCTCAGTGAAACCGCACTTGAAGTTCAACCCTCCCCGCAGGTAGCCGCTCCAACCGCTGACAGCCGTATCGACATGGTCAAACCACACACCTGAATAGCCTATCTGGGGAGTCAGGCGGAAACGGTTCAAACGACCCATAATGAAGCCGTAACCTATTGCTCCCTCAAACGACACGGTATTCGATATGCCTATGTGGACAACGGTTGTCTGTTCCAGATTGATATTCCTGAAGTAGCCGCCCCAGGAGTTACCCACGCCCCACCCTTCGGCGTTCATCCTGCTGTTTTCATAAATCAGCGTGGTATATAATTCACGACGGTCAAAAAAGAAATGCCGGCGTGGCTCCAGTCCTGCGGTCACATTGGACTGGAGTGTGGCGGCCACATCGAACACAGTGTAATAGTTAAGGTATCCCTCCTTCTCGAAACGGGCATTATAAGTTCCGTCGGCCACGTTGTCAATCAGGAGCGGAGTCTCGCCCTGGAACACGTCATCAATGAAAACCTTTGCCCCGGGAGGGTTGGTCACGAACAAGACAGAGCCGACACCCGACGGAGGTTTGCCTATCTCAAGCGGAGCCCCCTGCTCCAAAGGATACTCGTAGGGCCTGTAGTTGTCATCGATGAAAAGAGGATCCTCCCATTGCGCACAGACTGTACCGCACAGGCACAAAGCCAGCACGGCGCAAGCGGTTCTGATCAAGGAACATATCTTCATACATCAGTTAGATGTATCTAAAGTCAAATGGTTTAACCGTT
>JAGAEZ010000099.1 GCA_017612875.1 Bacteroidaceae bacterium | reverse complement strand
GCCTCAGAGTCAACATCCTCGGCAATGATAAGCAAAGGACGACCGGTCTGGACGGCAGGCTCCAGGATAGGAAGCAAATCCTTCAGGTTTGATATCTTCTTGTCATGGATAAGTATGAGAGGATTCTCCATCACGCAGTTCATCTTCTCGGTATCGGTCACGAAGTATGATGACAGATAACCGCGGTCAAACTGCATACCCTCTACAACGTCAATGTATGTGTCGCGGCCCTTGGCCTCCTCGATGGTGATGACACCATCCTTCGAAACCTTCTGCATGGCCTCGGCAATGTGCTTGCCTATCTCGGCATCGTTGTTGGCAGAAACGGTGGCCACCTGCTCGATCTTGTCAAAGTTGTCACCGACAGCCTTTGCCTGTTTCCTGATGTTCTCTACGACAGCTGCCACAGCCTTGTCGATACCACGTTTCAGGTCCATAGGATTGGCACCCGCCGTAACGTTCTTAAGACCTACGTTCACGATACTCTGGGCCAGAACGGTTGCGGTTGTCGTACCGTCACCGGCATCCTCACCGGTCTTTGAGGCAACACTCTTTACCAACTGTGCGCCGGTGTTCTTGAATGAGTCGGCCAGCTCTATCTCCTTGGCTACAGTAACTCCATCCTTGGAAATCTGTGGAGCACCGAACTTCTTCTCTATGATGACATTGCGGCCTTTGGGTCCTAACGTAACCTTGACTGCGTTTGCCAACTCGTCAACGCCCTGACGCATCAGGTCGCGGGCATCAGTATTGAAAAGTATCTCTTTTGCTGCCATGATAGTATCTCCTTCTTTTTATTTTTCAACCACGGCCAGAACATCACTCTGGCGCATAATCAGATATTTCTCTCCATCTATTTCAAGCTCTGTGCCTGAATATTTGCCATACAGGACCTTGTCACCTTTTTTGAGAACCATGTCCTCATCCTTGGTACCGTTTCCTACTGCAATAACTTCTCCTTTCAGAGGTTTCTCCTTCGCTGTGTCCGGGATAATTATTCCACCGACAGTCTTCTCCTCGGCTGCTGCCGGAAGAATCAGAACGCGATCTGCTAATGGTTTGATGTTCATTTCCGTATATTTTAGAGTTTTGTCATTCAGACATGCCATAATCCGTGCTCTCCTGTGCACGGACACACTCCGACATGCCAAAACCGTGCCAATCCGCACTTCAAGGGCAAACTGTCACCTCTCACTGACAGTTTGACACCCGGATATTATTCATCTGACATGTTCCGAGATAAACGCCCTGAGGGTTGACGCATCAAGGTCACTTTGGAATGAAGAGTTATGGAATGCCGTTATCTTGCCTGTCTCCTCCGATACTACCACGGCCACGGCATTTGTTCTCTCCGCTATCCCCATCGCGGCACGGTGACGCAGACCGAAACTCTTGGGAAGTGTTTCCGACGCGGAAACCGGCAATATGCAGGCTGCGGAATCTATCCGTTCACCGATAATGATCATTGCACCGTCATGCAGAGGACTGTTCTTGAAGAAAATGTTCTCTATGAGCAACTGGTTCATGTCAGCATTGACCGGTTCTCCGGTTTTCCTGATGTCACGCAGTTCATCATTGGCGCCAATCACTATCAGGGCACCCTCCCTCTTGTTTCCCATATCTTCACAGGCATTCACGAGAGGAAGCCATTTGGAGGAGTCATCCTCGTGTTTGCGCCGCGTAAGCCATTCGAATACCTTGCGTGTACTTCTGGTAGTCCCTAACTCACGGAAGAACTGGCGGATATCATCGGCAAAAAGGATAATGATGGCAAGTACGCCGACATCGACCAGTTTGTTAAGGATAGCTCCCAAAAGCTGCATCTTCAGGACCTGGGACACTACCATCCAGACAAATATGAAGACAAGAATCCCTACAAACATATTGAGAGACCCCGTCCTTTTCATCATCTTGTAGAAATAGAACAGGAGCAGTGCTACACAGAAAATGTCAATCAGGTCTTTTATCCCGAAACTGACCAGATAATCACTCATAGCCTAATAATTGAGAAGCGAATGATTGAGAAGCTGGAGCCATGAGCCTTTCTCAACTTTCTGAATCTCTATCTGTTATCATTTAACATTTGAACAATCTTCACAGTATGGACTGCCTCTGTCACATCGTGCACACGGAGCCAGTCCGCCCCCTCCAGCAGTGCCACAGTATTCATGGAGACCGTGGCCGGAAGAGCCTCTTCAGGAGTAATGCCCAGAAGTTTCCACGCCATTGACTTGCGCGACAGTCCTGACAGTACGGGCAGTCCGAACCTGCGCAGCTCAGCCTGACGGGAGAGGATCGCATAATTCTGTTCCAACGTCTTTCCGAACCCGTATCCGGGATCCAGAATAACCTTCTCCCTCACATTCACTCCAGCTCTTTCCAGCAGCCTGAGTCTCTGCTCAAAGAAAGATATCATCTCATCTACCGGATCCTTCTGCACCTGTACGGCCCATGTCAGCACATACTGTGCGCCGGTCCCAGCCACGACCGAGTACATTTCGGGAGTACCGCCGTAAACATCGTTTATCATATCGGCTCTCCACTCCCTGACACAGCGTTCCGCTATGCGCGGGCGATAGGTATCGACTGACAGCAGAACATCAGGAAAACTCTCGCGGATTGCATCCAGTCCCGGCTTCAGGCGCTCCATCTCCTCCTGTTCTGAAGGCTGGACACCGCCGGGGCGTGTTGAACAGCCGCCTATGTCTATGGCATCGGCACCTTGGGAAATCATCTGCCTGACACGGGCCACAACAGTTTCCCTGTCCTGCACCCGGGACCCGCTCCAGAAAGAATCGGGCGTCAAGTTGATGATTCCCATTATCCGCGCCATATCACTTCTTCTCCGCGTCTAAGAAGGCCTGGATCTGCTGGGCAATCTTGGTCATGCCGGCAGCTGTAGGATGATTCATGCGCTTCTCTATACCGTCAACGGCAATCACCGGAACGCCATAATGCTTGCAAATCTCCCTCATTGACTCACCCAGGTTATCTGACATACCGTCATTCAGGATCGAGTATATCTTCATCTTGGGATACAGTTTCTGCAGATTGGCAAGCAGATACGCCATTGCGGGACGATAACCGTAAAGGTCCTCCTTGGTCCAGTCTGAATACTTGTAGTCACCGAAAGGCTCATGTGTCCAGTCGTCGTTGGTTCCGCCGAATATGAACAGTATGTCCGGAGCGCCTATGCAGTTCAGACGGGTCACGAACGCACGGTCCGAATAGTCGTCATGATTGTAGCCGCGGCAGCATACGGTACTGCCGGACCAGGAGTCGTTCTTCTCAAGCACCCAGCCGTTCTTCTCGATTACCTGAGCCCACCACTGCTGGCTCTGCTCGGTAACACCGCAGAACTGGTTAGGGTAGAAAGTGTCATAATACCTGGGCATGGAACCCGTGAATGTTGAATACGAGTCACCCATTATGGAGACCTTCAACTGTGCGGAAATGAAACCGCAGAAAAGCACACAAGCAAAAAGAGCTGTCAGTTTTTTCATAATTATAAATATTTTAATGTTTTGGTCAATCCTATACTGTTGGAACCCTTTACAAGTATTGTCTTCCCGCTCACAGGCTCGCTCATCAGGGCACTGTTTACAGCCTCCGCATCGGTAAACAAACGGTATCCGCACCCTTCCGCCACAGCGGCAAATTCCTCCCCCACGAGCCAAACTGACGAAAAGCCCTTCTCCTTAAGCATCTCTACGATACGGGCGTGCTCCTGACGGGAAACATCACCAAGTTCTCTCATATCACCCAGTATCAGCATCTTGTCCGATGCCTGTATCATGCTGAAGTTCTCAATTGCCGCAGCCATGCTGGTCGGGTTGGCATTGTAGGCATCCACTATAAGGCAGTTATGTCCGGTTTCGGTCAGCTGGGAACGGTTGTTCTGCGGAACATATCCGGCCACTGCCTCGGAGGCTCTCTCTTCCGGAACACCGAACCTGAGTCCCACAGTTATGGCTGCAAGCGCATTGTCCACATTGTATGCGCCTATAAGCCTGGTCTGAACCTCATGCCATTCACCGCCGCGGCAACGCCATCGGAACCTGACGAAGGGATTGCACTCAATAACCTCACCCTCCACGAGAAGACCGTCCTGCCAGGGCTTGCCGTACTCGATCAAAGGCAGGCCTGAAGACATCTGCTGCAGATGCTCATTGTCACGGTTCACGAATGCCGTGCCGCCATGCCCACGCAGCCAGTCATAAAGTTCACCCTTTGTCCGTTTGACTCCCTCAAAAGAGCCGAAGCCCGACAGATGCGCCTTCCCCACATTAGTGACCAATCCGTAATCGGGCTGACAAACCTCAACCAGCTCGTTAATGTCACCGGGATGGCTGGCTCCCATCTCGATTACGGCATATTCATGCTCAGGCTTGAGACCAAGCACCGTCAAGGGCACGCCTATCGAGTTGTTCAGGTTTCCCTGAGTGCACAACACATTATAAGTGGTGGACATCACCGCATTGGTCAGTTCCTTGGTGGTGGTCTTCCCGTTTGTCCCGGTTATACCTATGACAACAGTCCCGAGTCGCCAACGATGGAAGGCTGCAAGCCGCTGAAGTGCCGTAAGCACGTCATCAACAAGTATAATTCTTTTGTCGGACGGATCGGACAGTGATGAATCATCCGTCACAGCATATCGGCAACCCTGTTCCAAAGCTTCGCGAACAAACATGTTCCCGTCGAAACGCTCTCCCTTGAGGGCGAAAAACATCAGTCCCGCCGAACACCTGCGGCTGTCAACGGTGACACCCTCGCACTCCACGAATCTGCTGTAGATTTCCTCAATCGTCATAGTACCGCAAAAATAAGAAAAAAAGGAATCCGTCTGTCCAATCGCACGAAAATAGAATCTGTTTTGATTCTTAGGATAAGGAAAAAGTAACAGGTAGCGCAAAGGCCACCTGTTTCCTGTACGGGCGATAGGACTTGAACCTACACATCGTAAGATACCAGATCCTAAGTCTGGCGCGTCTGCCAATTCCGCCACGCCCGCAATCAAAGCGCGTTCCGGATCCGGAACGCGCTGCAAAAGTAGTTGTTTTAGCCGTAACCGCCAAACATCATTTTATTTCAATCACATTCTCCATACGGAGCATCAGAATGGAGCTTCCAAGCCCACGCATCCTGGCAATGGCCGGGAACATACCGACGAGCGACGGATTTTGCTCCACATTGGTGGTCAGGTTCTCTTCAGGATCATCCGAACCGCTCCCTGACAGAATCTGTAACAGCGACATTTCCTTTTTTTCAGGATATTCACTGATACGGTAAGCATCATTGTCAAGACCCGCTTTACCGGCAGCATAGTCAATGGCATCCCTGAGACCTCCCCTACAATCCACCAGACCTATCTTCATCGCATCTGCCCCTGACCAGATACGTCCTTGCCCTATTGCATCGACACTGTCCTTCGAAATTCCCCGGCCGTCCGATACCAGACCCGTAAAATCATCATATACCTTCTCTATCTGCTTTTGGACATATTCCACCTCGGCATCATTGAGTTTCCGCATACCGCTCATCATGTCGCTGTGTGATGAAGTACCCAATGTCTCAATATTCACCTTCAGGTTCTTGCTGATGGCATTTCCCAAGCTGGGAACCATACCGAACACGCCTATTGAACCGGTAATCGTGTTGCAGTCAGAGAAAATACAGTCGGACTCGGCCGATATCCAGTAACCGCCCGATGCTGCATAGTCGCCAAAACTTACAATAACCGGTTTCTCTGCACGAAGCAGCTGGATCTCATGCCTGATAGCCTCGGCAGCCTGTGCACTGCCGCCCGGAGAGTTCACACGGAACACAACAGCTTTTATCTTCTTGTCCTCACGCACTTTCTTAAGGGTATTGGCCATCCTGGAGCCTACGATGTCGGCATCCGTACCGCTGTTCACAATCTCACCGTCCGCATAGACAACCGCAATCCTGTTCTTACGGCTCCCTTTCTTTACCTTTGATGCATACTTGTTGATTTTCAGGAAACCCACCTCGCCGATTTCCTTAACTCCGTTCTGCTCACAAAGATACCTCTCCACCTCATCCCTGTACCAGGTCTCGTCAATAAGACCCTTGGCCTTGAAATCATCCGGTGTGCACAGATCCAGGTTCTCCACCCAGCCATTGAACTGCTCCTCTGTGAATCCGCGTGAACCTGCAATCTCACTCGACATCGTGCTCCATATAGAGTTGATGAGCGCTTCATTCTGCTCACGGTTTTCCGGACTTGAACTGCTGCGGGTAAACATCTCTCCTGCCGACTTGTACTTTCCGTGGCGTATCAGCTGCACGTCGATACCCAGTGCATCGAGCAGGTCCTTGAGGAATATCATCTGACTGCCGACACCTGTTATCGTACTCTCCGACGCAGGGTCAAGTATGATCTTGTCTGCCACCGACGCGATATAATAGGAAGCATTGTCAAAATTTTCGCAATATGCCACAATCGGCTTTCCGGATTTCCTGAAACGGGCAAGGGCAGCCCGGATCTCCTCCAACTGGGCTGTTCCGGCCGATATGTTCTCCGGAGTCATGTAGATCATGCTGATATTCTTGTCCTCAGCGGCAGCATCTATGGCTTTGACATAACTCAGCAGAGTGACAGAACCGGGAGTTCCCTGAACTATCGACATTATGTCAATCGACGGACCGCCCGCACTCCTCTCGGCTATAGGGTTCTTGAAATCAATCTTTAAGACTTTTCCTTTCTTGGCAGAGCCGCAGGAGGGCATCATCAGCATTATGGCCAGGAATGCCGCACAAAAATTCATCTTCTTCATTTAATATTGATTTAAGGATTTACTATCATATCATTTATCCATCTTCTGGCTGATTCGATCAATGTGTCCACACCTCTAGACATGTCACTTTCCGTCATGCTTACCGGGTAATCCGGGGCTACTCCGCTCTCTGTTTCATTCATGGAGGCGTCATACATGGGAGCTGAGGAAAACCTCACCGACCAACCGTTGGGAAGTTCCGATGAAAAGGGGAATCCGCCACCGCCTCCTGTCCTGTCACCGAACAAAACGGCTCCCGGAAGAGCCTTCATCTTTACGGCAAAATCATTGGCGCTGCTGAAACATCCGCGGTTCACCAGTACAGCAACAGGCTTATGCCATCTCAGACGGGTCAAGGCAGGCTCCACATATACCGGTTCCGGTTTGGAAAAATCATTCCTTCCGGGCCCGTCCTTATATCTGATGTAACCGCATAGGACCTTTTCATCGGTAAATCTGGAAGCCAGCTTATCCGCTTCAGTCAACAAGCCCCCGCCATTGTCCCTGATGTCTATGATCAGGCCGTTGCATACCCCGAACCAGCTCAGTACAGCATCGATTTTGGAATCGGGAAAAGTGTTGGAAAAAGATTCTATCACCAGATAGCCTATGTTGTCCGGCAGTATCTTGTAAAAGCACCCGGAAGCGGCGATATTGTAGTCATTACCGAGATATGCGTTCCTTATATCGTGCGACAGGTTTGAAGGATAATCGGTTTTCCACGTCCAGTTACGCCCCACATCATATTTCCCATAGAGATTGACATGTCCGTCCTTCAATTCACCAAGCATCCCGGTCAGAACCTCAAAAAGGGAAAAATCACCCATTTCATCGTCAATAAGGGTTCTGTATCTGTCATGGACGGAATCCCAGTCAACCCCAAGCTCACGCTGCTTGAGGTCAAAGAAGCAGTAATGGGTGTCCATAATATTCCATAGAGCCTCAAAATTGCCGGCCGGAGTGTCGGGATACTCTTCCCTTGCATTCCGGAACTGACAGGAAGCGGCACTCAGGCAGAGCATCACCGGAACAATCAGCATATATATGTATCCAAGCCTTTTCATCGTCCGTTGTATTTGCGTTCAAACCGGTGGACATACCCCAAAGAGAAACGGGAATGAGTTATTCCGGCATAGTTTCCACCCAGCCTGTGAGCCATGATGTCAAAAGACATGGACAATGACAACTGGTTCCTGCCCATGGGAACGAACAGAGCCACATCATGGCTGAACACAGAGACATTGAACGGATGCATGAAATGCAGAGCCTTGCCGTAAAGCCCCTCCTCATAAAGCAGATAATAGGGTAGATTGTATTCCGGTGCAAAGAAAACGCCTATGACCGGCATGCTGACAGAAGCGTCAAGTGCCAGCTGACGTTTACACATCCTGAAACGGAACATACTGTCAGCCCCCACTCCGGCAGCGATCCAACCATGAACATTGGCGGGATTGTTTGAATTCCTCAGATTGTATATTGCATCCAGGCCACCCATAGCCGAAGGACCGAACAGCAGGTCGTAATACTTGTAATGCAGCAGCTGAGTTTCCCGGACATGGACCAGAACCGCGGCAGCCTCAAGCTGGACACCGTTGCCTGTATCATTACGCAGATGACTGGCTGAGAGCGATGAACGGTTCCGGGAATAGCGGAACAGTCTGTCATCACCACGACTGCCCATCCTGTCCTGTCTTGCCTCAATGGAAAAACCGGAATACAGATTCGGTGAAAGATATTCATCCGTTACAGAGGACCGGCCCGCCCCGACGGAAATGCCTTCCACAACCTCATTCTCCGAAGGAAGGACACCGGCCATAGGAAACGTCTGGGCATTCAGGAAAAAAGAATGCGTCAAGAGCAGAACGGTTGCAACCTTTCTGAAGATGGAGTCAGAAAAGAGACAGCTGCCCGTCTTCCTGTTTGTCATTGTCTTCATAGGATCCGGATTCATTGTCAACATCAGCATCTCCGAATGGCTCGTCAGGAGCATTCTCCGTCTTGGTCTCAGGAAAGCGCAAAGGCTCCAGTTCCTCAACCTTGTCAACCTTGTATGATGTCACACGGCGACCTTTGGCTTTAATCCCCTTAACTCCCACATATTGCTCCGCATCTATCTCCAACGGTTCGCGGAAACTGTCGTTACCACCCATCGTGACAAGAATACGGGGGAACCATGTATCAGTAAGAAGCACAAGCCGGCTCCCCTTGTCATCCCCGGGGATGCTCACTCTCTTGGAAGAAGGATCGAATGTAAATCTCTTTATGTATAGATGCCGGGAAGCATCGAACAGCAAGGCCGTCCAGACCTTACCCCGCTCAAACTTCTCTATTTTCATTATTCCGGCATCAAAATGGCAGTTAGGATCCGGTACCGTAGTATAATACTCTCCGTTCTGCATAATTACAAGCAGAAGGTCATCATTGTCGAATTCATCGATATATTCACCGTGGCCGTCAAAGTCAAGGCGCATAATGCCACTGTCATACCATACCTTCCGACCGCCTAACGTAGAGGTTCCGCGGGATTTGAGCCCGATCCTCTGCACCTCATTCCTTGTCAGCAGATTACCCATTGACTGCCGGCCTTTTATGTTGATTTCCCTGAAATCCTTGTCGAACACCTGCTTGCGCAGTTTGGGATTGGGTTTCAGGATTACCTTGATCACCTCAGCCTCACCGTTCTGGTTTGCAGAGAAATAGAGAATCTTCGAGCCAGGCTTCCCTTGTGTCAGGTCATACTCCTTGTCACGCGTAAGGCCTGTCGCAGCGAATCTCTTCACGAAACATGCCCCTTTCTTGCCGTCCCTGTAAGCCACGTTATAGATGGTGCGCTTGTCATTCTTCTTGAACACATTCAGGAACAGCACATTCTGACCGACAAAGAGCTTGTCGGCCACCTTGACAACCTTGTAGCGCCCGTCCTTGTAGAACAGGATGACATCATCAATCCCGGAGCAGTTGCAGACATACTCGTCCTTCTTCAGTTCAGTGCCGATAAAACCGTCAGCCCGGTTTATATAGAGCTTGAGATTGGCCTCAATCACCTTGGTTGCCACTATCGTGTCAAAGTTCTTTATTTCGGTCCTGCGCGGATAATCGCCCCCGTACTTGTCCTTGAGCATCCTGAACCATTTTATGGTCACACCCACCATATTGGAAAGGTCCCGGTTGATCCTTGCTATTTCCGACTTCATCTTCGCCATAGCCTCCTCTGCCTTCTCCTTGTTGAACTTGAGGATACGGGCCATCTTTATCTCCATGAGCCTGAGGATGTCATCCTTGGTGACCTCACGTATCATCTGAGGGTAATACGGAGTGAGACGGTCATC
The DNA here is from genome assembly GCA_017612875.1 of Bacteroidaceae bacterium. Taxonomy (GTDB): domain Bacteria; phylum Bacteroidota; class Bacteroidia; order Bacteroidales; family Bacteroidaceae; genus Colenecus. The sequence continues at coordinate 2,354 of JAGAEZ010000099.1, read as the reverse complement.
GATATGCTCACATGCCGCATCCATATTCTCGGCCTGCTCGAATTCTTTATCCTTGTAGATGCGCTCTTCGATGAATATTTCTTCCAGCGAGGCAAAATGCAGTTGTTCAAGCAACTCAGCCTTGGCAATCTCAAGCTCACGGCGCAGCAGCTCCTTCGTGTTATCCACCGATTTCCTTAGTACGTCGCTCACCGTCAGGAAATGGGGTTTGTTCTCATCGATCACGCAGCAGTTGGGCGAAATGCTGACCTCACAGTTAGTGAATGCGAACAGAGCGTCAATTGTCTTGTCCGAGGATACTCCGGGGGCAAGGGTTATGCGGATCTCAACCTTGTCAGAGGTCAGGTTTTCAACTTTACGGATATTGATTTTCCTCTTTTCACCGGCCTTTACGATGGAATCACAGAGGGTCATCACGTTCTCTCCGTACGGTATCTCGGTTATGACGAGAGTCTTGTTGTCAGCCTCCTTGGATATCTTGGCACGGATCCGTACCATCCCGCCCCGCTCGCCGTCGTTGTAACGTGACACATCCACCGCGCCGCCGGTCTGGAAGTCAGGATACAGATGGAATTCCTCATTGTTGAGATAAGAAACCGCAGCGTCACAAAGCTCATTGAAATTATGAGGGATTATCTTACATGAAAGACCCACCGCAATGCCTTCGGCACCCTGAGCCAGAAGTAAAGGGAATTTGACCGGCAACGTGACAGGCTCCTTGTTCCGCCCGTCGTATGAGGCTTTCCATTCCGTCGTCTTGGGGTTGAACAGCGTTTCGAGAGCGAACTTGGAAAGACGGGCTTCGATATATCTCGGAGCGGCGGCCTTATGACCTGTAAGAATGTTTCCCCAGTTGCCCTGACATTCTATCAGAAGGTTCTTCTGTCCCATCTGCACCAATGCATCGCCTATTGACACATCTCCGTGGGGATGGAACTGCATAGTGTGTCCCACAATATTAGCCACCTTGTTGAAGCGTCCGTCATCAAGGCGTTTCATGGAGTGAAGGATACGTCTCTGCACAGGTTTGAGGCCATCCACGAAATGAGGAACTGCACGGTCAAGAATCGTGGAAGAGGCATAATCCAGGAACCAGCCCTGGTACATGCCGGAAAGCTGATGCCGGATCATCCCCGTGTCATCCTTCAACGGAGTGTAAGCGGAATGGGCCGTAGTCTGTCCGTTTTCCGCTTCAAGTCCTGTTTCAAGGCCTTCATCCATATTCCCGCTATCTTCACTCATATATTCAGTCCATTGTTTTTCCGGATGCGAATTTAATGCTTTTCAACGGATTTTCCCAGTACGGGACATTCCGAATTGGACAGAATCACGAAAGAATTATCAACAGTTCCGGAATTTGATACAGCTATATGTTTCTTAATTATTCCAAACATACCACCGTTATTTCAGGTCAGTTGCCACCTTTATGAAATAAAAGGGTTACCTTTGCGGAAATTTTTCCGGAACTTATTTTCACATGGCACAAGAAGACGTTTTCAAAAAGATTGTTGCACACTGCAAAGAGTACGGGTTCGTATTCCCGTCAAGTGAGATTTACGACGGACTCGGCGCTGTCTATGACTACGGACAGTTAGGAGTCGAGATGAAAAACAACATCAAGAACTACTGGTGGCAGAGCATGGTCCTGCTTCATGACAACATAGTGGGTATTGACTCCGCGATTTTCATGCACCCCACCATCTGGAAGGCATCAGGTCATGTCGATGCTTTCAACGACCCCCTCATCGACAACCGCGACTCCAAGAAGCGCTACCGTGCAGACGTGCTGATTGAAGACCAGATAGCCAAGTATGACGAAAAGATAGAGAAAGAGGTTGCCAAGGCCCGCAAACGTTTCGGCGACTCTTTCGACGAGGCCAAGTACCGCGCCACATCAGCCAACGTGCTGGAGCACGCAGCCAAGCGTGATGCCCTTCATGAGCGTTACAAAAAGGCCATGAATGACGGGAACCTTGACGAGCTCAAGCAGATTATCCTGGATGAAGGCATTGTCTGCCCCATCAGCGGCACCCGCAACTGGACGGATGTCCGTCAGTTCAACCTGATGTTCGCCACCGAGATGGGCAGCACGGCTGACGCCAACATGAAAGTCTATCTTCGTCCCGAGACGGCCCAAGGCATTTTCGTCAACTACCTCAACGTGCAGAAGACGGGCCGCATGAAGATTCCCTTCGGTATTGCACAGATCGGCAAAGCCTTCCGCAACGAGATAGTCGCCCGCCAGTTCATCTTCCGCATGCGTGAGTTCGAGCAGATGGAGATGCAGTTTTTCATCAAGCCGGGCACGGAGCTGGATTGGTTCAAGACCTGGAAGGAAAAGCGCCTGGCGTGGC
>JAGAEZ010000098.1 GCA_017612875.1 Bacteroidaceae bacterium | reverse complement strand
GTCCATATCAATTTAAAAAGCAATATGCAAACATAAGCAAAAAAAACGTCAGTTACGGGGATTTTGACTACTTTTGCATGATAGTACACACGCGCGCACGAGTATGGCAGGCAAACTGTATCTGGTACCCACACCCGTGGGAAATCTTGAGGATATCACCTTGAGGGCATTACGCATCCTTAAGGAGGTTGACCTTATTCTGGCCGAAGATACACGTACCAGTTCCGTGCTGCTTAAGCACTATGACATTCACAAGCCGCTGCAGTCACACCACAAGTTCAACGAGCATGAGACATCAACCATGATGGCCGGACGTATTAAGGCAGGTGAGTCTGTGGCTCTTGTCAGCGATGCCGGCACACCGGGCATATCGGACCCGGGATTCATGCTGGTACGTGAGTGCGTACAACAGGGTGTTGATGTGGAATGCCTGCCTGGTCCCACAGCATTCGTTCCCGCGCTGATAGACTCCGGACTGCCTTGTGACAGGTTTCTGTTTGAGGGATTCCTTCCTCAGAAAAAAGGTCGCCAGAGCCGGATACAGGCACTCAAGGACGAGCCGCGCACTATTATTTTCTATGAATCACCCTTCCGTCTGGTAAAAGCGCTGGAGCAATTCATAGAGGTTTACGGACCGGACCGCCCCGCCGCTGTGTGTCGGGAAATATCAAAAGTGCATGAGGAATGCGTACGCGGAACCTTGCAAGAGGTGCTGACCCATTTCAGGACTCATGAACCTAAGGGAGAAATTGTGATTGTATTAGGAGGTGCATCGGGTAAAAACCGTAATGAAACAGAAGGAGAGGATTAGTTCAATATGAAGGAGGAGTGTCAGGTCATAACTGAAAAGAAGGCAGAGACAGCCATTCTGGTGGGCATCATCACCCAGGAACAGGACGAGCGCAAGACACAGGAGTATCTTGACGAACTGGAGTTCCTGGCCGATACCGCCGGCGTGCAGGTGATGCGCCGTTTCACGCAGAAGATTCCGCAGGCCCTGGCCGCCACATACGTGGGCAAGGGCAAGCTTGAGGAGATGCGTGAATACATTGACCGTATGGAGGATATGGAGGATGAGGTGGGTATGGCCATCTTTGATGATGAGCTTACCGCCAAGCAGATGTCTGCCATTGAGAACGCCCTAGGCGTCAAGGTACTTGACCGCACATCGCTCATTCTGGACATCCTCGCCATGCGTGCCCAGACCGCCCACGCCAAGACACAGGTGGAGCTGGCCCAGTACCGCTATCTGCTGCCCCGACTGCAGCGGATGTGGACCCATCTGGAGCGTCAAGGCGGCGGCTCCGGTGCCGGCGGCGGTAAGGGATCGGTAGGTCTGCGCGGACCTGGTGAGACCCAGCTCGAGATGGACCGCCGTATCATTACCAAGCGCATCAGCTGGCTCAAGGAGCAGCTGGCCGACATTGACCGCCAGAAATCCACCATGCGCAAGAACCGCGGCCGTCTTATCCGCGTGGCCTTGGTAGGCTATACCAACGTAGGCAAGTCAACCCTTATGAACCTGCTCTCCAAGAGCGATGTCTTTGCCGAGAACAAACTCTTTGCCACACTTGATACCACAGTCCGCAAGGTTGTGGTCGATAACCTGCCTTTCCTGCTCTCAGATACAGTCGGATTCATCCGCAAACTGCCCACTGACCTGGTTGAGTCATTCAAATCCACACTCGACGAGGTCCGCGAGGCTGACCTGCTGATACACGTGGTAGATATATCGCACCCTGATTTTGAGGACCAGATGAAGGTGGTGGACAAGACCCTTGCCGATCTTGGCGCCGGCGAGAAACCGGTGATAGTGCTCTTCAACAAGACCGATGCCTACACCTGGGTAGAGAAGGAGGCCGATGACCTCACTCCCGCCCCCCGCGAGAACATCACAATCGACGAGCTGGAGCGCACCTGGATGGGCCGTCTGAACGGCGAGTGCCTGTTTGTATCGGCCCTCAAGAAAACCGGCATAGAGAATATGAGAAAGGTATTATACGATAGGGTGAAGCAGTTGCACGTACAGAAATACCCCTACAACGACTTCCTCTATCCGGATTTAGAATAATTAATAATTAACTTTGGCGTTGGCCTTTTACGATGGAAGCCAAAGCCAACGCTAAAGCCAAAGTAAGAAACATAAATATTATGGCAAATTTTCATTACGCCCCGATGTTCCAACTGGGCAAGGACGAGACAGAGTACTATCTGCTCACCAAGGATTATGTAAGTGTAAGCGAGTTTGAAGGCAAACCCATTCTGAAGGTTCAGAAAGAGGGTCTGACCCGTATGGCCAACGCCGCATTCCGCGATGTAAGTTTCCTGCTGCGCCGTTCACACAACGAGCAGGTTGCCATGATACTGCGTGACCCCGAGGCATCCGATAACGACAAGTACGTGGCACTGACATTCCTGCGCAACGCCGAGGTATCGGCCAAGGGTAAGCTCCCTCTGTGCCAGGATGCCGGTACCGCCATCATTCACGGTGAGAAGGGTCAGCAG
>JAGAEZ010000020.1 GCA_017612875.1 Bacteroidaceae bacterium | reverse complement strand
GTCCGGTAAGTTGTCTGAATTGTCCTGCAGCAGGATGGCACGGCATCCCAGGTTGCGGGCCAGCTCCACGTCCGTAGCACGGTCACCTATCACGTAACTGGCACTGAGGTCATACTCATCGGTCATATACTTGCCGAACATGCCGGTGCCGGGCTTGCGGGTAGGGGCGTTGTCCTCAGGGAAATGGGAGTCAATGAGTATGTTGTCAAATGAGACTCCTTCACCCTTCAGTGTGTTCAGGATGAAGTTGTGGGTGGGGTAGAAGTCCTTTTCGGGGTACGAAGGGGTACCCAGACCGTCCTGGTTGCTGGCCATTACGAACTCAAAGTCGGTATGACTACGCAGGAATGACAGGCTGCGGAATACTCCCGGTACGAACTCCAGCTTTTCAAAGCTGTCAAGCTGTTCGTCGGACGGCTCAATTATGATGGTTCCGTCGCGGTCTATGAATAGAACTCGCTTTTTCATATCGTAATTGTTTATTTATATACTTTAGATTTGGTGTCGGATTTGTCCTCTTCTACGCCAATGCCAGCGCTAAGGTTGCTGATATGCGCGTAGAGCTTCAAGCAGTGAATTGTCCTCGGCCACGGTGCCGATGGTAACGCGAAGGCTGTTGCCACAAAGAGCGATTTTACTGCGGTTTCGTACAATTATGCCCTGATTGACCAGATAGTCATAGGTGGCGGCGGCATCCTTTACGCGGGCCAGGAAGAAGTTGGCATCGGACGGATAGACCTTGATGCAACAATCCAGCTTGGCGAACTCTGCCATCAGGCGGGTGCGCTCTTTCAAAATCGATTCGACCCAGCCCTGTACGCGGTCAAACTGCATAACCTCTTCCATAGCACGTTTCTGGGTGAGCAGGTTGATGTTGTATGGATACTTGACCTTGTTCATGATGCCTATTATTTCTGGCTGCGCGAATGCCATTCCCAAGCGGATTCCGGCCATTCCCCATGCCTTGGAGAAAGTCTGGAGAACAATCAGGTTAGGTCTGTCAGCAAGCTGGCTTAGATAAGAAGGTACGCCTGCAAAGTCAATGTAAGCCTCATCAACAATCACTATCCCGTCAAAGCTCTCTAAAACCTTGTCAATGACATTATGGTCAATGTTGTTGCCGCTGGGATTGTTGGGCGTGCAGAAGAATACCAGTTTGGTGTTGGTGTCAACTGCGGCCAGAATCTTGTCGGCATCGGGCTGGAAGTTCTCATCCATCAGTACACGGCGGTACTCCACATCGTTGATATCGGCGCATACTCCGTACATGCCGTAGGTGGGCTCAATGGCTACTGCATTATCTGTTCCCGGACGGCAGAATATGCGGTACATCAGGTCAATGGCCTCATCACTGCCGTTGCCGAAGAAGATGCTGTCGGCGGGAACGCCCTTGATTGCGGCTATGCGATGCTTGAGTTCACGCTGCAGAGGGTCAGGGTAGCGGTTTACCGGGCCATTGTAGGGGTTCTCGTTGGCATCAAGGAAAACCTTGGCATCCTTGCCCTGATACTCGTCACGGGCCGATGTGTAGGGGCTCAGGCTCCAGATGTTAGGTCTTACCAGTTCTTCTAGCTTTTTCATATATTGTTGTTTTTTGTTACTTTGGGCTGCCATGCGGTTCGTGGCTTTCGGCGCAAAGCGCCGCAAAAGAAGCCAACGCCAATGTTAATAATCCGTCATGAGGCGGATTGTTACCGCGTTCTTGTGTGCATCCAGGCTCTCGCCGGCAGCCATGGTCTCGATTACCGGACCAAGCGACTGGAGTCCCTCGCGGGTGAGCTGCTGGAAGGTTATCTTGCGCATGAAACTGTCAATGTTCACGCCTGAGTATGCCTTGGCGTAACCGCTGGTGGGCAGGGTGTGGTTGGTGCCCGATGCATAATCGCCCGCACTCTCGGGTGACCATGGGCCGATGAACACGGAACCTGCGTTCACTACACGCCCGGCCAGTTCCTCTGAATTTGCGGTCTGTATGATCAGATGCTCTGGGGCATATTCATTGGTCATCCCAATGATCTCATCATCGTTCTTGAGCAGAACCATGCGGCTATTACCAAGTGCGGCTTCTGCTATCTCGTTGCGGGGCAGCAGGGCAAGCTGACGGTCAACCTCGGCCTGGACCTTTTCTATAAGTTCTGACGATGTGGTGAGGAGCAGCACCTGGCTGTCACGTCCGTGCTCGGCCTGGGAGAGAAGGTCGGCGGCCACGAATGCGGGATTGGCATAGGCATCGGCAATCACCTCTACCTCCGACGGACCTGCGGGCATGTCGATTGCCACGTCTTTCAGTGAAACTATCTGCTTGGCGGCGGTGACGTACGGGTTGCCGGGGCCGAATATCTTGGAAACCTTCGGCACGCTCTCCGTGCCGTATGCCATAGCGGCAATGGCCTGAGACCCGCCCAACTTGAAGAAACGGTTCACACCTGCTACCTGTGCTGCGTATAGTATAGCGGGGTTGACTTTCCCGTCACGTCCCGGAGGGGTGCAGAGCACAATCTCGGTGCAGCCAGCGGTTCGGGCGGGAATGGCCAGCATCAGCACGGTTGAAAACAGTGGGGCGGTGCCGCCCGGTATGTAGAGCCCCACCTTGGTTATGGGCACTGCCTTCTGCCAGCAGAATACCCCGGGGGAGGTCTCAACCTTGCTTAGGGACGGCAGCTGAGACTCGTGGAACTTGCGGATGTTCACGGCGGCGCGGTCTATGGCGTCACGTAGGTGTGCGGGTACCAGTGCTGAAGCCTCGTCAAGTTCGGCCTGGCTTACGGCAAGTGAGTCAAGCTGGACTTTGTCAAACTGGAGCTCATAGTCCTTAAGCGCCTTGTCACCGCCATCACGTACGGTGTCAAGCACTGCCTGGACGCGCTCGTAAAGACCCTCCACACTCAGTGCCGGACGGCTCAGGAGCGTTTTCCATTCTGACCTTTTGGGGTTTATTACGGTTTTCATTTTTATACTTTGGCGTTGGCTTCTGTCCGGCGGGTGGCTTTCGGCGCAAGCGCCGCTTAAGAGCCAACGACAACGTTAAATTAAAGAATCATCTTCTCAATGGGGAGAACCAGAATACCTTCGGCACCGGCGGCCTTCAGCCTGCCTATTATTTCCCAGAAACGTTTCTCGTCAAGTACCGTGTGAACTGAACTCCAGCCTTTCTGTGCAAGAGGCATTACAGTGGGGCTCTTGATGCCGGGCAGCTCGGCCAGAACCTCGCTCATGCGGTCATCAGGCACATTCATCATTATGTATTTCTTGCCTTGGGCGGCTTTGACCGCATCAAAGCGGAAAAGGAGTTCCTCAAGGACGGCCTTCTTCCCGCTATCCAGCTTGGGATTGCCTATCAGGAGGGCTTCGGACTGCATCACGACCTCCACCTCACGCAGGTTGTTGCTGACAAGGGTTGAGCCAGAACTTACGATGTCGAATATCGCATCGGCCAGGCCTATGCCGGGGGCGATTTCCACGGACCCGGTTATGACGTGAGTCTCTGCCTTGATTCCTTTCTCCTTGAGATAGTTTTTCAGGATGACAGGGTAGGAGGTTGCGATCTTCTTGCCGTTGAACCACTCAATGCCTTTGTAATCAATGGCCTTGGGGATGGCAAGCGATAGACGGCAACGGCTGAATCCCAATCGCTTGATTACATCGGCCTTTTCCTGACGCTCCACGAATTCGTTCTCACCTACGATACCGACATCAGCCACACCTCCGGCAACGGACTGTGGTATGTCGTCATCACGCAGGAACAGGACCTCGACCGGGAAATTCCCTGCCTGGACCAGAAGTGTTCTCTTGGATACTCCCAGGCTTATTCCTGATTCCTGAAGCAGCGCCATAGTCTCATCATATAAGCGCCCTTTGGACTGTACTGCAATTCTCAACATATCATAAACATTTTTATTTCAACTTAAAAAGGCTCACCTGAACCGGCAAGCCTTTTGTATAAATATACACCATTCATAGCCTACCGATCAGTATCCGCAGGTATAGTGATGGTGATATGTAACAACCATAAGAATCATTTCAACTGCAAAGATAATACACTTTTCCTGTATATGCAAGATTAATTGCGAATTTTGCCACATTATAAAAAAGGTGTACCTTTGCGCCGCAAATCCGTAATTCCGTTTTTGATGGAAGAAACGAAATACAACGGGCCTGAAATGAATCTTAGGAAGCTGCTCGTCCTGCTTCTGACTGCGGTCCTGATACTGGTACTTTTCCTTACGAGATCAAAGAGTGAGGATCCGCTTCCTGAGATTGTGGCTCAGGAGCCGAAACCAGAAGAGTACCTCTATATATCTCCTTTCGATTCGCTTTTCCGGCTATATGCCGACAGTGTATGTGACTGGAAGATGCTTGCTGCCATTGCCTATGTGGAGTCTAAGTTCGACACTACGGCAAGGTCTTCACAGGGGGCTACGGGACTGATGCAGATTATGCCTTCCACATACAGGCACATGCTGGCCAGGCTTGGCGAGCAGGACACTACGGCCCAGAATACGGAACTGGATGTCAGGGTGGCCGTACGTTATCTGGACGAGATGGACAACATGTTCGGGTTCATCAACAAGGAGGAGCGGATAAACTACATATTAGGTAGTTACAACGGTGGCACGAGCCATATTTTCGATGCCATGCGTATTGCGCGAAAGGATGGAATAAACCGGTACAGATGGAGTAACATCGAGCCTATTCTGGCATCATTGACCGATTCACTGGTATATTCGGACAGTGTATGCAAGTTCGGGTTCTTTGACGCGACCGAGACTCTTCAGTATGTCAGGCGTGTCAGACGTAAATATAATGAATACAATACTTTGGAACTGATGTTCAGAGCATCGGAGAAACTTGCTGAAAACAACAATGAGATATATCATAACGATTGACCAGAGGACCTCGTCGTCGAAGGCCCTGCTGTTTGATGAGAAACTTAATCTTGTAGGCCATAGCGTAGTACCGTACAGGGTGCTGCATCCCAAGGATGACTGGGCGGAGGCCGATGCCGATGATATCTATAGCACTACCGTCGAGGCAGTAAGGAGGCTTGAACTGCCCAAGGGTGATGACGTGACCTTTTCCATATCGATGGTCAACCAGCGTGAGACATTCGTGATTTGGGACAAGAATACCGGAAAACCTGTCTATAAGGCTGTGCTCTGGCAATGCCGGAGAGGTGCCCGTTTCTGTCAGGAGATAATTGAAAAGGGTTATGAGGCGACAGTCCGCGAACGTACAGGACTTATTCCCGACACATATTTTTCGGCCAGTGGCGTCAAATGGGTGCTTGACAATGTGGAGAGTGTCCGTGAGAGGGCGGAGAACGGCAACCTGCTGTTCGGGACTATCGACACGTGGCTGATATGGAAGCTTACCCACGGCAGGGTCCATGCCACCGACTATTCCAATGCCTCGCGTACCTTGCTGTTCAACATAAGGGAGCTGGAATGGGATGCCGATATGCTCAAGCTTTTCACTATCCCTTCCTGCATGATGCCGGATGTGAAACCGTCCGATTCGGTGTTCGGCATGACCGATATTGAAGGCATTCTTCCTGCTCCGGTACAGATAGCGGGTGTGACAGGCAATTCTCACGGTGCACTTGTAGGGCAGCTCTGTTTCGATGCAGGAATGGGCAAGACCACTTACGGGACCGGTTCGTCGGTCATGTTCAATGTGGGCGAAGAGCCGGCGACCGCGCCCAACGGTATGGTCTGTTCGGTGGGATACTCCATGTTTGACCGTACATATTACGTTCTTGAGGGGCATGTCCACTCGTCAGGCGCAGTGCTTGACTGGATTACGGATAACCTGCATTTAGTGAGTTCTACCGATGAGATGCAGGTATTGGCTGAGAGCGTGCCTGATAACGGCGGAGTCTATTTCGTGCCTGCTTTTGCAGGTCTGGGCTCGCCTTGGTGGGTTCCGGAGGCCAAGGCCATGATTACCGGGCTCACCATGTCGGTGAACAGGGCACATGTCGTTCGGGCTGCACTGGAATCCATAGCGTACCAGGTGGCCGATGTGGTAGAGCTTGCAACCCGTGACCTTACCACGCCTCTGAGGCAACTCAGCATTGACGGGGAATCGGCCAAGAATGACTTCCTTATGCAGTTCCAGTCCGACATCCTGGGATTTCCTGTCAAAAGATTGGGTCTGGAGGAGGCTTCAGGACTGGGCTCTGCCATTCTTAACTGCTGTGCCTGCGGAATTTACACATCGGTGGAGCAGATCCGCGAGATACGCAAGGTGAGCGAGATATGTGTTCCCGGGATGAAGGCTGAGGAGCGGATCCGTCTGCGTCAGGGATGGCTTCAGAGCGTGCATACTGTCATGCTCAGCACAAGACACTGAATGTAATATCAACAGATTCTGATTCTCAATTCATGAGGGCTCTGGCGATTTCCCGCTTGTCCTCGTTTTCCTTGATGGATTGGCGCTTGTCATACTGATGTTTGCCTTTTGCCAAGGCTATGACCAGTTTTGCCAGTCCTTTCTCATTGATGAACATGCGTATGGGGACAATTGTAAACCCTGGAGTCTTGCTGTCCTGAACCAGTTTGCGGAGTTCTTTGCCCGTCAAAAGCAGCTTGCGGTCCCGTTTGGCGGAGTGGTTGTTGTATGACCCGTAGAAATACTCCGCGATATGCATGTTCCTGACCCACAGCTCACCGTTGATGAATGTACACCATGAATCTGCAAGACTGGCCTTGGACTGCCGGATCGACTTTATTTCAGTGCCGGTCAGCACTATGCCGGCAGTGTAGGTGTCTATCAGTTCGTAGTCAAATGTGGCTTTCTTGTTCTTTATGTTGACAGACTGGCTTTTACGTGATGCCATCGGGACTTTTTTCTAAAAATCAAACGGAATCTGGACGGTCTGTGGAACTCCTGGTACGGGCTGCACGTATTTATGGTTTATCTCGTTCTTGCTGTTCTTGGCCCTGAGTGTGTCGGGGGTGACGACCCTTACCTGGATCCTGTCGGTATCCAGACTCCTGAGCGATGCCAGCATGAGATTGCGGCGAGCCTGTTCCTCCGGGTCGGACACAGGATCCGCAAGGGTGGAGATGTCACAGTTCAGTATGGTCTGGGTGTAGTCGGGGTTGAGACTGACATCATCGTCAGGAATCAGCGAGTACAGCCTGACAACAAGCGTGTCTTCCACAACTTCAACAGGATAGAAATAGAACTTCGGGTCACGGGCGTTCTCCGGAATGAAGAATACGGGAGTTACATTGATGATGTGTCCAGCATTCCAGATGGCGGGATAGGAGGTCGTGCCGAGAAGGCTGACTGCAAACTTGTAGTAGAAATTCAGCGTGTCGGAAGGCATCCGTGATTCCAGGGACTGCACTTTCAGCTTGTTGAACTGGATGAGTTCAACGGTGCTGTTGTCAGCCGAGCCTTCGGCCTTGAATTCCATCGTGGCCAGGACCCTGTCGCCGGGATTTACGCCGAAACGTCCAAGATGGGACGGGTTGTTGAAGTTCGTGAGGAAAACGGATTCCTGGATTCCGTCTATCTTGTCGGGGATGATTCCTGTTCCGGTCTGGTCGGAATAGACTGTACCTATCCTGTATATCCTTTCGGTGTAGGTTGACTGCTCTGCAGGCCCGCAGCCCGAGAACGACAGGCTGGCAACAAACGTGGCTACAATGGCTGAAACTATGCTTTTTCTCATATTCCTGTTTTTTCGACCCTTTTGCAGGGGATGTGTTCAGGTTGCAAATATAACCATTAATCATTTTCGCGGAACAATCTTGGCGGATTATAAATATAATATGGTGGAAAATACTAATTTTGCGGACGATTGGAAAAATCAGTTTTAAACCATAATAGATTTTATGATTTACTCAAAAGAAGTAGAAAACATGTGCGTGGTCCAGAAAGGTCCCAAGCACGGTCCCGCTCCCATTCCGGAAGAGGGTAAGTGGATCAAGGCCAAGGATATCAAGGATATCTCCGGCTATACCCACGGTATTGGTTGGTGCGCTCCCCAGCAGGGTGCATGCAAGCTGTCACTGAACATCAAGAACGGTATCATCGAGGAGGCTCTCGTTGAGACTATCGGTTGCTCAGGTATGACTCACTCAGCCGCTATGGCTGCCGAGATCCTTCAGGGCAAGACTCTCCTGGAGGCTCTGAACACAGACTTGGTTTGCGATGCTATCAACACCGCTATGCGTGAGCTGTTCCTGCAGATTGTATATGGCCGTTCACAGAGCGCTTTCTCAGAGGGTGGCCTGATTATCGGCGCCGGTCTGGAGGACCTCGGCAAGGGTCTGCGCAGCCAGGTCGGTACCATGTACGGTACCAAGGCCAAGGGTGTCCGCTACCTTGAGATGGCCGAGGGTTATGTAAACCGCATCGCTCTGGATAAGGACGATCAGGTTTGCGGTTATGAGTTCATCAACTT
>JAGAEZ010000097.1 GCA_017612875.1 Bacteroidaceae bacterium | reverse complement strand
CAGTTCATCTTCCGCATGCGTGAGTTCGAGCAGATGGAGATGCAGTTCTTCATCAAGCCGGGCACGGAGCTCGACTGGTTCGCCAAATGGAAAGAGACCCGCATGAAGTGGCATCAGGCTCTGGGTTTCGGTGCCGACCACTACCGTTTCCACGACCATGACAAGCTGGCACACTACGCCAATGCCGCAACTGACATAGAGTTCCTCATGCCGTTCGGATTCAAGGAGGTGGAGGGCATCCACAGCCGCACCAATTTCGACCTCTCACAGCACGAGAAGTACAGCGGCAAGAGCATCAAGTACTTCGACCCCGAGACGAACGAGAGCTACACCCCGTTCGTGATAGAGACCTCCATCGGCGTTGACCGTATGTTCCTGAGCGTGATGTGCGCATCATACGATGAGCAGACCCTTGAGAATGGCGAGACACGTGTTGTCCTTCATCTGCCTGCACCTCTGGCTCCGGTCAAGCTGGCCATCCTGCCGCTCGTAAAGAAAGACGGACTGCCCGAGCTGGCACGTTCCATCCGGGACGAACTCAAGTTCCACTTCAACTGCCAGTATGACGAGAAGGATTCAATAGGCAAGCGTTACCGCCGTCAGGATGCCATCGGTACTCCGTTCTGCGTAACAGTCGATCACCAGTCACTTGAGGACAAGACCGTAACCCTGCGCAACCGCGACACCATGGAGCAGCAGAGAGTAAGCATTGCAGACCTTTGCAATATCCTTTCCGACACCGTTTCAATCACAAGCGTGCTCAAAACACTTTGATCATGAAGAGAATCCCGGTAATTTGCCTTACACTCGTCCTTGCATCGGTCTTTACAGGTTCATGCAAGGAGACGGAGGAGTATGACGACCACCACAACTGGAAAGAGCGTAACCTTGCCTATATCGATGACTTGGCGGCAAGGTGTGACAACAATCTTACAGTAAAGGATGCCGGTCCTGGCAATGTATTCAGAATGGCCTCATACAGGCTTGATCCCGAAGCTGAAAAGAAGACCACGGACTTCATATACTGCCAGATTCTGTCCAAGGGTGACGGGCAAGTATCCCCGCTCTATACAGACAGCATAAGGATAAACTATCGTCTCCGTCTTATTCCCACAGACAATTACCCGAACGGTCAGGTACTGGACCAGTCCTATACGACCCCTGACCTTGAGCCAGAGCTCAACATACCGTCATCATTCGTCGTTTCAGGACTTGTTGACGGTGTCGTAACGGCTCTCCAGCACATGCATGTGGGTGACCGGTGGAAGATATGCATACCATATACCCTTGGTTACGGCAAGTCTGATGTCAACAAGGTTCCCGGTTATTCCACCCTCATTTTCGATATAAACCTTGTCGAATTCGCACGTACCGGAGACAAGCTGTCCCCAAAGTAATCGCTATACCCCCAAAACATACCAAACAATCAATATTATCATGGCTAAAATCCAAGGTGCAATCACAGTTGACAACGAAAGGTGCAAAGGCTGCGAGCTGTGTGTCCATACCTGTGACAAAGGAGTCATAGGCATGTCAACGGCAGTGAACAGCAAGGGTTACCACTATGCGTATATGGTGAATCCCGAATCATGCATCGGCTGCACCAACTGTGGCATTATCTGCCCTGACGGAGTAATCACCGTCTATAGGGTAAAAGTAGAGGAGTAATTATGGAAGAAAGAGAAATGAGACTTATGAAAGGCAACGAGGCGATTGCCGAGGCCGCAATACGCGCCGGTGCCGATGCCTTTTACGGATATCCCATCACGCCTCAGACAGAGGTGATGGAGTATCTCATGGAGACCGACGCCACCGCCCGCACGGGCATGGCAGTCCTCCAGGCCGAGAGTGAAGTCTCCGCCATCAATATGGTCTATGGCGGAGCATCGACAGGACACAGGGTCATGACATCATCGTCAAGCCCGGGCATAAGCCTTATGAGTGAAGGCATTTCATTCATAGCCGGCGCAGAGCTGCCCTGCCTTCTCATAAACGTGTCACGCGGAGGTCCCGGACTCGGCACCATCCAACCCAGTCAGGCCGATTATTTCCAGACCGTCAAGGGCGGAGGCCACGGTGACTACAAATTGCTTACCCTTGCCCCCTCATCCGTGCAGGAGCTGGCTGATTTCATAGCGCTCGGCTTTGATCTCGCTTTCAAATACCGTAACCCCACCATGATCCTTGCCGACGGCGCTCTGGGTCAGATGATGGAGAAGATATACCTTCCCGAACAGCGTCCCCGTCTCACCGAGTATCCCGATTGGGCCACCAACGGTACCCCCGAAGGCAAGGAACGCCGTTTCATAACATCACTCAACCTGCTTCCTCAGGAACACGAGCTGGTGAACATCCGCCTTCAGGCCAAGTACCGCGAGATGGAGAAGAATGAGGTACGCTACGAGATGATCCAGTGCGACGATGCCGAGTTTGTGATCGTGGCATTCGGTATCATCGCCCGCATTGCACAGAAGAGCATAGAGCTCGCCCGCGCCAAAGGCCATAAGATAGGCCTTTTCCGTCCCATCACGCTCTATCCTTTCCCATACGATGAAATACGCGCTCTTGCCGACGAAAACCGCGTGAAAGGGCTCATGTCAGTGGAACTCAGCGCAGGACAGATGATTGAGGATATCCGGCTCGCAGTGGAAGGCCGCAAGCCTGTTGGTTTCTTCGGCCGTCTGGGCGGTATGGTTCCCACACCTGAGGAGATTGAGAATGCTCTTTATGATTACTTTAATATCAAATAAACACGGCAATGGAAGTAAAAGATATAATCAAACCTGAGAATCTGGTTTATCAGAAGAGCCGCCTGATGGCTGAGAAGCAGTTCAACTTCTGCCCCGGCTGCGGCCACGGCGTTGTTGTACGCACCATTGCTGAGGTTATTGAGGAGATGGGTATTGAGCATGATGTCATCGGTATTTCACCGGTAGGATGCTCAGTGTTCCTCTATGATTTCTATAAGTTCGACGTCGTGGAGGCGGCACACGGACGAGCCTGCGCTGTAGCTACCGGCATCAAGCGTGTCCAGCCCGACAAATATGTGTTCACCTATCAGGGTGACGGTGACCTTGCCGCCATAGGAACCGGCGAGACCATCCATGCCTGCAACCGTGGCGAGAATATCGTGATTGTCTTCATAAACAACGGTATATACGGAATGACCGGAGGTCAGATGGCCCCGACCACACTGGAGGGCATGAAAACGACCACATGCCCGCGCGGACGCGACGTAAAGACAATGGGGTATCCCCTCAATATCACCCCGTTGCTGGCTCAGCTGGACGGTGTATGCTATGTGACACGCCATTCTGTCCATACTCCGGCCAATGTACGTAAACTCAAGAAAGCTCTGCGTAAGGCATTCGAGAACCAGCGTGACAAGAAAGGCACCTCAGTGGTGGAAGTCGTCTCAAACTGCAACTCCGGTTGGGGCCTGACACCAAAGGCTGCCAATGACTGGATGGTGGAGAACATGTTCAAGAAATATCCTCTCGGCGACATGAAAGTCGATGGCAAGCTTGTCATGGACATGAACGCACCGAGATAAACAAGGAGCAATATCATGACAGAAGAGATAATAATAGCAGGTTTCGGAGGACAGGGAGTCCTCTCCATGGGAAAGATAATCGCCTATTCCGGCCTCATGCAGGGCCTTGAAGTATCCTGGATGCCGTCATACGGTCCGGAGATCCGCGGTGGCACCGCCAATGTCACGGTCATCCTGAGCAACAGCCGCATAAGCTCTCCTATCCTGCAGAAGTTCAGTACCGCGATCATCCTGAACCAGCAGTCAATGGACAAGTTCGAGCCGATGGTAAAACCGGGCGGAGTACTCATCTACACACCCAGTACCATCACCCGCAAACCGGTCCGTACCGATATCACCATCTACCCCATCAAGGCCATAGAGGAAGCCGCCAAGATCAACGCCACCAAGGTAGCCAACATGTTCCTTCTCGGCGCCTTCATGAAAATTCGCCCCATCCTGGATGTGGAGTACGTCATGGAGGGTATCAAGCACTCGGTATCAGAGCGTAACTGGAAATACCTTCCTCTTAATGAAAAGGCCATCAAAGCAGGAATGGATCTTGTCAAATAAACACCAGAATGAAGTTTTCCAGACTTACATCAGTTGTTCTGGCAGCGGTACTGGCATCAGGCAGTGCCGCTGCCGGACCTTTTGATTTCTTCAAGAACAGGGATTTCAAGAATTTCATCCAGGACATTAACCCCAACCTGAATCCTGGTCTGGATCTCTCCTTCGAGACCGGCACTACGGGATTAGGTTTCGGAGTGGAGTCACGGCTCAATCACCAGTTCAGAGTGCGCACCGGATTCGACTGGATGCCACGTTTCCAGAAGACCCTGCATTTTTCAATCCAGGTAGGCGAGGACGGTGACCCCGGCTATGACAGCAAAAACAAATCACGTTTTGACCGTATGGCGGCCTATCTCCAGGAGATGACAGGATTCGAGATTGACCAGAATGTGGATATGATCGCCGAGCCACGATTCCACAACTTCAAGCTGCTTGTCGATGTCTTTCCCTTCCGCGATGACCGATGGTACCTGACCGCCGGTTTCTATACAGGACCGTCAACAATCGGAATAGCATACAACAAGGCCGAGGAGATGACCACACTCCTTTCCGTATCCATGTACAACAACATCTACGAGAAAGTGTATGACATCGAATACAACGAGGAAAGCGAACTTGACGGCGTATTCATGGGACTGGAGTTTCCACCGCTCGTAAATGACAAGATCCTTGATGCCGGACGCATGGGAATGCATATAGGTGACTTCAAGGACGGCACTCCATACATGATGGAACCGGATGCCGACAACATGGTAAAAGCCAGGATGAAAGTGAATGCCTTCCGTCCCTGTCTCGGGGCCGGTTTTGAAGGACTGATTGACCCGCGCAATGACCGGCTGCATTTCAACGCCAGTTGCGGAATTATGTTCTGGGGAGGCACACCAAGAATCTATACCCATGACGGTACAGAGATTGTACGCGGTCTGGACAATGTCATGGGCCAGGTGGGATACTACGTTGACCTCGTCAGACCTTTCAAAGTGTTCCCGGTAGTCAATATAAGCATTTCCTACATGCTTTTCTGAATCCATAAACAATCAAAGGGAACCTTCCGGCTCCCTTTGAAAATGAGATTTCTTCAAACAGTTTATCTTCCTACGACATATTTCCTGTTATTGACGATATAAATCCCGTCAGGCAGGGAATTCAGCTGCTTCTCGTCAAGGTCACCCACCTTCCGTCCTGAAAGCATATATACCGGATATTTCCTGTCACCTTCAGCATTCCTGACCGAAGCCATCACACGCTCCTGCAGGATCAGTTCATACTCCTCTTCAGTCACAATGGGTAACTCTTCGGCCACATTCCCATCCACGACAAGATAAGACTGGTTTGCCTCCAGATACTGCTTGCCGTTCTTGCTGTCCGGCTTTACGGTTGAAAGGATATAGCCTAACTTACCGTCAGCTGTTATTCCAAGCACACGCATGGTAGCCGGGTCAAACTCAGTTCTGGAATCACGTGATTTAGGCCTGTCGGGATTATTGAAATAGACGCCCTTAAGTACGTTGTCAGCAGGACCTGACGCATAAGAATACTTCAGGTCAAGCCTGTTGTTTGTCGGATACTTGGATGAGCACTCTATGATGACAGGAGTACGTGCAGGTATGACCTTGCTCTTCAGTTCTCTGATGACTACACACTCAGGATCGGTTTTCGAGATATACCACACTTTCATCCCTTCCGAATACAGTGTGAAACCGAAATCGGCATAGAAAGGATGATAGTATCTGCTACCTGATTTTACAGAGGGGGTTATTCCGAAATATTCGTCACCGGTAACATCAAGATATGTGGAAACCCAACGACGGTAATCACCTGAACGGTCTATTCCCATATAACCCTGTTCCCTCTCTGTAGTCTCATTGTCACAAAGGTATTTTCCTTCAGCATAAAGCTGGTAAGAACCCCTTGATTCGTACAGATAGACATAATATTTGATTATGCTATAAACGCCCGTACCTTGGCTCTTAAGGTCATAATATATCCCTCCCGAGTTCTCTCCCTTTTTCTGAAGATAAATAATCGAGGCCGGATCCGATATGGTCTTGTCATGGTTCTTCCACAACTGTATGGCGCCCATTTCGGCATCAGCTGCCTGATAATTGATTTTTCCGGTATTGTCGGTGACATATACATACCTGTCGGTCTTGAGATTATGCACCCTGTAGTAGCCATCCGCAGGATCAACGGCGTACAATGCCGTTCCTGCAAATATGGACAAAAAGACAAGAAGTAGTAGTTTCCTCATAAACTGTTTTAAGAAATCATGCCTGTTGCCTGACAATACCCAGGTAACAGGCATGATTCAAAGATTAAGTATTATCAAATTACTTTCCTATGCAGACGCATACACGGTTCAGCTCATAGTTGCTGCCGCTGTAGAAGTTAGCGGTGTCACCCTTGGCATCGGTTGAGATGCGTGAGCTGCTGATTCCGTACTGCTCGGTAAGAACCTTGGCTACCTCGGCGGCACGCTTCTCTGACAGAGTCTGGTTGATAGACTTTGTACCGGTGTTGCTGTCAGCATGGCCAGTGATTGAAACCTTTGCATCAGGATTCTGCTTCAGGAAGTCAGCGATGTGACGGACCTTGTACTCCTCGCTCTTGTTGATGTTGTACTTGTTGATGGTGAAGTAAATCTCCTCATAGAGATAAGGAACCTCCTTCTCAATGGTCTTCTCTATGATTCTCTCAACGGGCTGCTGAGGAGCGACATTCTGAGCTGCTGCAGCAGCGGCAAGAGCAGCGGCAAGAGGATCGCTGGCAGGTCTCTTCGAGTAGGTCTGGCCGAAGCAGTACTTGATGCCTCCAAGGAGGTTGAAGTACCAGTCAGCATTGGCAGCCTTCTTTGAGTTGTAGTGATCGTTCACGATGTTGGCATTGGCCTCAAGTCCGAGTGACCAGTTGTCATTCAGATGATAGTCAAAGTAACCGCCGAAACGTACCAGACCGGAGAAACCTCTCTCCTTTGTGGTCTCCTCCTTCTTGAAAGGATCGCTCCATATAAGAGCCAACTGGACCTCGTTGGGATCAAGACGGTAGTAACGTGTCCTCAGCTCCGCGTTTGCATCATAAGCCTCATCGTTACCAAAAGGAATGTTGCCGCCTAAACCGCCGAACACGCCGATTGAATACTTGCGCTCAGGATTGAAACCACCCAGGAAATGAGTCATGTCAAACATCACGTCAATTGAAGGAGCCACGTAAGTCCATTTCCAATAAAGAGGTGCACCGAAGTCACCGAGATCGGCCCACTTTCCTGCTATACCGGCCTTACTCTGCCAAGCATTGACAGCAAGACGGGCTGATACCACGGGAGTGAACTCATAACCTAATGATAACTGAACGTTAGGTGAAAGCAGTTTCTTCATTTCAACCTCACCCAGTGTATATTGTCCACCGCCCTGGAGCTGTATGAACCAATGTGGGTTGAAATCATAATCATACTTCTGACTACCGGCATTCTGGGCTTTGGTAGGCAAAACAGCGCATACAGACATCAGCAGTATGGCCGAGACAAATTTTGATATTCTTTTCATATTGTTCAATTGTTTTACAAGGTTACTTTACGGTTACATAGAACCTGCGTGTTGAAATCTTGCCATGATAGTCAAGAGCAGAATAAACTATCTCATAGGTGTAACCGATGTTCTGCGGATGGAATGTCACTGATGCCACATTTCCCTCAAGAACTTTGATGAAGCCGTCACTGTTGCTGTTGGTCAGGTTCATCACGGACTTGGCTGTCGCGTCACCACCCTTTGCACTTACTGTAGGATCGTCAGTCTTATAGACGTTGGTTACAGCAATGTACTTCTTGAAGGCGGGAGCAAGGAGCTCTGCATTGTAGGTAGTAGGATAGATTGTATAGTCACCTAAACCGTTGAACAATGAAGGAACAGCCTTATTGGCACTTGCCGGGTGGAACTCGTCATCAGCACCATTATATAATAAGGTAATGTCAAACAGATTGTCGGTATAGTCAATGAACTTGTTGATTCGCTTGACAACATTGCTGATCTTCTTGGCCAATGAGCTTGAACCAATCTGACTCATCATATCGTCAATGACCTTGTCAATCTCATCCTCAACCTCAGCCTCTATGGTGGCAAGTCTTGCGTTCACCTGAGCCTCAATGCTTGCTGCAGTTGCCTTGATGTCATCGTTGTACTCATCGTTCGTACCATTTATGCTGGCAACCAGGGAAGCTATTTCAGCCTGCAGGCTGGCATAAGGAACAGTTGTGGTACCTATAACATTGTCACTGCCATCCTTAACCTCAACCACGACTGATGAAACGCCCTTGTCGTAAGTGACAGACTTGAAGTTCAGAGTTGTGGTATTGATTTTGATAGGATCGATGTCAATATTCACTGAAGGAACAGACAGCTTTGAAAGGAAGTCGCCTATAGGATCGATCGGGAGTCTGCGTGAAGTCAGACCGCCAAGCGAAGTGTGGAATGAGAGAGGCTTGACAGCAGCCACAGCCAGGTCGAAGCCGGACTTCACCTTATGGTCACCCAAGCTGTCTTTCCAAGTAACCTGGACAGCGTTTGCCTCAAGGAGACCGTCCAATGATTCGAGAAGTTCTCTTGAAACATCAGTAAGGTTGACACTGGTCCTATCTTTAATGATTTTCTTTGCAATCGACTTGAGGGCATCGGTGTTGGGCTCGAGAGCCTCGACATCCTCCTTGTTGATCTTGACATCGGCCTCATAGAAACCGTTCTCTGTGTCAGCGGCATCGACAGTAGCCTTGGTCAGACCGAATGTGAGGACATCGGTCGAAGGCCTCAGGTTACCGAGGACAGCCTTGTTCTCCACACCCTTGCTGTTCACGAGAGTGAACGTGTATGTGTCGTCAAGAGCCACGTTGTTGGGGTTCACTGTCAGATAGAGCTTACCGGCATTGTCATCAGCATCAGCCACGTTGTAGCCAGCCTCGAATGTCTGGGCAATCCTCGAAAGTCTGAGTGTTGAAGCCTCGTCCTCCTGGATCTGGTCAGCCACATCGCCTACGAAGTTGGCGGTAGCGGTGGTCGGGAACTCGACTGAACTGCCGAACTCACCGAAGTAAGCCATAAGGATGTTTGACCTGATGCCTACGGGCAGTGAGAATGAACCGAAGGCAGGAGTCTTGGTACCCTGTATGAGCAGGCTGGTGATACGCTTTTCCTCAGCGTTCTTGAGCTTCTCCACATCCTTGATCTT
>JAGAEZ010000096.1 GCA_017612875.1 Bacteroidaceae bacterium | reverse complement strand
CATAGCCCTGATCTTTGTCAACAGGTTCGTCTCACGGACATACATTGACCCTGCACCCAACGAGAGTGACCAGGAGATTGAGGAGCGCGTGAAACATGCTCCTTCGGCAGTCAAGTCTTTCCTGCCGATTGTGGTGCCGTTGCTGCTTATCGTTCTGAAATCGGTTTCGGACTTCCCCACTTATCCTTTCGGCACGGGAACATTGAAAACGGTCCTCGGTTTCATAGGAGAACCTGTCGTGGCCCTGCTGATCGGTATGGCATTGGGATTCATGCTTCCCAGGAAGTTTGACCTGGAGATGCTCTCCACTACCGGCTGGGTGGGCAAGTCGCTGGTATCGGCAGCTGTCATTATCATGATTACCGCGGCTGGCGGCTCCTTCGGAATGGTTCTGAGGGACTCCGGCATAGCCGATGTGGTAGGCGGTTTCGTGTCCGATTCCAGCTTGGGAATCTGGATGCCTTTCCTGATAGCGGCGGCTCTCAAGACAGCCCAGGGTTCATCGACCGTAGCAATAATCACTACAGCGTCACTGCTCGCTCCCCTGATGGAGACAATGGGTTTCGTGGCTCCTGTAGAGAAGGCTCTCGCTGTGACCGCGCTCTGCTCCGGCGCTATGGTGGTTTCGCATGTGAATGACAGTTTCTTCTGGGTCATAACGCAGATGACCGGCATGACTGTCAAGCAGGGATACCGTTTCCATACGCTCGGAACCCTGCTGTGCGGAACAGGCGCGATGCTCACCGTGTGGTTAATATTCACAATCGTT
Organism: Bacteroidaceae bacterium; assembly: GCA_017612875.1. Classification (GTDB taxonomy): domain Bacteria; phylum Bacteroidota; class Bacteroidia; order Bacteroidales; family Bacteroidaceae; genus Colenecus. The sequence goes on along the minus strand of JAGAEZ010000096.1, from coordinate 16,065 downwards.
CATTGATAAACAGCATAATATGAAACTTGACAAGAAAGTCTTGATGCAGGTTGAGCAGGTCTATACTGCCAACGCATTCCGTATCGGGGGCGAGACATTCGTGGCTGCCGGTTCGGAAACCACTCCCCAGGTCTGTCTATACAACCTTAATACCGGTTCATCCGAACTTGTAGCCGGTTGTCCCGGAGGGGTGATGAGTTTTGTTCCGGTGCCCGGCAATCCTGACATGTTCTTCTCGATCATGGGCCTGTTCCCTCCGTTCGTGGGTGCCGATGCAGGCCTGTTCATGCACTGTCGGACTGCCGATGGCTGGAAGACAGAGAAGCAGATGCCGTTGCCGTTCGCCCACCGTTGCGACATTCTTGAGGCAGGGGGCAGGAACTGGGTCTTTGCCGCTTCGGTAAGCCGGTTCAAGGAAAACCCTGCCGACTGGTCATGCAAGGGTGAGGTGTATGTCATAGGGTTTGACGACAAGGGCGAACCTTCCGCACCTCAGCTTCTCTACAGTTCCCTGACGAGAAATCACGGAATGTTGAGATACAGTATCGGCGGCAGGGATATGATGTGTGTGTCCGGTGCCGAAGGAATATTCGGCTTCACTCTCGGGGTTGACGGCAAATGGAAAATGGAGAGACTGTTCGACAGGGAGGTGAGCGAGTTCGGTTTCATTGACCTGGATGGTGACGGTCAGGATGAACTAGTGACCATCGAGCCGTTCCATGGCAATACGCTTAATATATACAAAAAGCAGGGTGAGGCGTGGAAACCCCTGTTCACGGATTCGCTTTCGTTCGGACATGGACTGAGCTGCGGCATGTTCCGTGGTGAGCCCGTAATAGTTGCAGGGAACCGCAGGGGAACGTTCACACTTGACGTGTTCACAGCCGAAGACCCTGCCGGCGGCCGGTTCGAGCGGCATCAGATAGAACAGGATGCCGGCCCGACACAGACTCTGGTGTTCAGTTCCGAGGGCGTTGACTATATCCTCAGCGCCAACCAGAGACAGAACGAGGTGGTATTATATTATTAACAGATAAACAAACTGTAAGATGACCTACAAGACCCGATTACTGACATTTCTCCTGGCATCGGTGATGGTTGCCGGCATCCAGCCCGGACTATCCGCCCAGGAGTCGTCGTCGCCGGCTTTTGAAAACTATTTCATGCCTGCCACGACAAAGACTGCAAAGCCCGACGAGAAGGGATTCATCCGCCGTTGGCTGTTGCTTGAACCTATCAGCAAACCTAACCGTAACAACCGTGTCTTCGTTGACAGTTACGTAAGGGATGCCCTTACCCATGAGTATTTCCCTGGCCAGTTCACTGTCATACCCAAGGACGGCGACAAGGTTAAGGTGAATATGGAGGTCCAGGCTCCCGTAAATCTTCAGGCTGGCCGGCCGGCTGCCAACCAGTCACAGACCCCGACCATGGAGGATGTTGAGCTTACCTGGCATGCCCTTGACAGCAAGCTGTTCAACATCAAGCTGTTCAGATTCGCTACCGGATTGGGCAAGACCCGTTACGGTGTGGTGTTCTGGGCTGTGACCATAGTGGAATGTGACCGTGACATGGAGAACGTCCGCCTGGCAGTGGGTACCAACAAGGGTTCCATGTGGTGGGTGAACGGCGAGGAGCTGCTCCTGCTTTCGGGTGACAGGCACATGAATGTGGACAGTGCCGTCTCCAAGAGAATCACTCTCAAGAAGGGACGCAACATAGTCCGTGCCGGTATAATCAACGGACCGAGCATGAGCGATTTCTGCGCCCGCTTCATCGATGAGCAGGGTAATCCCATTACCAATCTGACTATTACATGCAAATGATTCGCTGAACTCTCAAAAAGATGAATATGAAACAGAATATCAAATATCTATGTGCAGGGCTGATACTTTCGGCCGCTGCGGTTGACATGTACGGACAGATAGGTGCCCCCTTCATACATGACCCTTCGACGATAGTCGAGTGCGACGGCAAATACTACACTTTCGGAACCGGAGGCGGAGGCCTCATCTCCGAGGACGGATGGCACTGGAGCGGAGGTGCGGTGAGACCTGGCGGCGGAGCTGCTCCTGACGCCATGAAGATAGGTGACCGTTACTTAGTGGCCTACAGTGCCACAGGCGGAGGACTGGGAGGCGGTCATGCAGGCCGTATCCTTACCATGTGGAACAAGACTCTTGATCCCGATTCACCCGATTTCAAATATACTGACGCGGTTGTGGTGGCAAGTTCGGTGGAGGACGAGGACTGTGACGCCATCGATGTCGGCCTGATGCTTGATCCCACAACAGGAAGGCTGTGGTGCACCTACGGAACATATTACGGATTCATCCGTCAGGTGGAGCTTGACCCTGCCACAGGTTTCCGTGTCGAAGGCAACGAGGCAATCGATGTGGCTGTGGATTGTGAGGCAAGCGTCATGATGTACAGGAACGGATGGTATTATCTGCTCGGTACCCACGGAACTTGCTGTGACGGAGCCAACTCCACCTATACGATATATGTGGGGCGTTCCAGGAATGTAAACGGTCCGTTCATTGACAATGTGGGCCGTACCATGATCGAGGGCGGCGGCCGCAAGGTTCTCTCCACCGAAGGCCGCAGGGTAGGCCCCGGCCATTTCGGCAGGTATATCGTAGAGGAGGGTGTCGAGAAGATGTCATGCCATTTCGAGGCGGATCTTGACCAGGGTGGCCGGAGTGTATTGGCCATCAGGCCGTTGCTGTGGAAGAATGACTGGCCGGAGGCTGGTGATCCGTTCGAGGACGGTGTGTATGAGATCGAGACAGCACGTAACGGTTACGCCCTTGAGATGACGGTTGATTTTGTCCGTACCGGAGGTGGTATGGGCGGCATGGGCGGCGGCCGCAACGGCGGAGCCTCAGCTCCCTCTTCGGTTCCCAACCAGCAGCTCTCTGAAGTGATCGACTCATGGCCCAAGGGTGACTGCCAGGCCAGGAACGGCTACTATGTGGCGCGTCCATGGCAGCGTTGGACGGTCCAGGCTGTGCCTGAAGCCGGAGGTTATCTTGGCGGACCCTACTACAAGATCCTGATTGCAGGCACCGAGAGGGCCCTTGCAGCTACGGCCGATGCCGAGGTGCAGGTTGTCTCTGCATTTACCGGTGCCGACGAGCAGCTGTGGAGAATCGATCAGCTCACTGACGGCAGTTTCCGCATAATGCCCAAGAAGGTTCCGGGACATTCCAAGCCTCTGGCACTGGTGTCGATGGGTGACTGCACTCCCACACTGGCCGAATTCAATTTCAGTTCGGACAACAGCAAGTGGTATTTCCGTCACTTTGAACCGTTGAAGTGAGAGGCAGGTATCATACAGGCAGTTGCCTTACTGATTGATAAATGAAAAAAGCGTCCGCACGCTTTTTTCATTTATCCGTTTTATCAGAATCCGAAGTCGAAATTGTCCGTCTTGATGTTTGTCTCCTGTTCCGGAGCCTTGGCTTCGAGATGGACGGGATTGCCCTCGATGCGGACTGCCTTCACAGGGCAGATGTACTCGCATCCTCCGCATCCTACACAGAGTTCCTGTGTGGTTTCAGGTATGGTCAGACCACCTTCGAAGGGAACCATGTGGATAGCCTGGACGGGGCAGTGCTCGGCGCAGGCTCCGCAGCTTGTGCGGTTTACATTGACCACGCATATATCCTTGTTGAATACCACGCGGCCAGGCTGGGTACTGTGTTTCTGTTCCACTGTGAGCGGACGTATGGCTCCGGCAGGACATATCTGGCTGCACAGGTTGCAGTCGTAGTTGCAGTATCCGTCATCAAATTTCATGACAGGCTGCAGGATCCCTCCCAACCCGTATTCCATGCCGGCAGGCTTGAGGACGTGCGACGGGCATTTGCTTACGCACAGATGGCAGGCGGTGCAGTGCTGCAGCAGGTTCCTGTGGCTTATGGAGCCGGGGGGAGACATAGGGACGCGGGTATCCTTGGCACCTGTCACCTTGGCCTCAAGAGCTGCAGGGGCAAGGGCGGCTATCGCTAAGCCGGACTTAAGGAACTGGCGCCTGGATTCGTCAGCGTTGTCAGCCGGTGCCTTGGCGGGAGCTGTCTGACTGCGTTTGACCGGCCCGTAGCTGATGGCCTTCTGCCGGCAGGCATCGATACAGTCAAAGCAATCCACGCATCGGGAGTAGTCTATCTTCTGATTTACAGAGTCGATGCAGTATGCCTTGCACTTGCGCTGGCAGGCCAGGCAGTGGTTGCATTTCTCCTTGTCGATGCGCATTCTGAGGAGTGAGAACCGGGAGAAAAAACCCAGTATGGTTCCTACGGGACAGATGGTGTTGCACCAGGTGCGGCCATGGTGATACGAGATATGCCCGATGATGAGCAATGTGAGCAGTGCCACCACAAGCGCCGTCACGGATTTGAGCGAGACGAGTACCTTGAAGAACCGGTAACTGCCGGTCTTTTCGGAAATGGCCGCAAGCAGGTTGTTGCCGAAAAGATAGACGGGCTTGAACAGCTCGTCGGCCATCCGTCCGTATGCGCTGTAAGGTTCCACAAGGCCCACGAGGAAGGTGAAGCCTAAGAGCCATGCAACCGTCAGTGCGGCAAGGACACCCCAGCGCAGCCAGGGATTCTCCGGTTTAAAGGAGTATTTCTTTTTCCTGTCGGCTTTCCGGGAGAGCCAGTTCATGAAATCCTGGAAGATGCCGAGAGGGCAGACCACGGAACAGTAGAGCCTTCCGAAAATGAGAGTGGCGGCTATGAGACACACCAAGGTCACGATGCTCAGGGAGAGCAGGGCAGGCCCGAACTGTATCTTCTGCAGCCACGGGTCGTTCAGGAACCCGCTGAAATCCAGGAACCCGAAGGTGAGTATGGCGATGACTGCGACCGCCACAACCGTTCTGATTTTTCTCAGCATGGCAGGTCAGAGTCTTATCCTCTTGACGTTCAATGACTCCAGGTCCATACTGCCGAGCCCGAGCTTTTGGGCGTCGGGGATGTGCTCTATGTCGTCGAAGCGGATGCTGGTGTTGACCTGGGTGAAGAATTTGCCTGCTGCGGTATCGACTGCCACGATGTCCGGCGATGCGAAGAGGGCTTTGGTGAGCACCACGTCATTGGCATTGCGTCCCTGAGGACCGTTGGTGGCCATGGTGCGGTAAGCATCGACAATATGTAGAACGGCAGGCTTGTATGTGCAGATGTCGGCAATGCACTGATGCAGACCTCTCGAGTGGAATGCGCGGCGGTCCCAAACGATTCCCATGTGGTTCTTCATGGCGCTGGTCATAAGCGCTCCGCCGTGGTTCTTGAGGACCGGAACGTTTATCCACTTGTCACACTCCACTATGGCCTTGTGGACCATGGCGCTCTTGAGGGATTTGCCGTTCGGGATGTTCACATTCTCGTAATAGGACTGCTCGTGGGCGGGTACCATAGTGGCTCCGGCCTTCTTTACGACTGCATCTATTCCGCTGTGCTCGTAGCAGCGGCTCCAGTTGTCACATGTATGGTCAAACACCTTGATCTCGGCTGCACCTGCGTCCTGGCACATCTTGATAAGTGCGGCCAGAAGGTCCGGGTTGGTGTTGCCGGCGAGTTCCGGGGTGCGGTCCCAACCGATGTTCGGCTTGATGACAATCTTGTCACCTTTCTTAATGAAGCGCTCTATTCCGCCAAGCTCTTTCATGGCTGCCTCCAGCATGGCTGCCGGCTCACCGTTCATGATTGCAGCAAGATCAACATCCCCGGCTGCGGCGGCAGTACCTGACGATGGCACCGTGGATGCCGTGACATCCATCATCCCGCTGCTTTTCACGCTTACTATCGCTCCGGCTGCAGCCAGAGACTTGAGAAATTCCCTTCTATCCATAATGGTCAGTAAATAATGATTTTGAAATTTCCGGCTAAGATATGAAAAAAGTTCCGGTACCGGTGACTTTTGATAATTTTATTTGTGTGTAATAAGTAATAAATTGTTCATTACTTTATGTTGTCCGGTATTGGAGGGCTTGCCGAAAATGGTTAATTTCGCGCAAAATACAGAAAACCGTAAAACCATTACAAGACAATGTCCGGAACTAAACGAATTTCATCAGCTCTGATATCGGTCTTCCATAAGGATGGCCTGGACGAGATAATCAACAAGCTCCATGAGGAGGGTGTCAAACTTATTTCCACGGGAGGAACCCAGCGCTTCATAGAATCTCTCGGGGTGCCGTGTCAGCCGGTGGAGGAACTGACGGGTTATCCGTCAATCCTCGGGGGCCGTGTCAAGACCCTTCACCCGAAGATATTCGGTGGAATCCTGGCCCGTCGCGAAGAGGAGGGCGACATGGCCCAGATGGTCAGCTACGACATACCGGAGATAGACCTTGTGATAGTCGATCTCTATCCTTTCGAGGAAACCGTGAAGTCCGGTGCCTCCGATGCCGATATCATCGAGAAGATCGATATAGGCGGTATCTCTCTCATCCGCGCCGGAGCCAAGAACTTCAGGGATTCGGTGATTGTGGCAAGCAAGGAGCAGTACAAGCCTCTGCTTGACATCCTGAACGACCACGGTGCCGAAACCACCCTTGAGGAACGCCGCTGGTTCGCCAAGGAGGCATTCGCTGTCTCGTCGTATTATGACAGCTGTATATACAACTGGTTCGCTTCCGATGATGACGAGGACCATTTCCGTATGGCTCTCGATGGTCACAAGGCCATGCGCTACGGTGAGAATCCCCATCAGAAAGGCGTTTTCCACGGGGATCTGGATGCCATGTTCGACCAGGTCCATGGAAAGGAGATATCCTATAACAACCTGCTTGACATAAACGCGGCCATAGACCTGATTGACGAGTTCGACGAGACCACGTTCGCCATACTCAAGCACAACAACGCCTGCGGAGTGGCTTCACGTCCTACACTGCTTGAGGCATGGAAGGATGCGCTTGCAGGTGATCCCGTATCGGCTTTCGGAGGCGTGCTTGTGGCCAACGCCCCCATCGACAAGGCTACAGCCGAAGAGGTGAACAAGATATTCTTCGAGGTCATCATAGCACCTGACTATGATTTTGACGCACTTGAGATACTCGGCCAGAAGAAGAACCGTATCATCCTTATCCGCAAGGAGCAGGAGATGCCCGTCAAGCTGGTCCGTTCGGCCTTGAACGGGGTGCTGGTGCAGGATAAGGACACCAAGGTGGAGACGCCTGACGATCTCAAGTTCGTGACATCGCGGACTCCATCCGACGAGGAGGTTGAGGATATGCTGTTCGCCAACAGGATTGTCAAGAACAGTAAGAGTAACTCCATCGTGTTTGCCCGCGGCAAGCAGCTGCTGGCAAGCGGTGTAGGCCAGACTTCACGTGTGGATGCCCTCAAGCAGGCCGTGGAGAAGGCTCACGGATTCGGATTCTCGCTGGAAGGCGCGGCCATGGCAAGCGACGCGTTCTTTCCGTTCCCCGACTGCGTGGAGCTGGCTGACCGGGCAGGCGTGAAGAACGTGATCCATCCGGGAGGCTCGGTTCGCGACCAGGAGTCGATAGACTATTGCGAACAGCATGACATGACGATGGCCATTACCGGTTTCAGGCATTTCAAACATTGATTCATAACGCATAACACATACTACAGTGGGTCTATTTTCATTAACACAGGAACTCTCGATGGATCTTGGCACCGCCAACACCATCATAATGCACAACGACAAGATTGTAGTCAATGAGCCTTCGATCGTTGCATTGGATAACCGCTCCGATAAGGTGGTGGCCGTAGGCGAAAAGGCCATGATGATGTACGAAAAGACCAACAGCGCCATCCGGGTCATACGTCCTCTCAGGAACGGCGTGATTGCCGATTTCGATGCCTGCGAGCAGATGATGCGCGGCCTGATAGGTATGGTCGATTCCGGCAGACGGCTTTTCTCCCCTTCATTGAAGATGGTGATCGGAGTGCCCTCCGGCAGTACTGAAGTGGAGCTTCGCGCTGTCCGCGACTCGGCTGAACATGCCGGCGGACGTGAAGTCTATCTGCTTTTTGAACCTATGGCAGCGGCTATAGGCATAGGTATCGATGTCCTTGCTCCCGAGGGCAACATGATCGTTGACATAGGCGGCGGCACCACTGAGATAGCGGTCATTTCGTTAGGTGGTCTATGCTCGAACAATTCCGTGAAGGTGGCAGGCGATGATTTTACCGCTGATATCCAGGAGTACATGAGCCGTCAGCACAATGTCAAGGTGAGTGAGCGTATGGCTGAACGTATCAAGATCAGCGTGGGGGCGGCACTTACCGAACTGGGCGAGGAGGCTCCGGAGGATTACATCGTGAACGGCCCGAACAAGATTACGGCACTGCCCATGTCGATACCGGTCTGCTATCAGGAGATTGCCCACTGTCTGGACCGCTCCATAACCAAGATCGAGACGGCTGTGCTCAGTACGCTGGAGAAGACTGAGCCGGAACTGTATGCTGACATTCTCAAGAACGGCATTTATCTCTCAGGAGGCGGTTCAATGCTGCGCGGTATAAGCAAGCGCCTGTCCGACAAGATCGGTATAACTTTCCATGTGGCTAACGAGCCTCTGCTAAGTGTTGCCAGAGGAACCGGAATCGCCCTGAAGAATATTGACCGTTTCTCAGTCTGCATGAAATAACCTTGCCTGAGCCGTGCGTTCCCTTCTGGACTTTCTTGCCAAGCAGGCACACGTTCTCCTGTTCATCCTGATGGAGGCGTTGTCGCTGTTGCTCCTGTTTGGCTTGAACGACCGGCAGAGACTAGCCTTCATGACCTCGGCGAACCGGTTGTCGGGAACTGTCCTGGAATGGCGGGCCCGGGTGGAGAGCTATATCGGTCTCAAGGGGGAGAACGAGAGACTGCTGACGGAGAACGCATATCTCAGGGAGCGGCTCCTCAGCCTCTCTGACAGTCTTGAACTGGAACGGGTGTCCCAGGGAGAGAGCGTCTTCACGGTCGCCAGGGTAATTGACAACTCGGTCCGCAAGGACGATAATTTCATTACTATTGACAAGGGGCGTTCTGACGGCGTGGACCAGGGAATGGGCGTGTTTGATTCCCGTGGGGTAATCGGTGTGGTTGAGGTTGCCGGTTCACACTATTCTGTAGTCCTCCCGGTGCTGAACAGCAAGAGCAGCATCAGTTGCAAGGTGTCGGGTTCAAGCAGCATAGGTTTCCTGGAATGGAGGGGAGGTGACCCGTACAGGGCGATGGTCAATGACATGCCATACCACACTGTCGTATCTACAGGTGACACGATCGTCACGAGCGGATACTCGTCGGCTTTCCCGGAGAATATCCCTGTGGGCGTGGTTGAGAGGGTGGAACAGCAGAGAATGAGCTATACTCTGGCGGTCACTGTGTCGCTGTTTGTTGACATGAGTGACTTGAGATGGGTCTATGTGAATACCATGAAGCCTGATCCTGAACTTGAGGAACTGGAAGGACCGGAATAAGGAGGTATATGGAACCTTTGTCTTTTCTGAAAAAAACGGGAACAATGGCAGGGCTGGTCCTGCTGCAGGTTCTCTTCCTGAACAGGATATCGTTGTTCGGGTATGTCACCCCATTGTTCTATCTTTGGTTCATAGTCCGTTTTGACAGTTCGATGTCAAGATATTCCATGCTGTTGTGGGGCTTCGTGACGGGGCTTGCAGTGGATTTTTTCACCGGGACTCCCGGACTGAACGCGGCTTCGGCCACACTTGCCGCCATGTTCCAGCCCGCCATGGTAAAACTGTTCCTGTCCAAGGACCGTCGTGAGGTGATAATTCCGGGCAGGGCTTCAATGGGTGCCGGGCCTTTTGCCGGCTATATCTTCCTGATGACCATGCTGCATCACAGCGCCTATTTCCTGCTGCGCAGCATTCCGCTTGAGGATTGGGTAGTCATCACTGCCAAGATTGTATTCAGTACGCTTCTGACTTTCATAGCCATGCTTGCAGTGGGATATTCTGCTGACAAGCCTAACCAGAGACGTTCCATATAGTGAAAGACCATAGATTCGACAACAGGAGGTTCATTATCGGTATCATGGTGACGGCTGTGGTGCTGTTGTATGTGGCACGTCTGTTTTTCATTCAGATCATAGATACCCGCTACAGCAGTTCCGCCAACAGTAACGCCCTCTACAGGAGAACCGTCTATCCTGTCAGGGGAGTCATCTATGACAGGAACGGCAAGGTGCTGGTGGGCAACAGTCCGTCATACGATGTCATGGTTACCATGCGTAACGTCAAGGGTATCGATACACTGGAGCTGTGCCGTTCCCTTGACATCACAAGGGAGTTCTTTGATGAACGTATGGCCGATATCAAGAACCTGAGGCGGAACCCGGGTTATTCGTCATATACGCGTCAGGTGTTCATGTCCCAGCTTTCGGTCGAAGAGGTTTCCGTCTTTCGTGAGAATCTTTTCCGTTTCAACGGTTTCGACATCGAAGGGAGGACCTTGAGGAACTACAGCTACAGTGTAGGAGCTCATCTCCTGGGTGATATGGGAGAGGTCTCGAAGAATGACATCGAAGCCGATGACTATTATGTGCGGGGCGATTTCATCGGGAAGCAGGGAGTGGAGAAATTCTACGAGAAGACACTGCGCGGGAAGAAGGGTGTTGAGATAATGCTGAAAGATGCATACGGGAGGATTCAGGGCAGTTACCAGGAGGGGCAGTCCGATATCGCCCCCGAACCCGGACGAAGCGTCAGGTTAGGTGTTGACATTGAACTTCAGGCTCTCGGGGAGAGGCTTATGCAGAACAAGATAGGCAGTATCGTGGCTATCGAGCCTGAGACAGGGGAGATTCTCTGCATGGTCTCCTCGCCGACATTCGATCCTTCGGTACTGAAGGGCCGCCATCGCGGTGAGAACTACAATCTCCTTGCGTCCCAATATGACAAGCCTCTGCTGAACAGGACTATCCAGGGGACCTATCCCCCCGGTTCCACCTTCAAGACCGCCCAGGCTCTCACGTTTCTCCAGGAGGGGATAATCGATACTGAAACCCGTTTCCCCTGTACCGGAGGGTTCGTGTTCCGTGGCTTGCGTGTCGGATGCCATGCACACTCCTCTCCCTTGTCGCTTCTTCCTGCCATCGCTACTTCCTGCAACGGCTTTTTCTGCTGGGGCTACTACAGGATGATAGGAGCCGACAAATACAGGACTCCGCAGGCAGCGCTTACCGTCTGGAAGGATTACATGGTTGACATGGGGTTCGGATATGCGCTCGGTGTAGATCTGCCGGGTGAGGCCCGTGGGATGATTCCGAACTCGGACTACTACGACCGTCACTACAACAAGTCCTGGAACGGTCTTACCACTATCAGCAATGCCATCGGTCAGGGGGAGGTTACTCTTACTCCCTTACAGATAGCCAATTTGGGAGCCACCATAGCCAATCGCGGTTTTTACATCACCCCTCATGTTGTCAAGGAGATAGAGGGAGGCGAACTGGACTCTATCTACACGACCAGGCATTATGTAAGGGTTGACAGGGAAAATTATGAGAAGGTGGTACAGGGAATGCGTCTGTCCGTACTGGAGGGTACCTGCCGGACGGCCAACAGCAGGGAGTACCAGGTGTGCGGCAAGACCGGGACTGCGGAGAACAAGGACAAGGACCATTCCGTGTTCATGGGGTTCGCCCCTATGGACAATCCCAAGATCGCTATTGCGGTTTATGTGGAGAACGGTGGTTTCGGTGCGGTATATGGAGTGCCCATCGGAGCCTTGATGATGGAGCAGTATCTGACCGGCGGGCTGTCGGAGGAGAGTGAGGCCAAGGCTCAGGCATTTTCGGAAAGAAGAATAGACTATGGTAAGGAAGAACGTTGACATAATAGGGAATCTGGACTGGATAACGGTCTTTCTTTATCTTTGCCTTTGCCTGTGCGGATGGCTTTCCGTGTGCGGGGCAAGCGCTGATCTCGAGAATCCGGAACTGCTCTCTTTCGCTACCCGTCCCGGGAAGCAGCTTGTGTGGATCCTCTGCGCGATAGCGATCGGTACTCTTGCGCTCTCCATAACCAAGGATTTCTACAGCACGTATTCATATTTCATCTATTTCGCGCTGCTTGCACTGCTTGTGCTGACCATATTCGTGGCTGAGGACACCAAAGGCTCGCATTCATGGCTTAAGATGGGCCCCGTCAGCTTGCAGCCGGCTGAATTCGCCAAATTCGGCACGGCACTTGCCCTGGCCAGGTTCATGGACAGGTATGAGTTCAGTATCGACAGGCTTAAGGATAGCCTGCTAGCGGCTGCCATATTCATGATACCCATGGTCCTTATCATCCTGCAGAACGAGACAGGTTCGGCTCTGGTGTATATGGCATTCCTGCTCGTTCTTTACAGGGAGGGAATGACGGGCAATGTGCTTCTGATAGGATTCTGTGCGGTGCTGTTCTTCATCCTCGGTATCAAGTTCGGGGCGGTCTCCTTCAGCGGTCAGCCGTACAGTGTGGGGAAGATGGCTGTACTCTCGATTATCCAGATACTGATGGTGATTACAGGATGGTCATTGATGAAGGACAGGAAGGTGGGGATAACATTGCTTATTATCGAGATAGGTATCATGCTGATAGGATTCTCCTTCTCATTGACCGTAATTCCTTTCAATGTGACATGGCTTCAGACTGCACTTGTCTTCGCGGGCAGCGTCTATCTTCTGTTCCATGCCTTCAAGGATATGAACAGAAAGTACATCCTGGTTGTGCTGTTCGCTTTAGGTTCTCTGGGCTATCTGCTGTCGGTGGATTATGTGTTCAATGATATTCTCAGGCCGCATCAGCAGACCAGGATCAATGTCATTCTCGGACTGGAGGACGATCCGTTGGGTAAAGGTTACAACGTGAACCAGTCGCTCATCGCGATAGGAAGCGGCGGACTGACCGGCAAGGGTTTCATGAAGGGGACCCAGACAAAACTCAAATACGTCCCTGAACAGGATACGGACTTCATCTTCTGCACGGTTGGCGAGGAGAAGGGTTTCCTCGGCTCTGCCGGGGTCCTTGTCCTCTACCTGTGCCTGCTGTTGAGGCTCATATCGGTGGCTGAAAGGCAGACTTCGGTATTCGGGAGGGTATATGGATACTCGGTAGCCTGTATCCTGTTCTTCCACCTTTTTGTCAATGTCGGTATGGTGTTGGGTATAACTCCCGTCATAGGCATACCTCTGCCCTTCTTCAGTTACGGCGGCTCTTCGCTTTGGGGCTTTACGATCCTGCTGGCGGTCTTTCTCAGGATAGACTGTGAACGTAACGTCCGTATTTAGTCCGGTATTACCTGTCGTTGCGCGGGGGGTGGTTGTGACGGTTGCCGTAGTTCTTCCTTTTCTTTTTCTTCTTGTCGAAACGTGAAAGGTCACCTTCGTCAAGTATGTCGGACGAATGTCTGGAATCAGCCTTTTCAGTATTACCGTCAAGCGATACGGGCTTGCTGCCTTTTCTGTTCATCGAGATTATCTCAAGGGCCCTTTCGGGTGTGATGGTCTCTATGTTGGCGGCAAACACCTTGTCGGTGGAGTATGTAAGTTGTCCGTTCAGGATATCAGCCTTGAAGAAAAAGTATGTGTTGTCCCTTGTCTCGAGAGGAATGTCGCGTGACGGGAAGTGTTTCTGTGCCTCCACGTATGCATCGACCTCGTAATTCAGACAGCATTTCAGCTTGGCGCACTGTCCTGCAAGTTTCTGGGGATTCATGGAGAGGTCCTGCATACGGGCAGCTCCGGTGGAGACTGAAACGAAGCTTGTCATCCAGGTGGTGCAGCAGAGTTCTCTCCCGCACGGACCTATGCCGCCTATGCGTCCGGCTTCCTGACGGGCACCTATCTGCCTCATCTCTATGCGCACGCGGAACACTTCGGCCAGAACCTTGATGAGCTGGCGGAAGTCAACGCGGCCGTCGGCAATGTAATAGAATATTGCCTTGGCCCCGTCACCCTGATATTCCACATCGCCTATCTTCATCTCAAGTCCCAGGTCCTTGGCAATCTGGCGGGAGCGTATCATGGTGTCGTGCTCGCGTGCCTTGGCCTCGGCGTACTTCTCCATATCCACCTCGCGTGCCTTCCGATACACACGCTTTATCTCTATGTCCGGACGGAGGTTGGCTTTCTTCATCTGAAGTGTTACAAGCCGTCCGGTCATCGTTACGGTTCCTATATCGTGGCCGGGATTCGATTCAACTGCCACTATGTCCCCTTTCTGAAGGTCCAGCCTGTTGGAGTTGATGAAGAATCCCTTTCGGGTGTTCTTGAACTGGACCTCCACATAGCCTTCCTCGTTTTCCGAGCCGGGGACACCGGCCAGATAGTCGAAAGAGTGGAGCTGTCCCATGCTTTGGCCACAGCCTTTGCAGCATATTCCTCCGCTGCCGTTATTCAGAGTGAAATCATATTCCATATTATTCATTGTTTCATTAGCATGATGGTCTTGAGTGTGAGGTCAAAGAAGACCATCTTTGAATTTACGTTCTGTTCTATGTCCCGTTGGGCATCGGTAAAAACCTCCATGAGACCGATGATGTTCCTTTCGTTCACGAAGGGGGCGAATCTGGTTGAGAACTGCTCTTCCCTGTCGGTCATGAAATTCAGTTCCGGTTCATGGAAATTGCAGATGAAATTTTCCCGTATCATCCGCTGGCAGTAGTCAAGGAACCTTTTCTGCCATTCACGTCCGCCTGAGGCAATCTCTTCGGACCAAAGCTTGAGATCCTTCAGCTTCCGGCCGTAGGTGAGACGCATCAGCTGTATGAACCGGTCCAGGAATTCCTCACTTTCGGCATTTATCCGGAGTGCCTTTCTCGCTTTTAGCCAGCTGCCTCCGCTGAAATGGGCTATCTTTCCTGCAGCTTCGGGCTCCATACCGTAGCCGGGTCCTGTGAGGGTGGCTTCGATGTCAGCTGAGGGTATTCTCTTGAAATCAATCCTTTGGGTTCTGCTCACGATGGTTTCCAGCATCTGTTCAGGACTGTCCGATACCAGCATGAACACCGTTCCCGACGGCGGCTCCTCAAGCAGTTTGAGCAGGGAGTTGGCACATTCCGCCTTCATCTTCTCGGCATGCCAGACTATCACGATCTTATATCCGCCCTCAACCGATTTGAGTGCCAGTTTGGAGGTTATGGATTCGCTTTCGGTCACGAATATGCGTGCCTGCTTGTTCTCGGCATCGATCGCGTTCATCCAATCCTCGAATCCGAAATACCGGTTTTCAAGGACGAAATCACGCCAGACGGCAATCTCATCGTCCGATATCGTGGAGCGTCCGGCTGTCTTGCTCTTGTTTACTACGGGGAACACGAAATGCAGGTCAGGGTGTACCAGCTTGTCCATCTTGACGCACGACGGGCAGTGACCGCAAGAGTCGGTTTCCTCTCCTTTGTCGCGGCAGAGCAGATAGCGGGCGAACGCTATCGCAGTCTGCAGCTTGCCTACACCCTCAGGACCACAGAACAGCAGTGCATGGGGCACAGTCCCGGCCTTAGCGTCCTTGACAAGCCGCTCAATTACCTCATGCTGTCCTATTATGTCACTGAAGTACATTGGCTATTGGATGTTGGCTGTTGGCTGTTGGCTGTTGGTGCACCGGATGGCAGCCAATAGCTAACAGCCAATAGCCAAAGTTATCACAAAATGCTGCAACCTGAACAAGGCTTCAGCTGCTTGAAGAAATCGTTACCTTTATCATCCACCAGAATGAATGCCGGGAAGTCCTCAACCTCGATTCTCCAGATGGCCTCCATGCCAAGCTCGGGATACTCGACGCACTCGATTGACTTGATGTTGTTCTGGGCCAGGATGGCTGCGGGGCCGCCTATTGAACCCAGGTAGAATCCGCCGTGCTTCTTGCAGGCATCGGTCACTGCCTGTGAGCGGTTACCCTTGGCCAGCATGATCATTGAGCCACCGTTATCCTGGAACTCGTCAACGTACGGGTCCATACGTCCTGCGGTGGTGGGGCCCATTGAGCCGCATGCCATGCCGGCAGGTGTCTTGGCGGGACCTGCGTAGTAGATGGGGTGCTCCTTGAGGTACTGAGGCATGGGCTCACCGGCGTCAAGGCGTGCCTTGATCTT
>JAGAEZ010000019.1 GCA_017612875.1 Bacteroidaceae bacterium | reverse complement strand
TTGATGCCGGCTTTGTCACCATCATAGAGTACGGTTATGTTGTTGGTGAACCTGTGGATGAGACGTATCTGTCCGGGCGTGAGCGAGGTGCCGCTTGAGGCCACGACATTCTCCACCCCTGACTGGAACATGGATATGACATCGGCATACCCTTCCACCAGGAAACAGCGGTCCTTGCGTACTATGGCCTGCTTGGCGAAGTAGAGGCCGTAGAGCTCCTTGCTCTTGGAGTAGATGGAGGACTCGGGAGAGTTCACGTACTTGGCTGTCTTGGCATCGGCCTTCATGACCCTTCCGCCGAAAGCCACGATCTTGCCGGACAAGGAGTGTACGGGGAATATCACGCGCCCCCTGAAGCGGTCCCTGAGCGTGCCGTCCTCCCTCTCGTAGCATAGTCCGGTCTTGACGAGGTTCTCCCTGGTGTAGCCTTTTGACAGGGCGTGACGTGCCAGGGCATCGGGCTCGTCGGGAGAGTAGCCGAGCTGGAACTTCTCTATTATGTCGTCGCGGAACCCGCGCTGGCGGAAGTAGGCCATTCCTACCGCACGGCCTTTCGCGTCGTTCAGCAGAATATCCTTGAAATAGTCGCAGGCGAACCGGTTGGTTATGAACATGGACTCGCGCTCGCTCTGGAGGGCTTTCTCGTTGTCAGTCAGTTCACGTTTGCGGACCGGTATGCCGTATTTGTTTGCAAGCCATTCGGCGGCATCCTGGAACGACATCTGCTCGTGTTCCATGAGGAAATGTATGGCGTTGCCGCCTTTTCCGCAGCTGAAGCACTTGCATATCCCCTTGGAGGGCGAAACGGTGAACGAAGGGGTCTTCTCGTTGTGGAACGGACACAGTCCGACATAATTGACACCCCGCTTCCGCAGGGTGACGAATTCCGACACGACATCCACTATGTTAGCCGCATCAAGTATGCGTTCAACTGTCAGTTGGTCAATCATTCACACAAAAATACGAAAAAACAGCCCATTTTGTGTTTTTTTTCGAAAAAAAAGGTCTCTTCCCCCTTTTGTTTTTTGAAAAAGTGCTTACTTTGTAAACACATTATTAGTCCAATGGAAGAACAAGCAAAACCTTACAAGATCAAAGCGAAAGCCGAGAAGAACGCTGACTACAGGAACCTTATTCGTGCAGAACTTGCAGATGAACTGTATGACCGGATTCTGACCATCGTCGTGGCGCAAAAGAAGTACCGTGATCCCGATTACTCAGCCAAGCAGCTGGCTAAGGATTTGGATACCAACCCGCGTTACCTGTCAGCAGTGATCAATTCAAGATTCGGAATGAACTATTCCAATCTGGTGAACGGATGCAGAATACGTGATGCTGTCCACATGCTGGTGGACAGGCGTTATCTGGACAAGACAATGGAGGAGATAGGCTTGATGTGCGGTTTCGCCAACCGTCAGTCTTTCTACGCCGCTTTCTTCAGGGAGAAAGGGGAGGCTCCTCACCAATATAAGAAACGGCACCTTTCCACGTGAAGTGCCAAATGGCAAAATGTCGGTAGAAGAACAGTTATCGGAGATAAAGAAGATGCTGAGGCTGTCAATGAACGGCACCGCATCGCAGATCATGAGAGAGAGGGGGATAGGTTACAGCCTGAATTTCGGTGTTGACCTCCCCCGGATCAAGGAGATAGCGTCAGGGATTGAAAAGGACAGCCGTCTTGCTATAGCTTTATGGAAGGAGAATATCCGTGAATGCAGGATGCTGGCGGCATTCGTCTATCCGGCCGATGAGTTCAAGACCGACATGGCTGACCTCTGGGTCAGTCAGATAGAATATCCCGATCTTGCCGAAGTGTGCTCGATGTACCTTTTCAGCAGGATGGGAGATGCTTCTGTCACCGCTTTCCGCTGGATAGCCTCCGATGCGGAAATTGTGCAGTATTGCGGTTTCCTTGTCATAGCCAACCTCCTAAGACAAGGCGGACTGATGAGCGGACGTTTCGTTTCGGAGCTGAAGGATCAGGCTGAAACCGCTATCGCAGGCGGGAAGTTGCTGCCGTCACAGGCGGCCAGGGCTGCTTTGGCCATTTTGGAGAGAGAGGATGGACAGGAATGAAGAGTTGAGACAGGCAATGATGGCATTGACTGACTATCTGCATGTTCATGGCCTTAGAAGCACGCCTGAAAGGAACGCGCTTCTGAAGGCTGTATATACGTATGACGGATACTTCAAGCCTGAAACCCTCTCGTTCGACATGCTTGAAAAACACGGCTTCCGAGTGTGCCGCGCAACAGTTTACAACAATCTCGGTCTCTTTGAGGAGGCCGGGCTTGTACAGAGGGTGTGGCTTAACGGTGAGACAGGCTACAGGAGGTCCTGGACCAACAGGTATTCCATACACATGATCTGTACCGGGTGCGGATCGGTCGTGGAATGCAGTGACGACAAGGTCAGGGCACAGATAGAGGATATGCGCAAGAAAAGGTTCGTCATGACCGGCTATTCACTCTCCATCCAGGGCTTGTGCGGCAAGTGTTCGGCGGCATTGAAGAGAAAACGCAAAAAGATGGAAAAATTATATTCGGAGAAAAATGGAAAAGGAAAAAATTGATGTTCTTCTGGGCCTGCAGTGGGGCGATGAAGGGAAAGGAAAGGTGGTTGACGTGCTTACTCCGCGCTATGATGTGGTGGCCCGGTTCCAGGGCGGTCCCAATGCAGGGCATACACTCATATTCGACGGTAAGAAGTTCGTCCTGAAATCCATTCCTTCAGGCATTTTCCAGGGGGACAAGCTTAATATCATAGGTAACGGGATGGTGCTTGACGCCGCTCTCTTCAAGGCTGAGGCCGAGGCTCTCGAGGCTGCCGGAATCAGGCTCAAGGAGAGGCTGGTCATATCAAGGAAAGCTCATCTGATACTGCCCACACACCGTCTGCTGGACAGTGCCCTTGAGGCTTCGAAGGGAAGCGGCAAGGTGGGTACGACCGGTCGCGGGATAGGACCTACGTATACGGACAAGGTGGCCCGTACAGGTGTCCGTGTGGGCGATCTGCTCCGGCCTGACTTCGAGGAGAGATACAAGGCGGCGAAGGAAGCCCATGAGCGTACGCTGAAGAGCCTGAATTACGAATATGACCTGGCTCCGCTTGAGAAGGCATGGCGTGAGGGCATTGATTATATGAAACAGTTCAGGTTCGTCGATAGCGAACATCTTGTGGACGGTCTGATGCGTGAAGGAAAGAGTATCCTGTGCGAGGGGGCCCAGGGAACCATGCTGGACATAGATTTCGGTTCCTATCCGTTCGTGACATCCTCCAATACAATCTGTGCAGGTGCCTGCACAGGTCTCGGCGTAGCACCCCGCAATATAGGAAAGGTGTTCGGAATAATGAAGGCCTACTGCACGCGCGTGGGAAGCGGTCCTTTCCCGACCGAGCTTTTCGATGCCGACGGGGAGGCCCTTTCGGACCGTGGCTGCGAGTTCGGGGCAGTGACCGGACGTCGCCGCCGCTGCGGATGGGTGGATCTCGTGGCTCTGCGCTATGCCGTCCGTCTGAACGGCGTGACTGACCTTATACTCATGAAGAGCGATGTGCTCGACACCTTCAAGACAGTGAAGGCCTGTGTGGCATACAGATTGCCGGACGGCACGGAGACTGACGCGTTCCCCTTCGACTGCGAAGGTGCGGAACCTGTCTATGAGGAGTTCCAGGGCTGGCAGACCGATCTCACCAAGGTAACCGGTGAGGATGAGTTCCCCGAGGAGTTCAACTGTTACATCAGTTTCATTGAGGCTTATCTGGAGACTCCGGTATCGATTGTTTCGGTGGGTCCGGACCGTAACCAGACCATTCTTCGCAATAAGTAAACCTTATATATTTCAGCGCATCATGTATTGGATCATTTTCATCGGTATAGCCATCGCCAGTTATCTGGTTCAGGCAAACCTCCAGTCCAAGTTCAACAAGTTCGCCAAGATTGCTACTCCAGGCGGGATAAGAGGCTGTGATGTGGCCAGGAGGATGCTTGAAGACTATGGTGTGAAAGGTGTCAGGATTACCTGCATCGAGGGACAGTTGACAGACCATTACAACCCTGAGAACAATACGGTGAACCTTAGCAAGGACGTGTATAACGGCTGTAACATAACCGCTGCCGCTGTGGCGGCCCATGAGTGCGGCCATGCCGTCCAGCACGCCCAGGCCTACGCTCCGGTCAAGATGCGTTCAGCTCTGGTTCCTGCCGTGCAGTTCTCGTCCAAAATCGTATCATGGGTGCTGCTCATAGGCATTTTGCTGGTACAGACTTTTCCCGGTGTGCTGCTTGCCGGAATAGTGCTTTTCGGCCTTACCACTCTGTTCAGTATAGTGACTCTTCCCGTGGAGATAGATGCCAGCCGCCGTGCCCTGGCGTGGCTTGACCATTCAGGCCTGGCGGTCAAAGGTACGGCCGAGCCTGCCCGTGACGCATTGAAGGCAGCCGCATACACATACGTGGTGGCGGCAGTCAGCTCGATAGGCACATTAATCTATTACTTAATGATTTTCAATTCCAGACGTTGATGAAACCGTCAATCCCGAAAGGCACGCGTGACTTCACTCCGGTGGAGATGGCGCGCCGCAACTACATATTCGATACCATACGCGGTGTGTTCAGCCTGTTCGGTTACAGGCAGATAGAGACCCCGTCGATGGAGAATCTCTCCACCCTTATGGGCAAGTACGGGGAGGAAGGTGACAAGCTCCTGTTCAAGATACAGAACTCAGGTGACTACATGAGCGGGCTGACCGATGAGGAACTGCTCTCGCGCAACAGCCTCAGGCTGGCCTCAAAGTTCTGCGAGAAGGGGCTGCGCTATGACCTGACCGTCCCCTTCGCCCGGTTTGTGGTGATGCACCGTGAGGAGTTGCAGTTCCCGTTCAAGCGTTTCCAGATACAGCCCGTTTGGCGTGCCGACCGGCCGCAGAAGGGGCGCTACCGCGAGTTCTACCAGTGTGATGCCGACGTGGTGGGCAGTGACTCGCTGCTCTATGAGATTGAACTCATCCAGATGATCGACATGGTGTTCAGCCGCTTTGGCGTGCGCGTGGCGATAAAGCTCAACAACCGCAAGATACTGGCAGGAATAGCCGAGTCAATAGGTCAGGCCGATAAGATTGTGGATATCACCGTAGCCATAGACAAGCTGGACAAGATTGGACTGGACGGCGTGAATGCCGAACTGGCCGATAAGGGTCTGCCGCAGGATGCCATCGACAGGCTTCAGCCCATAATCAGGCTGACAGGTTCCAACAGCGGGAAACTGGATACCATAGCAACCGTTCTGGCAGGCAGCGAGACAGGCATCAAGGGTGTTGAGGAGTGTCGGTTCATTCTGGACGGGGCCACCAGACTTGGCCTTAAGAACCAGCTGGAACTTGACCTGACATTGGCTCGCGGACTCAACTACTATCCCGGCGCAATCTTTGAGGTCAAGGCACTGGATGTGGAGATTGGCTCCATCAGCGGCGGCGGACGTTACGACAACCTGACCGGCATATTCGGGCTTCCCGGCGTGAGCGGCGTAGGCATTTCGTTCGGTGCCGACCGTATCTATGATGTACTTACCCAGCTGGATCTCTATCCTAAGGAGGCTCAGGGCGGTGTCAAGGTGCTGTTCCTCAACCTGGGCGAGCAGGAGGCGCGGTTCTGCATGGACCTGCTGTCCGAGCTCCGCAAGGCGGGCATACCGTCGGAGATCTATCCCGATGCCGCCAAGATGAAGAAGCAGATGTCCTACGCCAATGCAAGCGCCGTCCCGTACGTGGCCATCGTAGGCAGTAACGAGCTTGCCGAAGGCAAAGTGACTCTCAAGAATATGGAAACAGGCGCGCAGAGTCTGGTCAGTGCCTCTGAACTTGCAGGAGCAATAATATGATTATCAATTCTTAATCCGAATGAACGGGGATTTTGACATACGCCAGCAACAATCCGCTTCGGACAAGGAGCTTGACAATGCCCTCAGGCCGTTGCGGTTCAGCGATTTTGCGGGACAGACCAAGATTGTGGAGAACCTGCGCGTGTTCGTGCAGGCGGCCCGGCAGCGTGGCGAGTCTCTTGACCATACATTGCTGCACGGCCCTCCCGGGTTGGGCAAGACGACTCTGAGCAATATCATTGCCAATGAACTTGGCGTGGGGTTCAAGATAACATCGGGTCCCGTGTTGGACAAGCCGGGTGACCTGGCAGGCATACTTACGTCGCTTGAACCGAAAGATGTCCTTTTCATCGATGAGATACACCGTCTCTCCCCTGTGGTGGAGGAGTATCTCTACTCGGCCATGGAGGACTACCGGATTGACATCATGATTGACAAGGGCCCGTCGGCCCGCAGCATACAGATTGACCTGAACCCGTTCACCCTGATAGGTGCTACCACCCGCAGCGGCCTGCTTACGGCTCCGTTGCGTGCCAGGTTCGGGATAAACATGCACCTGGAGTATTATGATGCCAGGACATTGCAGAAGATCATACTACGTTCAGCCTCAATCCTGGGGATACCTTGTGATATCGATGCTGCTGCCGAGATAGCGGGACGCAGCCGCGGCACGCCCCGTATAGCCAATGCGCTGTTGCGTCGCGTGCGTGACTTCGCTCAGGTCAAGGGTTCAGGCAGAATCACCCTTTCCATCGCGAATATCGCACTTGAGGCACTCAACATAGACAAGTACGGCCTGGACGAGATAGACAACCGCATCCTGACAACAATCATTGACAAGTTCAAGGGTGGTCCTGTGGGCTTGGGGACAATTGCCACGGCACTGAGTGAGGATGCCGGAACCATAGAGGATGTCTATGAGCCGTTCCTTATCCAGGAGGGCTTCCTGAAGCGTACCCCGCGCGGTCGTGAGGTGACGGACCTGGCTTACAGGCATCTGGGCCGCTCGCGTTACGCCTCCATGTCGGGCGACCTGTTCGAATGATTGCATTTGCAACGTTTTTGCAACGCTTTGAAGATTAACCTGGGCGGTTTTCCGGAATAATATTGCCGGAGATAACAAACAAATCGCAAGCTTATGAGATACCTGTTCAGATTTTCTCTTTTGATTATCGCTATGACACTGACTACTGTTACAGCCAGCGCGGACAAGTATTCCCGCGCCTGGAAAGAGGTGGACAAACTTATCGAAAAGGACCTTCCGGAGAGTGCAGCCAAGGAGATAAACGACATCTGGGATATGGCCGCCAAGGACAATGATTCCCGCCAGATGCTCAAGAGCGCTGTCTATCTGACCCGTGTGCAGCAGTCGTTCGGTGAGAACAGTACCACTGAAGGTATAGAACTGTTCAAGGCCCTGCTGCCCAAACTTCATGTAAGGGAACATCAGGCCCTGTGCCACGCGTTCCTGGCCAAGGGGTATATGCAGTACAAGCAGTACAACACGTACAACCTCCAACGGCAGTCACCGTCGGATCTGGCCGATCCGCCATTGGACTTATGGACCCTCAAGATGATTACCGACACCATCTGCTACCATCTTGACCAGTCCATCAAGAAGGCTGGCGATGTGGGGTCGGCATATTACGAGGAGTTCTTTCCCGGGGGTAACAAGGACGGGCTCAAGCTGCGTCCAATGTTGATGGACTTGCTGATGGACAATGCGATAACCCCTATGACGGGCAGGAATCTCGTGAAAGGCAAACGCTCTTTCCTGAATGACATCCGTCTGTACGGGAGTGCTGATGATTTCCTCAAGGCGGTGGAGAACCTGGGGCCCGATGACCCGGACCTTTGGGAACTTTATGTGGTGAAGTGTCTGACTCTCCATAACATAGGCTCCAAGCAAACCATCAGGTCAACAATCGACTTGAGGAGGATGGGCCTGCTGTCCGATTATCTGACATCCAACGGTGATGAGATCCTGAAGAAAAACCTTGACACATGGATAAAGGGGACAGTGGAACTGGGTCAAGGCTATGAGAAGAAGGTCAAGTTCAGTTCCATGTTCTATGCCATGGCGGCACAGATGATAGAGGACCAGATAGCGGGATTCGCTGATGAACCGGACCGTCAGGTGGCTCTCCAGAAGACGGCGCACGATATCTGTGCCCATGCCCAGAAGAAATGGCCCAAGAGCGAAGGGGCGTTCGAATGTCTCAAGATAATGGCTCAGATAGAGAGGAAGCAGATTACCCTGTCGCAGGACAGGGACCTTGTTCCGGGAGAGCGCAATATGGCCATGTTGACCTATACCAATGTCAATACGGTCTATTTCAAACTGGTCGAGGTGACAGGCAGGTATGACAACCGGCAGGACGAGACCACAATGCTTTCGGAACTCGGTTACCTGACTCCGGTGGCGGAGTGGAGCGTGAGGCTGAACAACCCCGGAGACTGGCTGGAGCACTATACAATAATGGAGATTCCCCCCGTCATGCAGGGGAAATATTATCTGCTGGCTTCGACCGGTCCCTATTTCAACAGCGGGGACTGCATAGCGTACGAGTATGTGGAGTGCAACAGCATAGGGCTGGCACGCATGATATCGGGCAGCGGGGCGCTTTCGGGAGTCACTGTCAACACCAAAACCGGTAAGGCCATACCCTCGTGCCGGTACACCGTATGGCAGCTGAACAATCAGGACGAACAGGTTAGGGTGGCAGCACAGGGTTTCTCAGCTGATGACGGATTCGTTTCTTTGGAGGGCCTGCGTAACGGCCGTTACCTGATGGAGTTGGAGAGCAACGGCAGCAAGGGCAACTGCTCTTTCAGTATTCCCTGGGTGAGCGATATGCCTGTCCGCGGCTTTGCCCATCTATATACCGACCGTTTCACTTATCTCCCGGGTGACTCCGTCCAGTTTACGGGTATAGCCTATTCATCGGACGGATATGACAAAGGACGTGTGCTGAAGGACCTGGATACCGAGGTTCTTATCAGGGACATCAACTATAAGGTGATCGACCGCGTTTCACTGACAACGGACAGCATGGGTGTGGTGAAGGGATGTTTCAGGATACCCGAAAACATCGTGCCGGGCAGGGCGACGCTGGTTCTCAGGTGCACCGGTGACGAGTGGGATTTCCAGACAAGCAGATCGATAAACGTCGAGTCGTTCCGTCAGCCCAAATTCGAGATCATGATGGACAACATGACGGAGGCTGCCGGACTGGACCGTCCTTTCACTGTTTCAGGCAGGGCCGTCACCTTCACAGGTGTTCCGGTTGAGGGAGCCACGGTGGTATGGAATGCGGGATTGGAACCTTACCTGCTTCATCCGTTCCGTATCCGGGATGACAACGGCAGGGTAAGGATAGACGCAGGTGAGCTGAAGACAGGTGCCGACGGCTCGTTCTCTATACCCGTCACTGTCCCGAGTGATATCCTTCTGGACGACAACTGCCGCCTTAATGTGTCAGTCACCGTAACGGACCTTAACGGGGAGACTCATGACAGGAATTTCCGTGTCAACGTAGGCATTAAGAAAAATATCAACATTGTATCGAAAACGGTCCATGACGGTAACGATACCGGATGCGAAATGACGGTGAGACTGTTCCATAATAATCCCATCAAGGGTAAGGTCCATGTCTCGGTTTCCAGGATAGTGCCTTCAATAAAGGGCTTGCCGCTTCCTTTCAATGTTCCCGGAATGAACGGGAACTTGCCGGTTCCGGTGAAACGGTCCGGTAGCGCGACAGTTGGCAAGGCTGTCAAAGAGCTGTCAGAGTGTGTGGAGAACTTGAACCTCAGGGAACGTTTCCCGCAGTATGATTTCGGATTCGGTGAGGAACCGCAGATTGCGGAGACTGTCTATGACGGGACGGTTGACACTGACGGCGGAGAAAAGGGAACCGTCATCACGGTCAACGGGCTGGAATCTGGCCTCTATCTGATACGGGCCACGTCGGACGATGCGTACGATTTTGAGGATTATAGGGTAATAGTTAAGAAAAATGACAACACTTTCGTTCCGGGTACGGAGTATCTGTGGTGTTCGGAAGCCGATAGTTATCCACGTACGGCCGAAGTGGGGGACACTGTCACCCTGAGAGTGGCGAGCTGTCTGCCTGGTGCCGTCATCCACTATTTCGTGGAGGACAGGTTCGGAATGTGTGGCCGGGGTTCGGTCGCTACGGACGGAAAACAGCAGACACTGAGAATTCCCGTGAACAGAGAGATGACCGGAATGTTCGCTGTGGAACTCGGTCTGGCGTATGAGGGAGTCTTCAGGAGCATGGACCTTACATATTCGGTGGAAAACAGGGAGAAACAGCTTGACATGGAGCTGGAGACTTTCCGTGACATGCTTGAACCGGACAGTCAGGAGGAGTGGACCATCCGTATTTCCGACAAGAAGGGCAATCCGGTGACGGCCGCTCTCCTGATGGACATGTATGACACGGCATTAGACCGTTACGGATTGAACAACTTCCTTTTCTCTCCCTGGAATACGGTATTTGTGGCACCGGATAATATTATGAGTACGGAAATCCGCTATCCCGGTTATTACTTCCCTTGGAACCACAGCTGGGGCAAAGAGAAGGAATATACGGGCAAGAAAGCCATCACAGGTATTCTGATTGATCCGTTCGAGTATTATATGCCAAGCCGGTTGTCACGTGGTACGGTCAATGTGAGAGGGGCGGTTATGATGAAGAGTGCTGCGGTGAATCAGTTGGCTGTGTCGGAAGACGTATTCGAAGAAGAGGCTGTATTCATGAGAATTGATGATGATGCCTATATCGCGGAGAGTGCCTTGGGCTCTGCTGAAGTTCCTGACGTCAGTGATGACAACGCGGATCTGGCACCGGTCTCCTTGCGTACTGACATGAACCCCACTGGCCTGTTCGAGTATCTCACGACTGATTCCGCCGGTGTGGCTACACTCAGGTTCGCCGCTCCGCAGCTCCTTACACGCTGGAAACTTCAGGGATTCGCGTTCACGGATTCGCTTCAGACGGGCAGTATAGAGCGTACCCTGATTACCCGCAAACAGATTATGGTTGAGCCGGCGGCTCCGCGTTTCCTGCGCCAGGGTGACCGTATGGAGTTCACGGTCAAGGTAAGCAACCTGACTGATGAGGATGTCAAGGTTAAGGTGAATCTGACGTTTACCGATGCCGTGAGCGGCAAGACCATAGGAATTATCCGGGGAGCCCAGTCCAAGTCCGTGTCCATTCCTGCCGGAGGCAATGCCGGAACAGGTTTTACCATTGATGTTCCGGCCGGATTGACGGCTGTGACCTATCGCATAACGGCTCAGACCACAGAACACAGTGATGGTATGCAGGAGACTATCCCTGTGCTCTCAAACCGTACTCAGGTTGTGCAGGCGTTGTCATTGTTCAATAACGGCAATGAGAAGCGGGTGTTCCGTTTCGGTGAGATAGACAAGGCACGTTCAACCACGGTTGCCGATGAACAGCTTACCCTTGAATACAGCGCAAGTCCGATCTGGTATGCAATCCAGGCTCTGCCCTCGTTGATACGTCTGGATGACCCCAGTAACCTGCGTCTGTTCCACAGTTACATGGGAGCGGCCATAGCCAATGACCTGAACAGCCGGTACCACACCATACGTCAGATGCTTGACGAGTGGGCTGCGCTGCCTGCATCGGAGTGGCAGACCCAGCTGGAGCGTAACCGGAAACTTACCTCCACGCTGCTTGAGGAGACTCCTTGGCTGCGCAGTTCAAACAGCGAGAGAGACCGTCTGCGTTCGTTAGCCAAGGCTCTCGGAACGGAGGAGACGGCCCGTGCCATGCAGGAGGCCCTTGACAGATTGCGCGGGGCACAGCAGTCTGACGGAGGCTGGCCCTGGATTGACGGATGTCCCTCCAACCTGCACATCACGGATGAGATACTTCAGGGACTCGGTCTGCTCATCGAGAACGGTGTGGTTGAAGTGACTCCGGAAATCAGAGAGATGATCCGGAAAGGTCTGGACTATCTGGACGCATATTTCTATAAAGTATATAATGTGGAGCAAAAGCCGGAATCACTGGGTTACAGTGAGCTTAGCTACCTCATGACACGCTCCTGTTACACTTCTTATCCGTTCAGCGGCACAACCCGTTCAAGCTATACATACTTCCTGCGTCTTGCCGAGATTGAGGACACTCATAACCTGAGTCTCTACTTCAGGGCCCAGCTGGCTCTTCTAATGGCCCGTCAAGGGAAGGACGATGAGGCTAAGCACATAGCCGCCACATTGGTTGAACGCTCTCTGTATGACGATGAGATGGGCCGTTACTGGCGCGACAACGAGGGCGGCCTGCTCTGGCATGAGGCTCCCATCGAGACACAGGCGCTGATTATCCGTACCCTGCTTGCCACAGGAAACAGGACTGAGGCGGTGGAGGCTGCCCGTTGGCTGCTCAAGCAGAAACAGACTACGGGCTGGAGTTCATCGCCTGCCACCGCTGCTGCCGTCACTGCTCTCATGGCTACCGGCGGCGATGTCAATCTGGAATCGGATCCGGACATTACGATCTATGTGGGCAAGGATGCGGTGAAGGCATCGGACTCCAAGGCCACAGCCGGATATACCACCCGCACCTGGGAGGGACCTGTCGGTAGTGACAAGGCCGAAATCGCTGTGGAGAGCAGGACTCCGGGCATCAGCTGGGGTGCAGTCTATCGGTCGTTCACCGAAGAGATGGACAAGGTGGAGCACTCGGAGAACGGGATGACACTCAGGCGTACCGTGTGGCGTGTGGTGAAAGGTGCGGACGGCGACCGCCTTGAGGAGGTACGCGCCGGCACCAAGCTGCGTGTAGGTGATCTGCTGCGTATCCGGTTCGACCTTACTACGGACCGTAACCTGGAGTATCTGCAGCTGTCCGATATGCGTGCCGCCACAATGGAGCCTGTGAGCACGGCAGCCGGTTACAGTTACAACTGGCGTGATGACATAGGGTACTATGCTGCTCCTGGCAATACGCGGAACGTGTTCTACATAGACCGTCTCAGCAAGGGCAGTTATCGTATTGAGTATGATGTGAATGTCCAGAAACCGGGCCGCTTCCGGGAGGGTATCGCCGTAATGCAGTGCCTCTACGCTCCCGCTTTCCGTGCCACCACGACTTCGGCTACACTGACGGTTGAATAGTTATCCGCGGTTTTTAAGAGAACTGTAGGGATATATGGAACCCTTTATTTCCGGCATACGAGACGGTCGTATGTGGTTCCGAATACTGTGACCTGGCCGTCATGACGGAAACCGTTGCCGGTGTAGAGACGGTAGGCTGTATCGTTTTCGGGATCAACGGCTATGGTGGCCAGCGGGATACCCGCCTCGTCACGCAGGCGGAACATCTCCCGGATCAGAGCCGATGCTATCCCTTTGTGGCGGAATTCCGGGAGTACGGCGAGTGAATCGAGATAGAACTCTCCGGCGCAGGCTTCATCGTCCATCGAGTGATAGTCATCACCCACATATCTTCTTATCATGGGGAATGTGACGTCCCGCATCCGGCGGTACCGGGCTCCGTCGTATGCCACCATAAGGCCGGCGGGTACTCCTTCATAAAGTGCTATGACGGCATTCTTCCAGCTGTAGAGCGTATCCTCACGGCCGCATATTCCGGCCAGATGCTCAATGTGCTCATTATCGGACTCTTCAATATGAAGTGCCCGCAGTACGTTCTCGGCAATGAAGCGTGCATCGGCTTTCGTAGCTTTCCTGATTTTGATTTCTTCCATCCGTTCCGCTGTTTTCTATTGCGAAATTAGTTATTACATTTGCATATTGTATATAATAAGGAAGGATATGAAGAACAGAGTTGTTGTTTTGGCACTTGTCTTGTGCGTATTCTGTGCTTGCTCCAAGAGTGAGCCGGGTAAGGTCAAGGTTGAAGGCGGTTGGATACAGGGGACTGTCACTGACGGCCTTGCAGTATATAAAGGTATTCCGTTCGCGGCACCGCCGGTCGGTGATTTGCGTTGGAAGGCACCGCAGCCCGTACAGAAATGGGAGGGCGTGAAGGATGCCACCAAATTCGGTCCCGGCCCCATGCAGAACGGTAACCCTAATGACTACAGCGAGGACTGCCTCTATCTGAATATCTGGAGTCCTGCTGAGAGCGTAGGTGAGAAACTGCCTGTACTTGTATGGATATACGGTGGCGGATTCTCAATGGGCAATACCGCTGATCCCAGCTATGACTGTGAGGCATTGGCCCGTAAGGGCGGCATCATTATGGCCAGCATCAACTACCGCGTTGGACAGATGGGATTCTTCTCGCATCCTGAGCTGGATGCCGAAAGTCCCAGCCACACATCGGGTAACTATGGCCTGCTGGACCAGATTGCCGGTCTCCAGTGGATACAGCGCAATATAGCCAAGTTCGGCGGTGACCCTGCCAAGGTGACCATATTCGGTGAGAGTGCCGGCGGTATCTCTGTGAGCATGCTCTGCGCTTCACCGTTAGCCAAGGGGCTGTTCCGCGGTGCTATATCGGAGAGCGGCGGTTCATTCGGTCCCGCACGCCCCACTACTTATCCCGGTGAGAACATGCAGACACTTGAGCAGGCAGAGAAGGGTTGTATGGCAGTTGCCGAAAGGCTCGGAGCCAGAAATCTTGAGGAGCTGCGCAAGCTCGATGCAAAGACATTCCTGCCCATAGGTATGAGCGGAGGCGGTGCATGGCCCATAGTGGATGGTTATGTAATACCCGGTGACCAGTTCGAACTATACACTCAAGGCAAGTACAATGATGTGGATGTGCTCATAGGGTACAACTCCGATGAGGGTGCCAGTTTCTCGTTCGGCGGTCCGGCCACTCCCGAATCACACCGCCGTGACGTGGAGGCACGTTACGGCAAGTTCGCCGATGCCCTGCTTGAGGCATACCCCATGGAGAACGGGCGCATAGGCAAGACTGCCCGTGACCTGATGCGTGATGCCGCTTTCGGCTGGCACACCTGGAGCTGGGCCCGTTTGCAGAAACAGACCGGCAAATCCAAGGTGTTCCTCTACTATTTTGACCAGCATCCGGACTATCCCGAAGGCAGCCCCCGTTACGGCAACGGTTCTCCTCACGGCCAGGAGGTGTCCTTCGTGTTCCAGCACATAGGCCCGCGCTCAGAACAGCCAGCCTCCGATGCCGCCCTGTCCGATGCAATGGGGACCTACTGGCTCAACTTTGCCAAGTACGGCACACCCAATGGACCTGACTCCAACCTCCCTGTCTGGCCTGAGTTTGACAATGCCAATCCGCAGGTGATGGTTCTTACCGGCCCCGTTCCTCACGTCGGTCCCGTACCCAGTGAAAGTTCCCTCAAGGTACTGGACAAATATTTTGAGTGGCGCCGCACACCTGAAGGCCGTGCCTGGGCCAAGTAACGGGAGACCTGCATTTTGAAGTGAACCCCAAAAGTTTTTTTCTAGCTTTTGGGGTTCACTTCATTTCTCTGTTTCATGTCCCGTAATCAATGCTGTTAATTATTCAAAATGTGTTTTAACATGGGATTCTTTCATGGCTATTAACTGTAAAACAGGTTTGTTTATGAGAATATTCCGTCTTTCTGTAATTGTCTTTATCTGTGCCTTATGCCGTGCTGTGTCAGCCCAGGATTATGTGGATCTGGGGCTGAGCGTAAAATGGGGTACTGTCAATATGGGTACAACAGAGTTCAGACCGTTCGGATGGTATTGGACTTGGACCGATGCCATGGATATAAAGACAACCGACGGCAGCCGCCTTGCGACCAAGGCCGAGTGGAACGAGTTGCTTGATTACTGTTCATGGGAATGGACGGAACAGGACGGGAAAACAGGTTATCTGATTACAAGCAACATTGAGGGATACAGGGACCGCAGTATATTCCTGCCAGCATCAGGCTGGCTGCAGGATGGTCAATTGATGCGTCAGCACTCATACGGCTCATACTGGACCTCCACTCCCGGCGTTCAGCCTCAAGGGGGATCGGCATACGGTTTCAATTTCATGAGTGACGGCATTGAGTGGCACAGCGAGAACCGTTACTCGGAGCAATCGGTACGTATGGTTATGCCGCTCTCTGACAGTGAGATTACAGGTATCTCGGTTGACAAGGAGAATATCACAATGAGTCAGCATACAACGGCCAGGCTTAATGTTATGGCTGATGGCAGATGTAACGTGAACAGTGCCAGTACCTGGAAATCGTCCGATGAAAACGTGGTTTTCGTAATGGATGACGGACTGTTGGTAGCCAGGAAACCGGGCGAATGCGTGATTACGGTGCTGGCTTACGGCAAGGACACCACATGCGCCGTTACCGTAAAGCCGAATGAGATGGAGTTTGTGGATCTGGGACTGGGAGTGTTATGGGCTACATGCAACCTGGGTGCCGACAAGCCAGAGGACAGCGGAGATTATTATGCATGGGCCGAGATAGAGACCAAGGATTATTTCAGTTGGTCAACTTACCGTTACTTCAGTACTTTTTCTGGAAATAGAGCATACTTAGACAAATATACCACTGAAGGCAATACCGGGTTCCTGCTTAAAGCCGATAATCTGCAGCGTCTTGAGGATATTGACGATG
>JAGAEZ010000095.1 GCA_017612875.1 Bacteroidaceae bacterium | reverse complement strand
CCCGCGGCAAGAACCCCGCCATGGGTGGCAATGACGAACGGGAGAACACCCTGAACCAGCTGCTCACCGAAATGGACGGATTCGGGACCAACAGCGGTGTCATTATACTCGCTGCCACCAACCGCGTGGATATACTGGACAAGGCTTTGCTTCGGGCCGGACGTTTTGACAGGCAGATACACCTCGACCTGCCCGACCTGAACGAGCGCAAGGCCGTGTTCGGGGTACACCTGCGCAACATTAAGCTGAGCAAGGATGTGGATGTGGATCTGCTGGCCCGCCAGACTCCCGGATTCTCCGGAGCCGATATCGCCAATGTCTGCAACGAGGCTGCCCTGATTGCCGCCCGCCACAATAAGAAAAAGGTGGAGAAGGATGATTTCCTCTCGGCTGTTGACCGTATCGTGGGAGGTCTCGAGAAGAAGACCAAGGTACTTACGGCCGACGAGAAACGCACCATAGCCCTCCATGAGGCCGGACACGCCACCCTCTCCTGGTTCCTGGAGTACGCCAACCCGCTTATTAAAGTTACCATCGTGCCGCGCGGACGTGCGCTCGGTGCAGCCTGGTATCTGCCCGAGGAGCGTCAGATAACCACGAAGGAACAGATGCTTGACGAGATGTGCGCCACACTGGGCGGACGTGCCGCCGAGGAACTGTTCACCGGGCATATCTCCACAGGTGCCATGAATGACCTCGAGCGCGTGACCAAGCAGGCATACGGCATGATTGCATACGCCGGCATGAGTGACAAGCTGGCCAACCTGTGCTACTACAGCAGTACCGATGAATATGCCTTCCAGAAACCCTACTCCGACAAGACAGCCGAGCTGATTGACGAGGAGGTCAAGAAACTCATAGACGAGCAGTATGAGCGTGGCAAGAAGATTCTGCTTGAACATGAGGAGGGGCACCACCGGCTGGCACAGCTCCTGATAGAGCGTGAGGTCATCATGGCCGAGGACGTGGAGAGGATCTTCGGTAAGCGCCCGTGGGCATCCCGCAGCGAGGAGATACTTGAGGACGGGAAAAAGACTCCGGAATCAGCTCCGGTCATTGAAAACCACGATAAGGTTGAACCTTAAGAATCTGTTTAAAATTCATTGTCATGGACTCAAATGTCAAGCCGGACGGACAGCGGGAACCTCATGAGACGAAAGAAAGCGGGACGAAGTCCAACTTTCTCATAAGGACAGTCACAGCCATCGTGTTCGCTTCCATAATGCTGTTCTGCATCCTGAAAGGCGCGCCCTGGTTTATAGGGCTGTTCGCGGTCTGCACCGTTCTGACCACGATAGAATACACCGGACTGGCCAACAGATACAAACATGCGGATGTCAGCCGCCTGTGGGCTGTCGTGGCCGCCTTCACATTCTATGCCGCAATCGTAGGCCTGACAGTGATGCAAAGCGGCGCCTTCCTGTTCCTTCCGTTCATCTTCACCCTGATAGTGATTATGGTACGCGAACTGTATTCCAGGAAACCGAGCCCGATAAACAACTGGGTCCACACGCTCTTCCCGGTCATATACATAGCGTTGCCGTTTGCGCTGACATCCATGCTCGCTTTCGATGTCAAGGGGCCCGATACAGGCTACAGTCCTGTCATTCCCCTCACCCTGTTCGTGTTCCTGTGGTGCAACGATGTGGGCGCCTACTGCACCGGATGTACCATAGGCAAGCACAAGCTGTTCGAGAGGATTTCGCCCAAGAAGACGTGGGAAGGTTCAATCGGAGGCGCTCTCCTGACCATGCTGGCTGCATTCCTGCTTCAGCGCTTCCTGCCTGACTGGTACAGTTTCATGCCGGCATGGGTGTGGGTCGGAATGGCATTCACGGTGGTATTGACCGGCACATGGGGCGACCTGATAGAGTCGCTGATGAAACGGGAGATGGGTATCAAGGATTCAGGCAGGATCCTGCCCGGACACGGAGGTATGCTGGACCGTTTCGACAGCTCTCTCCTCGCCATTCCCGCCACTGTGGTCTGGCTCTCTATCGCTATGGACAGATTCTAACAGTCCCGCCATCTGTGCCGCGGCATGTTCCGGGGCACCTGCCGGACCCAATATCCCCTTCATTCTGGCATAACCCTCTATCTGGGCACGTCTCTCGGGAGTATCCGACAGCAACGGATAGAGATTGTCCTTCACATTCTTAAGGCTGAAACTGTCAGCTACAAGCTCAGGAACCACCTCACAACCGGAAATCAGGTTCACGAGCGACACATGATCCGTCTTCAGGAACAGACGCCGGATCAGCCCGGCAATCCGTTTGACAGGCATTCCGTAGCATACCACCTGGGGAACACCGAAGAGAGCGGTTTCAAGCGTGGCGGTACCCGATGTCACAAGAGCCGCGTACGCACTCTGCAGGACCCCGTAGGTGTTGCCATAGACACACTCCACGTCATGCCCCCGGATAATATCCTCATAGAAGCCGGCAGGTATTGACGGTGCACATGCCAGAACCACACGGATATTCTCCAGTCCCTCCACAGCCTTGAGCATCACCGGCAGATTACGCGAAATCTCCTGACGCCGGCTGCCGGCGAGCAGCGCTACAATCTTGCGCTCCTCCCCCATGAAGAGAGAGGGTTCACTGTGTGAATCCAGATATGCGCTCACCTCATCGACAGTAGGATTGCCTACATACCTTACAGGATAGCCCAGTCTGCCGTAATAACCGGTTTCAAAGGGCAGGATGCTGAAAAGCTCATCCACGTCACGCCGGATATTCCGGATCCGGTAACTTTTCCAGGCCCATATCTTGGGTGAAATATAGTACCATACGGGAATATGCAGCTTGCTGTGCACCTTGCGGGCTATAGAGAGGTTGAATCCGGGATAGTCCACCAGGATAACTGCATCGGGATTCCACGACGAGAGGTCACGGAAACAGAGTCTCGCCCCCCTGAGTATGGTTCCGAGATGGGTGAGGACAGGCCATACACCCATATACGCAAGCTCACGGTAATGTTTTACCAGAGTGCCTCCGGCAGCCTTCATCATGTCCCCTCCGAAACAGCGGAACGAAGCCTCCGGGTCTCTCTTCCGGATAGACTCCATAAGGTTGGAGGCATGAAGGTCACCCGATGCCTCTCCGGCTACGATGTAGTATTTCATAAACGGGTTGTTGCAATGTCAAAAATAGTATATTTTTCCCGAATGCCGTTTTTTTCCATTACCTTTACGCGTTAAAATGAAATCTTATGGGAAAGATCATAGCTTTGGCCAACCAGAAAGGCGGTGTAGGCAAGACCACAACCACCATAAACCTGGCTGCATCGCTCGCCACCTTCGAAAAGAAGGTACTGGTCGTTGACGCTGACCCGCAGGCTAACGCCTCGTCCGGCCTCGGAATTGACATCACGGATCTGGAGTGTACCATTTATGAATGTCTGGTCAACGGCAGGGACCCGAAGGAGGCTATCCGGAAATCCTGCATCGAAGGACTCTTCATAATGCCTTCGCACATCGACCTTGTCGGTGCAGAGCTCGAGCTGATGAACATGGAAGGACGCGAGACAGTCATGAAGAAGATGCTCTCGGTCATCAGGGATGACTATGATTTCATCCTGATAGACTGTTCGCCCTCGCTCGGCCTCATAACAGTCAATTCCCTGACTGCCGCCGATTCCATCATCATTCCCGTACAATGTGAATACTTTGCGCTTGAAGGCATCAGCAAACTGCTCAACACCATCAAGATAATAAAGACCAAGCTGAACCCGTCGCTGGACATAGAGGGATTCCTGCTTACGATGTACGATTCACGCCTGCGGCTGAGCAACCAGATTATCGAGGAGGTGAGGAAGCATTTCCAGGAGCTTGTCTTCGAAACGGTCATTTCGAGGAACGTCAAACTGAGCGAGGCGCCAAGCTACGGACTGCCCGCCGTCATGTACGATGCCGAATCAAGAGGCGCAAAGAACTATCTTGCCCTGGCGCAGGAAATACTGAAAAAGAACGGAAACAAATGACAACCACCAGGAAATCAGCATTAGGACGCGGTCTTGACGCACTCATCCCGACAGAGCTGGTCAGGACATCAGGTTCATCATCGATAAGCGAGATACCTCTCGACAGGATTCACGCGAATCCCAACCAGCCCCGCCGGGAATTCGACGAGGAGAGCCTCAGGGAACTCTCGGATTCCATACGCGAGATAGGCATTATCCAGCCCATAACACTCCGCAAGCAATCGGACAATGAGTATCAGATCATTGCAGGTGAAAGGCGGTTCCGTGCGGCCGTGATGGCGGGTCTGAACACCATACCCGCCTATATCCGGACAGCCGATGACGAGAATGTCATGGAGATGGCGCTGATAGAGAACATCCAGCGTGAGGACCTGAACTCCATGGAGGTGGCTCTTGCCTGCCAGCATCTGTTAGAGGTTTATGACATGACACAGGAGCAGCTCAGCGGCAGGATCGGCAAGAACCGGGCCACCATAGCGAACTACATCAGACTGCTCAAGCTCCCCGCCGAGATACAGATGGCTATCAAGGAGAAGGAGATTGATATGGGACATGCCCGCGCCCTGCTTGGAATCGACGATCCTGTGAAACAGCTCAGGCTGTTCCATGAAATCAAGAAATACGGCTACTCCGTCAGGATGACAGAGGAAAAGGTCCGTCAGCTGAAGGAAGGCCGCAAGAAGGAGAAAGCAGCCGACAGCAGGATGGAGGAGACATTCGCACCCGTCGGGAAGGAGCTCTCCGCATACCTCGGCGTCAATGTCAGGTTCAAATACAACCGGAACGGCAAGGGAAGCATCAGCATACCGTTCAGGAATGAGGCGGAGCTGACGAGAGTAATGGAATTGCTTGACAGAATCAGCAAATGACCCGGTTCCTCCCATACAGACTGTCCATGCTATTGCTGCTGCCGATGCTGCTCGTGGCTCTGACGGCACATTCCCAGGAGATAACCAGGCCTGTCATCCTGCTGGACGACACCCTTCGCGCCACCCGCATAGACAGCCTTTACAAGTCACTCAACGACACTGCGCGTTGGCAGCAGGAGCTTGAATACGTGAGGAACCTGAATATCAGCCTGCCTTCCGACTCGGCCATGATCATCGACTACGCCTCCCCGGCAGGCAGCGGAAGACTCACATGGAAAGAGAAGGACAGCATACAGACTGCCATGCTCTACAGGACTGCACCGGAATGGGAACCCGACCCGAGGAAAGCCGTCTGGATGTCACTTCTTTTCCCGGGAGGCGGCCAGATATACAACCGCAAGTACTGGAAGCTGCCCATAGTCTATGGGGGATTCGTGGGCTGCATCTATGCGCTCACCTGGAACCAGTCCACTTACATGGATTACCAGAACGCCTACGTGGATATCATGGACAACGACCCCACCACGAAAAGCTACGAGGACTTCCTGCCTCCCCATTACGAGATTGACAGCTACACCACCGACTGGCTCAAGGAGGTGTTCAAGAAGAGGAAGGACAAGTACCGCAGATACCGCGACCTCAGCATATTCGCATTTGCCGGCATGTATATCATTTCGGCTATCGATGCCTATGTCGATGCCGAGCTCTCCCATTTCGACATCTCAAGCGACCTGAGCCTGCGCGTGG
The DNA here is from genome assembly GCA_017612875.1 of Bacteroidaceae bacterium. Lineage (GTDB taxonomy): Bacteria > Bacteroidota > Bacteroidia > Bacteroidales > Bacteroidaceae > Colenecus. The sequence goes on along the minus strand of JAGAEZ010000095.1, from coordinate 11,533 downwards.
AACCGAGTATAATAATTGACCACAGGGGAGCCGCTTCGTCCGGATTCTCATTAGCATTCTGTTTCTGATGATAAGCACTACTCTCATATTGGCATTGGCTCTCAGCGGCATGGAACCGCCCGTCCCGGGCCTTGTCCTTGACAGCATAAGTGACGACAGCGTGTCAGTCAGCCCCGACTCGCTTCTTTCGGACCTGCCGGAAAGCCTGAGCTACGATGTTGACAGCCTCATGGAACTGTGGTTCGCCAAGCAGTACATGACATTTGACTCCGACTGCGTTGACGGCTCTGTGAATCCCGGTTTCAGCGATTCCGTCTATGCCGCCCGCCTGAGCAACCTGCCCACCATTGTGGAGATGCCCTATAACAGCATCGTCCGCAGCTCCATCGACGCATATATGATCCGCAACAGGAAAGCCGTCTCGTTCGCGCTCGGGATGCTTCCCATGTATGAGGAGATTTTCGTCGAGGCGCTGTTACGCTACAATGTCCCGATAGAGCTGAAATATCTTCCGATAGTGGAATCGGCGCTCAAGCCGCGAGCCTATTCACGCGCCGGAGCCGCCGGCATGTGGCAGTTCATCTACAGCACCGGGCGCAACTACGGCCTGAATGTGAACAGTCTGGTCGATGACCGTTACGATATAGTCAAGGAGACGGATGCCGCAGCCCGTCATCTCAAGGACCTTTACGACACTTTCGGTGACTGGTCCCTGGCCATTTCGGCCTATAACTGCGGCCCCGGCAATATCACCAAGGCCATAACCCGCTCCGGAGGCAAGACCGGTTTCTGGGACATCTATCCCTACCTGCCCCGGGAAACGCGCGGCTATCTGCCCGCATTCATAGCCATAAACTACGCCATGAGCTATTACAAGGAGCACGGGATCTGTCCTATGGAATCAGTCCGTCCGCAACAGACCGACACGCTCCAGATAGGACGCAACCTGCATTTCAGCCAGATCACCCACTTCTGCGACATAAGCACCGACGAACTCAAGGCCCTCAACCCGCAATATCTGACCGAAGTCATTCCTGGAGCCTACAAGACCTGCGTGCTGACTCTCCCGCAACAGTTCATCCGGCCGCTTCTTGAGGCGGGTGATTCCCTATACGAATATGACAAGGAGCGTCTCTTCCCCAAATCCAGGATAGCCGCCATCGACGACGACATGAGCAACCGGGTCACCTATGTCACCCACAAGATCAAATCGGGAGAGACACTCGGTTCCATTGCAAGGAGGTATCACACCACTGTCAGCAACATCAAGAACTGGAACAACCTGAAGAGTGACAACATAAGGGCTGGCAAGACACTGAGAATATATAACCGATAATTTGTGCGCAAGATGAGTGATGACAGTTATTTTTCGCCCGACGAGGAGAGACAGATTGACGAGGCTTTCCGGCATCTGATAGATTCCTACCTGCAGACCAAGCACAGGAAAAAGGTGGAGAAGATAACCAATGCCTTCATGTTTGCCCGTCAGGCTCACAAGGGGGTGCGACGTCACTCCGGCGAGCCCTACATCATGCATCCGCTCGCTGTCGCACAGATTGTATGCAGCGAGATCGGGCTGGGGTCCACCTCCATCTGTTCAGCCCTTCTGCACGATGTGGTGGAGGATACCGACTACACGACCGACGACATCAAGAATGTTTTCGGACCCAAGATAGCCCAGATTGTTGACGGCCTGACCAAGATCGCGGGCGGTATTTTCGGCGAAAAGGCATCGGCACAGGCTGAGAACTTCAAGAAACTGCTGCTCACCATGTCCGATGACATCCGCGTCATCCTCATCAAGATTGCCGACCGTCTCCACAACATGCGCACATTGGACAGCATGCTGCCCCGCAAGCAGTACAAGATAGCCGGCGAGACGCTCTACCTGTATGCGCCTCTGGCATACAGGCTCGGTCTCAACAAGATCAAGACTGAACTTGAAGACCTGAGTTTCAAATACGAGCACCCCGAGGAGTATGAGGAGATACAGGGCAAGCTCTCTGTCCTCAGGGGAGAACTGGACCGTATCTATGAGGATTTCACCAAGCCCATTGTGACCAAGCTGGACAATCTGGGGCTTCATTATACGATCTGCGGACGCATCAAGACCCCCTATTCCATCTGGAAGAAGATGAACAAGCACTCGCTCTCCTTCGAGGAGGTGTTCGACATTCTCGCGGTCAGGATCGTGTTTGAACCCAATTCCCCTGAACATGAGCAGAGTGAATGCTTTGACATATACCTTGCGCTGACCAAGATCTACAAGTCGCATCCTGACCGCTTCCGTGACTGGGTGACACATCCCAAGGCCAACGGCTACCAGGCCCTGCACGTGACTCTCATGAGCAATTCCGGCCAGTGGGTCGAGGTGCAGATCCGCAGCACCCGGATGGATGACATTGCCGAACAGGGTATAGCCGCGCACTGGAAATACAAGGACGGGGCCACATACGAGGAGGACGAGACTGAGCTTGACCACTGGCTTGAGACAATCAAGGAGATTCTTGAGGATCCCCAACCGGACTCCATGGATTTCCTGGATACCATCAAGCTCAACCTCTATTCATCGGAAATCTTCATCTTCACTCCGAAAGGGGAACTGCGTACCATGCCTCAGGGAAGTACCGTGCTGGATTTCGCCTTTACCATACACACTTTCATGGGGACACACTGCATAGGAGCCAAAGTCAACCACAAGCTGGAGGCTGTTAACTACGAGCTCAAGAGCGGCGACCAGGTGGAGATACTTACCTCCAAGAACCAGAAAGTGATTCCCGAATGGCTGGATTTCGCCACGACCGCCAAGGCCAGAGGCAAGATAAAGCAGCTACTCCGCAAGGAGGAACGCTCCAACCAGAAATTCGGCGAAGCCATATTCCATGAATTCCTCGAAAAGGAGGAACTTGAATCCGATCCGGACAAGATAGAGCGGATATGCACTCTTCACGGCCTGTCCGGCAGGGACAAGTTCATGATAGCCCTCGGACAGAAGAAAATCATTCTTGGCGATGCCGAACGCAGCATCCTCAAGGGCGACAACGGAAGCAGCTGGTACAAGCGTTTCTGGTCCACGTTCTCCTCCTCCAAGGACAAGAATGGCGACAATACAGGGAAGGGAGATACTCCACAAAACGGGATAGATGTCCGCAGGACGCTTATCATCAACGACTTCGATTCACATAAATACACATTCGCCCCATGCTGTCATCCCGTGCCCGGTGATTCTGTGATTGGGTTTGCCGATGAGACAGGCCATATAACCATCCACAAGCGCAAGTGCGAGATTGCCAACAAGATGAAAGCCGGGAAGGGTAACAGCATCCTTACGGTGGAATGGAACATAGAGAACAGCCTGTTCCCCGCCACCATCTACATGAAAGGCATAGACAGCATAGGAACGCTGGCCAAGGTGACAGAGGTTATCTCACAGAAGATGAACGTCAACATGAACAAGCTGGTCATCGAGTCCAGGGAGGGACTGTTTGAGGGGACGATAAGTGTAATGGTCCACAGTCTGAACGACCTTGAGAACATTCAGAAAGGACTCAGGAAGATATCCAACATCACAACGGTTGTCCGCAAGGAGGAATAGAGTCAAGCTCCCTGTATATGGACATAAGCTCTTCCCTGACTGATTTCAGACGGGAGACTATCTCGTGTGCGTCCATCGTATTCCCGGGATTCTCCCTAATACGGTCTTTAGCGCCCTTGATTGTCAGGGCTTTCTCCTTGACCAGATGGTTCACGAGCTTTATCTGCTCTATATCGTCAGCCGTATATTGGCGTTTCCCGTTCTTGGATTTTTTGGGGGATATCTCCTTGAATTCCTTCTCCCAGTAACGCAGTGTGCTCTCCGGGATGTCCAGCATCTCGGAAACCTCGCCGATGGAATAGTACTTCTTAAGTACCTTGTCTTTGTTCAGTGCCATAGTTGTCAGTCAAATACCCTTCCGTGGTTTTCGGCCAGCATGATCATCTCCTCATACTGGTCAGCGTCCAGGTCCATGAAATAGTAGTTCACCGGATCCACATTCTCTCCCCCGACCATCACTTCATAATGCAGATGAGGCCCGGTACTCTTGCCTGTATTGCCCACTGCACCTATCTCCTCGCCCCGGATCACTTTCTGTCCCTTCTTTACGAGAATCCTGCTCAGATGGGCATATCTCGTCACATAGCCGTAGCCATGGTCTATCACAATCATGTTACCGTAACCGGACTGCCATGTCGCGAAAGTCACCACACCGTTGCCGGTGGCATAGACAGGTGTGCCAGTATCACATGCGAAATCCATACCCTTGTGGAAAGTGGTCACATGATATATGGGGTCCGAACGGTAGCCGTATCCTGAGGCGGTCTTTTTAAGTTCCTTGTTCGATACCGGCTGTATAGCGGGGATACAGGCCAGCTTTTTGTCCTGTTCGCGGGACAGCTCAACCACCTCATTGAAAGAACGCGACTGGACGTACAGTTTCATATCCAGAAGGTCTATCTTCTGCGATGTACTGATTACCAGTTCCGACAGAGGCATGTCCGCCAGTTCGGAATACCTGTTCGTGCCGTAATATCCGGACTGTCTTACCGCATCAGGTACAGGATCCGCCTCCAGAAGCACTCTGTACAGATTGTCATCACGCTCCTCTATGTCATTGAGTACAAGCAGGGCGTCATCCACCTTGCGCGAAAGCAGCCTGTACTGTGACTGCAGCCTGGAGTTCTGCTCCATCAGGTTACCTATGGACGGTGTGTCAACCAGGAACCAGTACAGGACGAAGAAGAGCCCGCCCAGGAGGACGGAAGTGAACAGTCTTCCCAAGAAGGAGAAGAACCTTTGTCTGAGAGTCGGATAAACCCTCTTGTAGGTTCTGGAAGAGGCGTCATATTGATAATAGACCTTTCTCATCAGCTTGTCTGTTCCTGTAAATGAAGCCCTTGACCAATGCTTGTCAAGAGTTCCGGAATGCAAAAGTAGCAAAAAATACAATCTTTGCAACCGCACCCCCGAAGATAAGCTTCGCCTCGGGATAAAAAATGAACAAGTTCTTTTTTTCTCCTCTCGGCTTGTATCTTTAAGCCTTGCTTGAAGATAAACTTCGCCTCGGGATAAAAAATGAACGAGTTCTTTTTTTCTCCTCTCGGCTTGTATTATCTTTGCACCTCATTAAAATGATATTAAACAACAGGAAGAATATGATGACAGCAAAGGAAATACGTGATTCCTTCAAGAGTTTCTTCGAGAGCAAGGGACACCTGATTGTCCCGTCAGCCCCCATGGTGGTCAAGGATGACCCCACCCTTATGTTCACCAACGCCGGAATGAACCAGTTCAAGGACATCATTCTGGGTAACCGCGCCCCCAAGAGCCGCCGCGTGGCCGACTCGCAGAAATGCCTGCGCGTGAGCGGCAAGCACAATGACCTGGAGGAGGTAGGCCATGACACCTACCACCACACCATGTTCGAGATGCTGGGCAACTGGTCATTCGGTGACTACTTCAAGAAGGAGGCCATAGGCTGGGCATGGGAATATCTGGTCGATGTACTCAAAATCGATCCCGCCAACCTCTATGCGACAGTATTCGAGGGAAGCAAGGAAGAGGGGCTGGAGCGTGACGACGAAGCCGCTGCCATCTGGGAACAGTTCCTGCCCAAGGACCATATCCTCAACGGCAACAAGCACGACAATTTCTGGGAGATGGGCGACACCGGCCCCTGCGGCCCCTGCAGCGAGATCCATATCGACTCCCGCTCCGATGCCGAGAAAGCCGCCGTTCCCGGCCGTGAGCTGGTCAACAAGGACCATCCCCAGGTCATAGAGATATGGAACCTGGTGTTCATGCAGTACAACCGCAAGGCCGACCACTCTTTGGAGCCCCTGCCGGCCAAGGTCATCGATACCGGCATGGGATTCGAGCGTCTGGTGCGCACCCTGCAGGGCAAGCAGTCCAACTATGACACCGATGTGTTCCAGCCCATCATCAGGCAGATAGGCGCCTTGACAGGCAAGCAGTACGGACAGGAGGAGAAGATTGACATAGCGATGCGCGTCGTGGCCGACCACATCCGCACCATCGCTTTCAGCATCACTGACGGACAGCTGCCCTCCAATGCCAAGGCCGGCTATGTGATACGCCGTATCCTGCGCCGTGCAGTACGTTACGCCTACACGTTCCTGGGCCAGAAGGAGGCGTTCCTCTACAAGCTGCTGCCTGTCCTGATTGACAACATGGGTGATGCATATCCCGAGCTCAATGCCCAGAAGACCCTGATCGGGAAGGTCATCATCGAGGAGGAGGAGTCATTCCTGCGCACACTGGATACCGGCATCAAGCTTCTTGACAAGGTGATGACCGATGCAAAGACCGCCAAGGCTGTTGTCATCAGCGGTGTAAACGCCTTCACCCTGTATGATACATACGGATTCCCGCTTGACCTGACAGAACTCATACTGCGTGAGAACGGCATGACCGTGAACATTGACGAGTTCAACTCCGAGATGGACAAGCAGAAAGCCCGCGCCCGCAACGCCGCCGCCGTCGAGAACGGTGACTGGGTTGTACTCAAGGAGGGTGAGACTGAATTCGTAGGCTATGACTTCACCGAGTACGAGACCTCAATACTGCGCTACCGCGAGGTTAAGCAGAAGAGCGGCGTTATCTACCAGATAGTCCTGGACAAGACCCCGTTCTATGCCGAGATGGGCGGTCAGACAGGAGACCAGGGGGTCATTGTAAGCGAATTCGAGACTATTGAAATAATAGACACCAAGAAAGAGAACGGTCTGCCCGTGCATATCACCAAGAAACTGCCCGGGCATCCCGAGGCACCCATGATGGCCTGCGTGGATACCGACAAACGTCATGCCTGCGAGGCCAACCACACCGCCACCCACCTGCTGGACGAGGCTCTGCGCGAGGTGCTGGGCACACATGTGGAGCAGAAGGGTTCACTGGTAAGCCCCGACGGCCTGCGCTTTGACTTCTCGCACTTCCAGAAAGTGACCGATGAGGAACTGCGTCAGGTGGAGCGTCTGGTAAACGAGAAGATCCGTGAGGACCTGCCCCTGCAGGAGCATCGCGACCTGCCCATCGAGGAGGCTAAAAAGCTCGGTGCAATCGCACTATTCGGCGAAAAATACGGTGACAGGGTACGCGTGGTCCAGTTCGGCCAGTCAATCGAGTTCTGCGGCGGTGTTCATGCCGCATCGACAGGACGTATCGGACTCTTCAAGATTCTGTCCGAAAGTTCAATCGCCGCCGGTGTACGCCGCATCGAGGCCGTAACCGGTCAGGCTGTGGAGGAGATGATTTACGGACTCCAGGATACCATCGGCAAGCTCAAGTCCATCCTGCCCGGTTCCTCCATCGAGAGTGCCGTCCGGAAAGCCATCGATGAGAACGCAGCCCTGAAGAAACAGATCGATGAGTTCATAAAGGAGAAGACCGCCCGGCTCAAGGAGAGCCTCACAGCCCAGGCCCGTGACATAAACGGAATCAAGATTATCAGTGCGGTAATCCCCGCTCCCGCCGCTGTGGTCAAGGATCTGGTATTCGGCATCCGTGCCGGTCAGCCAACCGGAACACTGGTAATCATCGGCAGCGAGGAAAACGGCAAACCCATGCTCACCGTGAGCGTGAGCGATGACCTCACATCCCGCTTCAACGCCGGCCAGATGGTCCGTGAGGCCGCCAAGCTCATCCAGGGCGGTGGAGGCGGCCAACCCCACTATGCAACCGCCGGAGGCAAGAACCCGGAGGGGCTGCATGCCGCTGTGGAATCCATCACAAAAGCCATCAACTGACCGCAGAAGGAACCGTCCCTATTACTCCGGCCAGTTGACTAAATACACCGTCTGGGTGGCGCGGGTGAGCGCGGTGTAGAGCCAGCGGTAGTAGTCCTCATCACGGGCGTCCTCAGGGATGTAGCCCTGATCAATGAAAATGTTCTTCCACTGGCCGCCCTGAGCTTTGTGGCAGGTCACGGCATACGAGTATTTTACCTGTAAGGCATTGAAATAGGGATTCTCACGCAACTTTTTCATCCTCTCCTTCCTGGAGGGGATTTCCGCGTAATCCTCCATCACGCTGTTGAAGAGCCTGTCGCTCTCCTCATGTGTGAGCGAAGGTGACTCGCTGTGCAGGGTATCCAGCAAGAGCGTCACCTCCACCTCCAGGTCATCGTAATCGGGAAATGACAGCACCGCATCCTCGAACCGGAAGCCGTACAGTTTCCTCTGCCGCCGGACACGGCGTATCACGGCGATGTCACCGTTGGCGATGAACGACGGGAAGTTCTGATACGAGTCTATGTCACCCTCGGAGAGCAGACGCTCTGTCCAATAGTAGTTGTTCTTGACAATCATCACGCTGTCACCCCGTGTCAACTCATCCTCACGGTCAAGAATGGTGTTGCGTATCCCGTTGTTGTATATTATGGCCCGCTTGTTGGAGCGGCACAGCACCATGGTCTCGTCAATGCCGTCACGACTGTAGCATTGGCTGAGTCTCTCTATAAGCTCGCTGCCGGTAATCCTTACCACATCCATGAAACCGTCGGTCCTGAAACTGAAACCGCCCGCCATGAAAGGGTTGACGGTGAACCCTCTCAGGAGAGTGGCGTTGTACAGGATACCCGATTCCTGCATCTGGCGCATCACGCTGTCCAGGCAGTATCCCGACACCTCCAGTCCGTATCCTGCCATGACCTTGGAAGAGAGGGCAGGACTCTCCGTCTCGCCGACAGGCGGCAGCTGGGCATCGTCCCCCATAAGGAGCAGACGGCAGTTCCTTCCCCCGAACACATATCTGACAAGGTCATCCAGCAGCCTGCCGCTGCCGAACATGGCGCCTGACAATCCCTCGTTCGGAATCATGGACGCCTCATCGACTATAAAGAGGGTGTCCTCATGAAAGTTGCGGTCCAGCTGGAAGGAGGAGCTGTCGAGTATGGATTTCTGCCTGTATATTTTCTTGTGGATAGTGCAGGCTTCCGCGCCTGAATAGGCGGAGAACACCTTGGCGGCACGGCCGGTAGGGGCAAGCAGAGAAACCCTGGCTTTATGGCGGCGCAGGGTCCTGACCAGGGCCCCGACCAATGTGGTCTTGCCTGTACCGGCGTAACCCTTCAGGATAAAGACCTTCCTCCCGCCGTTATCCGACACGAAAGCAGACAACAGCCCGATTGCGGTTTCCTGTCCCGAAGTAGGGGTAAAAGGGTAGTTTTCCCTGATTTCCGATGCCAGAATCTCCTTATTCATCAGTTAACAATGCTAAAAAATGCAATTTTGTAGAAATATACCGATAAAAGTTCTATTTTTGCGATGCGAAAATATATAAAAAGAATCACCAATATGAAAAAATTCATTAACATTCTTCTTGCTCTCTGCATTATAGGTCTTGCCTATATCTTCTACGGAAGCATAATGGGACCCATAAAATTCGAGAAAGAGAAGAAAATCCGTGACAACGCCGTCATCAGCAGGCTTCTTGACATCAAAGACGCACAGAGCGAGTATCACAACCAGCATGACGGAATGTACACTGCAAGCTTCGACACCCTGATCAATTTCATCAAGACCGGCAAGGTGCCAATCATCAAGAAGATAGGTGAACTTTCCGACGACCAGATGGAGGCTGACTGGACCGAGCCGAAAGTGCTCGCCCTCTATCAGGATGCAAAGGCTGCTGAGGCTGCCGCCAAGACGCTGACCGGCAGCAGGGCCACAAGAAAGGCCCAGGAAGCCAAGGACATGTGGAAAGAGGCTGCCGATGCAGGTTTCGTCACCCTGAACAGCGACGGCTCCGTCAAGGAGTTCATATTCAGCCGTGACACCGTATGGATTGACGTGATGGATTCACTGTACCACGGCAGGATCAACCCTGACTCACTCCGTTTCGTCCCCTTCGGCAACGGCAAGCAGTTTGAGATGGAGACTGCCTGTGACACCACCAAGTCCGGTTCACTCCAGTACTCATTCGCCGCCCAGACACTCTTCAAGAACTATCTTGAGGGACTGGATGCCCAGGAGGTGTTCAACCTGATTGACGACCGTCAGAAACGCGGACTCTATGAGGGCATGAGAGTTGACAACAACTCCGGTAACTGGGAATAAATCCGGTTTGACAACCCGTTTACAAGCTTGGAATCCATCTGCACCATTCGCGGATGGATTTCCTTTTTACCCCGAAATACATTAAGGAATGAGAGTAATAAGCGGAATATACAAGCACCGTCGTTTCGAGATTCCACGTACCTTCTCGGCAAGGCCGACAACAGATTTTGCCAAGGAAAGCCTTTTCAACGTCCTTGCCAACCGCATCGACCTTGAGGACGCCACAGCCCTTGACCTGTTCGCCGGGACAGGAAGCATCAGCATAGAACTGGTTTCAAGGGGGTGCTCAAAAGTGGTCTCAGTAGAGAAAGACCCTGCGCATTTCAGTTTTATCTGCAAGATAATGGAGACCGTCAAGACCGACAGGTGTTTCCCTGTAAGGGGTGACGTGTTCAAATATATAGAAAGGTGTGATGCGGAGTTCGACTTCATTTTCGCCGACCCGCCCTACTCCCTACCGAACCTCTCCGACATTCCTGACCTGGTGTTAGGAAACCGGTTACTGGCCGAGGACGGCATATTCGTTCTGGAGCACGGTTCAAAGAATGATTTTTCCGGACATCCCAGGTTCACCGACATGAGGGTTTACGGCTCGGTCCATTTCTCCTTCTTCAAATGACCGCCTGCGGTCTGCCGGCCCGACTTGACATCAGGCCCCGAGCCAAGAGTACGCTGAACGCTTAAGGCCTTCCGCCGCCGAATCCTCCTCCGAATCCGCCGCCGGGACCGCCACCGCCGGGACCGCCAAAGCCTCCACCTCTGTTACCGCCGCCACGCATTCCCTGGGCCATTCCGCCACGGCCTCCCATCTGGTTACCCTGACGCATCTCCTGACGGGCTGCCCTGGTTCCGAACACATTCACACGCAGGATGAAATGCACCATGATGTAACTGTGGATGCTGTTGTTCTTGGTATCGGTACGGCCAGTAGTTGAAACTGTACGGTTCACGTTGGTCTCGTCATTCAGGATATCGTAGTACTGTATCTGGAGCGTTCCCGCATTGCCTTTCAGGAAACTAATCGAGGCGTTGGCATTCCAGATAAGGTCATCCCTGTTGTAAGAGCCGCTATATCCGCGACGGCTCTGCATGGTAATATCGGTACCTAAGTTGATGTTCCTCCACGGAAGCCTGGCATTGGCCCTTCCTCCGTAGCTGAACGTATAGGTATCCATATTGCTGTTCTGACGCTGGTTGTTCTCCGAGTGGCTGTAACTGAACCGGCCGTTGGCAGTCACCTCAAGCCAGTCGTTGCGATAGGTGAGCGATCCGTTCTGACCCGCGCCGATACTCTTGGTAGTACTCAGCACCGCACTGCCTCCGCTACCGGAACTGGCATTGTAATTACCGATGCTTCCCGTACGCATATAACTCTCCTGATGTCTGTATGAAGCATTGGAACTTGTAGAATAGCGCCACT
>JAGAEZ010000094.1 GCA_017612875.1 Bacteroidaceae bacterium | reverse complement strand
GGCGAGGGCGTTGTGACCGTCTCCATGCAGTTCATGTCCGACCTCCAGATGGTTTGCGAGAGCTGTCACGGACACCGTTTCAAGAACGATGTGCTGGAAGTCACATACAAAGGCAAGAATATCTGGAACATACTGGAGATGACCGTGAACCAGGCCGTCGAGTTTTTCTCAGGCAATGATGCCGCCGAACGCCGCATTGTCAAGAAACTGGAGCCGCTGCGCCAGGTAGGACTGGGCTATGTCAAGCTGGGACAGTCGTCATCAACCCTGTCCGGCGGTGAGAGCCAGCGCGTGAAACTGGCCTATTTCCTGAGCATGGAGAAATCGGCTCCCACCATATTCATATTCGACGAGCCCACCACCGGCCTTCACTTCCACGATATCCGCAAGCTGTTGGAGTCATTCGATGCACTCATCCGCCGCGGCCACACCGTGATAATCATAGAGCACAACATGGATGTGATAAAGTGCGCCGACCATGTGATTGACCTTGGCCCCGAAGGCGGTGAGCGCGGCGGCCATCTCGTGGTATGCGGTACCCCCGAACAGGTAGCAGCCTGCCCCGAATCCTACACCGGCCGTTTCCTCAAGGACAAACTGTAAAAGCAAGAATCTGCCCGGTTTTGCTCCAAATAGTTGATAATTGATTATTTTTGTGGCTGGCTTATGAGTTTTTATCATGGCAGAGAATAAAACCGGCAAGTTCAAGAGGTTCATGGAACGGCTCCAGCAGTTCCTCAACAAGGATATCTGGTCGTTGGACCTGAGTAAGCAACGTCCACTGAGACGTGCCATAGGCAACAGCGTGAAGGTGATTGTGATTGCCATACGCACCTTCATCGATGACAAGGTCATGACACGGGCCGCCGCCCTAACCTACTCCACCCTGTTCGCCATAGTGCCCATCCTGGCGCTCATCTTTGCCATAGCGCGCGGGTTCGGGTTCGAGAACATCGTGACAGGGCTGCTCAAGAACGGGATAATTGACCAGAACGACACCGTGGATACAGTGATGAAATTCATTGACCAGTATCTGCAATACGCCTCCAGCGGCGCGTTCATCGGCATTGGACTGCTATTCCTGCTCTTCTCGGTCTTCTCCCTGGCAGACGGCATTGAGACAAACCTGAACTCCATCTGGCATGTCAAAAAGGCACGCGGCATGGGGCGCAAGATCACCGACTATTTCTCGCTGCTCCTGCTCATCCCGATAGGCATCATCTGCCTGAGCGGTCTTAGCGTGCTGGCATCATCCATAATCACACGAATGGAAGGTTTCCTGCTGCTCGGCGGGTTCCTCAAGTTCCTGATCAAGGCCATGCCCTATCTGCTGGCCGGACTCATACTGACCGGTTTCTATATGTTCATGCCCAACACCAAGGTCAAGTTCAAGTACGCCATTATCCCTGGTATCATAGCCGGATGCCTGTTCCAGATGCTGCAGAACCTCTACTTCCATGGCCAGTTCTCGCTATCAAGCTACAACGCCATTTACGGAGGTTTCGCCGCCCTGCCACTGTTCCTGCTGTGGTGCTACATCTCATGGTCAATCATCCTCTTCGGATGCCAGATGGCCTACGTGAGCCAGAACAATGACAACTTCAACTACTTCAAGGAACCCGACAAGATAAGCCGGCGCCATGAGGATTTCTACTGCCTCATGGTCATGTCATGCATCTGCAAGCGTTTTAACCGTCACGAGCCTGCACTCACCATGAAGGACATAGTGAACAAGCTCCAGATACCGCACCGTTACGTCATATCGTCACTTGACACACTCACCGACGCAGGACTTCTGGAGACCGTACTTCAGAACGATGACCGCGAACCGGCCTACGTGCCATCCACCGACACGCAGTCCCTCACCGTAGTGAAAGTGCTGTCAGCCTTAAACTCCAGCGGCTACTGTGACCTGGACCACGCTTTGGACAACAATGTACGCGATTCCCTGCTCAAGATTGACAATGAGCGGAAGCATCTGTCCGGTGATATCTGGAACACACCGGTTTCAGATTTATAATTGAGGTTACGCAGGTACCGAAGTTTAATTCTTCTACTTGTCCTCATTAATTATTTTGCCAGATTGTCATACAACAGTGCCGATATTCTGTCAATTTGTCATATTAAGTCTGCTGGCACCACATTTGTCTCTTATACTGCGAAGCCGGCCCGCAAGGGAGGCCGAAAAAAAAGAAATGTTTAATTTAAAGTATAGGAGGTTACAACTATGTTACTCGCAAGAAGAAATCAGAACTACAACCAGAATTGGTTACCGAGTCTGTTCAACGATTTTATGAATGATGACTGGTTCACTACCCGCACCGCAGCCAGCGTACCGGCTCTGAACGTCATCGAGAACGAGAAGAACTACGAACTTGAGTTCGCTGTTCCGGGACTGAAGAAAGAGGAGCTGAACCTGCAGGTCGATGCTGATGGCGTGATGTCAATCTCCATGGTCCGCAATCATGAGGAGAACAAGGATGACAGGAAACGCAACTACATACGCCGCGAGTTCTCATACCAGGAGTTCAACCAGAGCTACATCCTGCCCGATGATGCTGACCGTGACAAGATTTCAGCAAAGGTTGAGAACGGCGTGCTGACCATCAACGTGCCCAAGATGCCTGCCGAAAAGCAAGCCCAGGCCGTTCAGAGCATCACAATCTCATAAAGATTTTCACAGGAGGGACGATTCCCGCCGTGCACTCTCAAAGCTGATAACAATCAGCACAAAAAAAACAGAGGACGGTTCTCAAAGTGTTCCAATCACACTACGGGAACCGTCCTTTTTTTGTGACTACGGTATAACAACCTTCCTGCCGTTCACGATGTAAAGGCCGGACGGGAGCTCTTCAAGCGATTCAGCCGACACCCGCACTCCCGATATGTTGTATATGCCTTTCGCGATGTCAACAGTCTCATCCGCCTCAATATGGTCAATACCGCTGGGGACACCGCCAAGCCCACGCACGAAACCGGCATATACATGCTTACGGTTGTAGTTTAGATCCCAGATGCCTACCGGTTCGCCGGCGCGCCATCCGCTGTTTGAAGGAGAGTCGGTAACACACCACTGGCAGATGCCCCACTGCTGCGCGGGAGGTATGACACGGAGATATTCCTTAATGATCCACTCGTAGAAATCGGCCATTTT
>JAGAEZ010000093.1 GCA_017612875.1 Bacteroidaceae bacterium | reverse complement strand
TGCCCCCAAGCCTGCATCCGATGAATTCGCGCTATGCATACCGATAGGAATGGGGGTAAGATACAAGCTTTCGGAGAGAGTCAACATAGGAGCCGAGTGGACCATGCGGTTCAGTTCTTCGGACAGGCTTGATGTGACCTCCCCGGAGGGATCCGTATTGAACGACCCCTTCCTGATAGGCGGCAAGGGGATTAAGAACAAGGACAGCTACAGTTTCACTATGCTGTATATAACGTTTGACATGTTCAAGCGGCCGTGCGATTGCAACGAGATAAGATGAATCATTTGAACAACAATAGGAAATATGACATATCAGGAGCAGTTGGATAAGGAAAGGATACCCAGACATGTGGCGATAATAATGGACGGGAACGGACGCTGGGCCAAAGCCCGTGGCCTGGAACGGTCGGCGGGACATGCAAAGGGTGTCGAGGCCGTCAGGAAATTGCTGGAGGACAGTGTCTCTCTCGGAATCAGATACGTGACTATTTATACTTTCTCGACGGAAAACTGGAACCGTCCGATCGAAGAGGTGAATACATTGATGCAGCTGCTTTTTGACAATATCGAAGAGGAGTCGTTCAGACGCAACCAGGCCCGTTTGCATGTTATAGGCGATACCGGGAGGATTCCCCCGTCGGTCATGGACAAATTGAACCGGTGCATTGAAAATACCAGGCATTTTGACCGGTTGCACGTGATAGTGGCCCTCAGCTATTCGTCCAGGTGGGAGATTACAGAGGCGGTCAGGAAGATATCCCTGAAGGTGGCCAACGGTGAACTGAAGGCTGACGAGATAAGCGAGGAGACCGTAACAGGGGCTCTGACGACATATTTTTTACCTGATCCGGAGTTGCTCATCAGAACCGGCGGCGAGATCCGTCTGAGCAATTTCCTGCTCTGGCAGTCCGCATATACGGAATTGTATTTCTGTGACACATACTGGCCTGACTTTGATCTGGAGGAGCTGTGCAAGGCTATATATTTCTATCAGCATCGCGAGCGTCGTTTCGGTCTTACAGGGGATCAGGTAGAGGAGTCAACTAACGAATGATGAAATGAGAAGAATAAAGATACTGGCATTGCTGATCCTGTCCGTTTCCTTTTCCCTGTCAAATGCACAGACCGGAGAGGAAATAGAACAGGAGAACCCTGTTATTCTCTATTCAGGCACACCCAAACGCTACGAGATTGCCGATATTACCGTTACGGGCGACGACCAGAACGCGAAGGCCCTGAAGAACCTGTCCGGACTTTCTGTCGGACAGCGTCTCGCGGTTCCCGGTCCGGAAATATCGAATGCCATGAAGCGTCTCTGGAAGAACGGCCTGTTTTCGAACGTGAGGATTCTCGCAACCAGAATATCCGGGGATAAGATATGGCTTGAGATAGAGGTCGTGCACCGTCCGAAGCTGAAGGAGTGTGTGTTCCATGGAATAAAGAAAGGCGAGATGAACGAGCTGGAGGAGAAGCTCAAGCTTATTCCCGGCACTCAGATAACCCCGAATGTATTGAACCGTTCCGAGGCCCTCATCAGGAGGTATTATGACGAGAAGGGCTACAAGGATGCCGATGTCCGTATCCAGGAGAGGACGGAGGTGGATGAGGACGGACTGGTGTATGTCGATATCTACATTGACCGTAAGGACAAGGTCAAGGTCAGGGAGATCCACATTGAGGGCAATGAGGTACTTTCGGACAGGGATATCCGCAAGATCATGAAGAAAACCAACGAAAA
Organism: Bacteroidaceae bacterium; assembly: GCA_017612875.1. Taxonomy (GTDB): domain Bacteria; phylum Bacteroidota; class Bacteroidia; order Bacteroidales; family Bacteroidaceae; genus Colenecus. Next base: position 24,041 of record JAGAEZ010000093.1, on the reverse strand, counting down.
GGGATATCTGCCTGATTTCTTCCATACCAAGAAGTTCGTGAATGAGGAGTTCCTGGGTGATATGGACAAGATCAGGGATAAGTACGGCGAGATGGGTTACCGCGATGCCTACATCGTCAAGGACAGCGTTTCCAGCAATCCGGAAGACAATACTGTCGATATCTGGCTCACCCTGGATGAAGGCGGTAAATACTACCTGAGGAATGTGCAGTGGGTGGGCAACACCGTTTATAACAGCGAGGCTTTGAGCGATGTCCTGAAGATGAAGAGGGGTGATGTCTATAACCAGAAGAAACTTGACGAGAGGACCCGCTCCGACGAAGATGCAATACAGAGGCATTATTATAACGGCGGTTATGTGATGGCACAGATCAATCCTGTGGAGGCCAATGTGGAGGGCGACTCCATCGACCTTGAGATAAGGATTGCCGAGGGTGCCCAGCATACTATCAACAGGGTGAATATCTACGGCAACGACAGGGTTTACGAGAATGTGATCCGGCGTGAGCTGTTCACCCGTCCGGGCGATGTGTTCTCATACGATGCATTGGAACGCTCATACCGTACAATCGCCAACATGGGTCATTTCGAGCCTACCACTATCAATCCCGATGTCAGGCCGGACCAGTCGAACGGAACGGTTGACATCAACTGGGAACTGGAATCAAAGCCCAACGACCAGGTGGAGCTTTCCGCAGGATGGGGACAGACCGGACTCATCGGGCGGGTCGCCTTGAAATTCACGAACTTTTCCATGTACAATCTGTTTCACAAGAGTGACAACTACCATAACCTGCTTCCGCAGGGAGACGGCCAGACATTCTCCATAAGCGGTTCTTCGAACGGCAAGTTCTACCATTCCTGGAGTTTCTCGTTCATGGATCCCTGGTTCGGAGGCAAACGTCCCAATTCCCTGTGGGTGAACCTTTATTATTCCAAGCAGTCGGACATAAGCAGCAACTATTACAATTCCGCCTATTACCAGAACATGTACAACTACTATTACGGGTATGGCAACTACAACTATTACGGTAACGGGTATTACAATAACTACGAGTCTTATTACGACCCCGACACATATATCAGGATGTTCGGAGGATCGGTAGGTTGGGGCAAGCGGCTGAACTGGCCGGATGTATATACCGTATTCAGGGCATCCCTGTCATATACCATGTATGACCTGAAACAGTGGAGATATTTTCTCATACACAACGGGACATGCAATAACATAAACCTGACTTTCGAGTTGAGCCATTCCACGTCCAACAGTCCCCTGTTCCCGACATCAGGCTCCGACTACTCGCTGTCTGTGGCATTGACCCCACCCTATTCCCTGTTCGATGGCGTGGATTACAGGAATCTTGCTGCAGATGCTACATCGGCCACATACCAGTCCGAGCTTGAGCAGAAGCACAAATGGATAGAGTACAACAAGTGGAAGTTCACGAGCCGTACATACACTTCTCTTACAAACGGTCTGAAGAAACGTCTCGTGCTCATGACGCGCATGGATTTCGGCCTGCTCGGCCATTACAACAAGTACAAGAAGTCCCCGTTCGAGACGTTCTTCATGGGAGGAGACGGAATGAGCGGCGGCTCTTATACATACGCCACGGACATAATAGGTCTGCGCGGATACGATAACGGTTCCCTTACGCCATATTCCGACGGTTATGCCTATACGCGCATGACGGCTGAGCTCCGTTATCCTCTCATGATGCAGAATTCCACCACAATATATGCACTGGCGTTTCTTGAGGGAGGCAACGCCTGGACCTCCATCTCCAGGTTCAATCCCTTCGACCTGAAACGTTCCGCGGGTGTGGGCGTACGCGTGTTCCTTCCTATGATAGGAATGATGGGCATAGACTGGGGATACGGATTCGACCCCATCAACGGCTCCAGGACATACAGCGGCAGCCAGATACACTTCGTGTTGGGACAGGAGTTTTAACATAACGGCCAATCCGGTTATATTAAGGGAAAACGAAGATATTATGAAGAAGATTTTTACACTCACAGCACTTATGTGCCTTTTCTGCCTCACCGCAGGTGCGCAGAAATTCGCTTTGGTTGATATGGAGTATATACTGAACAGGATACCGGCATACGAACGTGCAAACGAACAGCTGAACCAGCTTTCCAAACGTTGGCAGGCCGAGGTTGAGGCGGTATCGCTGGAAGCACAGACTCTGTACAAGAACTATCAGAACGAGTCGGTTTTCCTTTCCGATGAGCAGAAGACCAGAAAAGAGGAGGAGATCGTGGCAAAGGAGAAACAGGCCAGTGAACTCAAGCGCCAGTATTTCGGCCCTGATGGAGAACTGTTCAAGAAGAGGGAGAGCCTCATGAATCCCATACAGGACGAGATTTACGAGGCGGTCAAGCAGATCAGCGAGGCTGAAGGATACCAGATGGTGATTGACAGGTCATCGGCCTCCAGCATGGTCTATGCTTCGCCCAAGATAGACATAAGCAACGAAGTGCTGCGTAAGCTCGGCTATTCGAATTAATTGCTTAAATTTGCACCCCAAACAGATAACTAACACATTTGTCAAGATATGAAAAAACTATTGGTTGTTCTTCTGGCACTTGCACCAATGTGCATGTACGCACAGAAATTCGGGAATATCAATTCCCAGGATGTGGCTCAGCTGATGCCTGAATACAAGAGTTCCCAGACAGAGCTGGAAACACTTCAGAAACAGTATGACGAGGAGCTTCAGTATATGATGAATGAATATTCCAAGAAGGTCGAGGATTATGAAAAGCAGCGTGAGACTCTCCCTGAGAATATCAGGACCCGTCGTGAACAGGAGATAATGGAGAGCAGGCAGAAGATGGAACAGTATCATGACGATTGCCTGACCAACCTTAACAACAAGCATGCAGAACTGATGGACGCTCTTCTGACCAAACTTCAGAAAGCCATCAAGGATGTGGGCGAAGAGGGAGGATACACCTGTATCTTTGACGTGGCCAACGGTGTGGTTCCGTTCGTGAACTCCACCCTTACTACTGACGTGACCGAGGCTGTCAAGGCTAAGTTAGGAATAAAATAATTCCGGTTTAACCCGCATAAGGGGGGAATATGGGCCTTTTCTGTCCGTTTCCCCCTTGTGATTTTCCGAATGACAAATCAATTACTGCCGCTTATGAAACCATTTAAGAAAATCATTTCCGTCATTCTGGTCGCACTGCCTGCCGCTTTATGGGCCCAGACCGGGAATTTCGGTTATATGGATTTCAACGGAACCCTGAAACTTATGCCTGAATACAAGGAGGCCCAGGAGAACCTGCAGAAAATCCAGTCCGATTTCAAGGAGGAGATAGAACGTTCCAAGAGAGAGTTCGAACGTCAGTATGTGGAGTTCATGCTGGAACAGAACCAGCTTGCCCCTTCAATCGTTGCCAAAAGACAGAAGGAACTCCAGGTGCTTATGGACACATATTCAGACTTCCGTGACAATGTACAGAGTGAACTGGAGAGCAAGCGGGAGGAGTTGCTTGTTCCCATCAAGGAGAAACTGATCAAGGCGGTGAACAGCGCAGGAAAGTCGCTGAATCTGGATTATGTCATTGACACTGGAACTAAGACATATCTCTATATCGATCCCGAAAGGGGTGTGGATATTTCCAACCAGGTCTATCGGTTGCTTGGCCTGAAGGAAACGGGGGTTGAAGGCGGCGAGAATTCAGGCAAAGCTTTGATACCTTTAAAATAAATGTAATGAACAATAATCTGTTGCCTTCCGGGCCAGGTCCGATAGGGGTCTTTGATTCCGGTTACGGCGGACTGACAATCCTTAAACATATCAGGACCGTTCTACCGGATTACGATTTCCTCTATCTGGGTGACAATGCCAGGACTCCGTACGGAACCAGGTCTTTCCAGGTTGTCTATGAGTTCACCCTGCAATGCGTTTGCAAGCTTTTCGAGATGGGTTGCCATCTGGTCGTGCTGGCTTGTAACACGGCATCGGCAAAGGCGTTGAGAACCATTCAACAGATTGACCTGCCCAGAATCGATTCGACACGGCGTGTGCTGGGCATCATCCGGCCTACAGCCGAATCCGTAGGCGACATGACCAGGACGCGGCATGTAGGCCTTCTGGCTACGCCGGGTACCGTAAAATCCCTCTCCTATCCGCTGGAGATAAACAAGCTGTTCCCTGACATAACCGTGACAGGGGAGGCATGTCCTATATGGGTTCCGCTCGTAGAGAACGGCGAGTCCGGTTCTGACGGTGCCGATTTCTTTGTGAAACGTCATGTGGAGAACCTTCTGGCCAGGGATCCTGAGATTGACGTTATACTTCTGGGCTGCACGCATTATCCTTTGCTGTACGGAAAAATCAGGAAGTATGTTCCTGACCGCATCAGGATTGTGTCCCAGGGTGAATATGTGGCTTCTTCACTGAAGGATTATCTGGAGCGTCATCCGGAGATGGACTCACGTTGTACCAGGAACTCTTCATGCAGATATCTGACTACTGAATCGGTCGAGACATTCCTTCCCAATGCATCCGTTTTCATGAATGACGGGATCAATGCGGAAACTGTTTCTTTGTGACAGATTCTTATTCCTTCTGTCTGTTTCCTATGTACTTGCGTGCTATACGCCCTATCGGACGTATGGAAATGAAACTTACGGCAATCACTGTCAGCAGAACCGTAAGGATGTCGCCTATCTTGAGGTTGACCGGATAGGAATCCACTATGAAGTTTCCTGACGCTCCGAGCTTGATAAGTCCAAGATGCTGCTGAAGCAGGACCGCTGCTATCCCTGCCGCCAGTCCGGCGATTGCCCCTGTAACGGAGATCAGCACCCCGTTCATCACGAATATCCTTTCAACAGTCTTTTCTTCGGCGCCGAGGTTTTTAAGCAGGACAGCGTCATTCTGTTTCTCGAGCATGAGCATGATGAGGGAACTGATGATGTTGAAGCAGGCGATAAGAAGGATGAATGAAAGAAACAGATAGGAGATGAATTTTTCAAGTTTGACCACCTTGAAGACATCCGCTTGCTGCTGGTAACGGTCCAGTATCCGGAAATCATCACCCAGTACGGCCTTCAGTTCACGTCTTGCTTTCAGGACGCCGCAGCCTCCTGAAAGTTTCAGCTCCATTGCGGAGGCATTGTCGAGGTGCCCTGTGAGTCTTCTTGCAAGATCCAGTGATACAAGAATGTAATTGTCATCGTATTTTTCCTGATCCACCTTGAAGAACACTCCAGGCGAAAAAATCTTTGCGGAATTGAAGGAGGAGGCGGGATTGACCATGCTTACCGATCCCCCTTTCCTGGGAACGTAGAGTGTAAGCGGATCGACAGGCTGTGCCCCGCAATCCATCTTCCGGAGCAGGTTGATACCGAGGATACCGTAGTCGCAAACCTCGTCGGAAAGCATATATATGCCGTTGCCGAAAAGTATTGATTCTATGTCGGCCAGATCATGGAAGTTATCGTCCACGCCTTTGATTATTGCAATCTGTTGACGGCTCTTGTATTGCAGCAGTGCCTGTTCCTCAAGCGTGAATGAACAGACTTCTATAAAGGGAAGCGTGCGTGCGGATGTGATTCTTTCATCGTCCGTATCAAAGAATTTTCCATGGACAGGCACTACTTTCAGTTCCGGATCGAAATCGGAGAACAGTGTGGAAATCAGATTATGGAACCCGTTGAAAACAGACAGGGTGCAGATCAGTGCAAAGGAAGCCAATGCTATTCCCGCCACCGAAATGGCGGAGACGACATTGATTACGTTGTGGCTCTTCCTGGCGAAAAGATAACGCTTTGCTATATAGAAAGGGATGTTCACTTTGCCGTCGGGGTCTATTGTTTTAGCAACTCGTCGATACGGGCCATATATTCCAGCGTGTTGTCAAGGAAAAACCGCAGTTCAGGGATGATCCGAAGCTGGTGTCTCACCCTCTGCCCCAGATCATACCTTATCTCCTTCACATTGGAGTTTATGTTACGGACAGTCTCTTCCCCCTTCTCTGACGGAAAAATGCTCAGATAAACGCTTGCTATGCTCAAGTCGCTGCTTATTTTCACTTCACTGACCGATACCAATAGCCCTTTCGTCAGTTTTGTCTGCAGAAGGAACATTTCACTCAGCTCCTTCTGTATCAGTCTCGAAATCTTCTGTTGTCTTGTACTGTCCATATTTCACTTCTCAATTTTCAATTTTCCTGATGATTGACACCCCGTCCCGTATGGGAATCATCGCCACTTCAGCCCGTCTGTCCGAGGCAACCATGTCATTGAACCTGCGGATGGCTTCGGTCTGTCCGTCCCTGAAACGGGTATCAGCCACATGACCGTTCCACAGGGTGTTGTCGACAATGATGAAACCACCCGGTTTTATATATGGGAACAGCTTGTCCCAATATTCGGGATATTCCCTCTTTTCACCGTCAATGAATGCCATGTCAAACAGTTCTCCGAGAGAGGGAACCACCTCAAGAGCATCGCCGATATGCAGCCTTATCCTGTCGGAGTATGGTGAACTGTCAATCCATCTGCGGATAAAAGCCTCCTTTTCATCGTCAATCTCCACGGTATGGAGTGTTCCGGACGAGGGCATGGCCTCGGCAATGCAAAGCGTGGCGTACCCGGTGAATGTGCCCACTTCCAAAGCTGTGACAGGCCTGATCATGGAGACCAGCATCTTGATCAGTCTTCCCTGGATATGTCCCGATGCCATACGGGGATTCAGCATGGTCAGGTTCGTCTCCCTGTAGAGGGATTCCAGAAGCGCACCCTCCGGAGCGATATGCCTGGAGATGTAATCCTCCAGTTCATCTTCACCTGTATATCCTATACCTTTTCCGGATAATGACATAATTATTCTTATCTTTGTGTCCGGTCTGCCATAACGGCGCCATCCGGTTGCAAAGTTAAGCCGTTTTCTCTAATAATGAAAACCGTATGCGGACATAACTCCCGGTCAGAACAGGACACGGTACTCAAAAAGTTCCGCCAGTATCTGCTTCTGGAAAAGTCTCTTTCCCTGAATACGGCGGAGGCATACATGGACGATGTGCTCAAGCTCATCTCCTATTTCAGCGATTGCGGTATGGACCTGCGGGATGTCACTCTTGACGACCTCCATGAATTTGCCGCTGCCTTGGGAGATCTCGGCATAGCCCCGCGCTCCCAGTCAAGGATCATATCCGGAGTCCGTTCGTTTTTCAGGTTCCTGAACATCGAAGGCTATCGCCAGGACGATCCCGGGGAGCTGCTGGAGTCTCCCAGGATCGGGCGGCATCTTCCCGATGTGCTTTCCGTGCAGGAGATAGACTCCATATTGCAGGCTATAGACAGGACACTTCCGGAGGGACAGCGGAACAGTGCAATGATTGAAACCATGTACAGCTGCGGGCTGAGAGTCTCCGAGCTGTGCAGTCTGAAGCTGGCGGACCTTTTTCCCGAGGAGGGATTCGTGAGGGTTACAGGCAAGGGGAGCAAGCAACGTCTCGTCCCTATCTCGGAGCGGGCGCTGCATGAGATAGAACTGTATCTCTCACAGCGTTGCCATATTGATGTCAAGGCAGGTGCGGAACCGTTCCTTTTCTTGAGTTTCCGTCGAGGTAAGCCAATTTCCAGAGTGATGGTGTTCGATATGGTCAAGGAACTGGCTGCAAAGGCGGGGATCAGGAAAAAAGTCAGTCCGCATACTTTCAGACACTCATTCGCAACCCATCTTCTTGAAGGCGGTGCGAACCTGAGAGCCATTCAGGCGATGCTCGGACACGAGAAGATATCCACTACGGAAATATATACCCATATTGACCGTTCCCGCCTGCGTGATGAGATAATATCCCATCATCCCAGAAACACCATATGAGAATCTGAAACGGATTCTGGTTGTCTTCAAAAAATAATGTCCGTCGGAACACACGGGTTCTGCTTTTTTTTTGTATGTTTGCGTAATTAAGACAAAAGGTATTCACAAACTAACGCTAAATAATTCAATTATGTCAAAATCACTACGTTTCGCGCTTTTGGGCGCAGGCCTTCTGATGTTGGCCGGATGCAAGTCGGGTATGGACATGTCGTCGGACTACTATGTCGTGACACCCGAAATACTTGAAGCGGTCGGCGGTGAAGTGCCCTACACTGTAACCGGCACTTTCCCGGCAAAATTCTTCCCTAAGAAGGTTGTATGCACTGCAACTCCTGAGCTCCGCTGGGACGGAGGTTCAGTCAAGGGCCAGCCGGTAACCCTCCAGGGAGAGAAGGTCCAGGGCAACAACAGGGTTGTCAACTACAAGGATGGCGGAACATTCACTTTCAAGGATGCTTTCAAGTATCAGCCGGAGATGGCCAAATCCGAGCTTTATGTCACTTTCAACGCATCAAAGAACGGTAAGAAGATAGAGATTGCCCCTGTCAAGATAGCCGATGGCGTCATCTCTACAGCCGAACTCTATTCCGAATCTGCGAAAAGCGCCAACACAGTAGCTTCACAGGATGCTTTCCAGCGCATAATCAAGCAGGCCAGGGATGCCAATATCATGTTCGTGATACAGCAGGCCAACATACGCTCTTCGGAAACCAACAGTGATGCCGTGAAGGCTCTCAAGGAGTCGATGAAGAAATATGCAGCCGATGAAAACTACGAGATAGAGAACATAGAGGTTTCCGCGTATGCTTCACCTGACGGTGGACTAAAACTGAATGACAGGTTGGCAAGCCAGCGTGAGTCGAATGCCGCGAACTATATAAAGAATGAAATCAAGAAGGCAAAGATAGATGCCGATGTGGAATCCAGCTACACGGCCCAGGACTGGGACGGTTTCAAGGAACTGGTGAGCAAGTCAAACCTGCAGGACAAGGATCTTATCCTCCGCGTCCTCTCCATGTATGACGATCCCGAACGCCGTGAGGCCGAAATCAAGAACCTTTCAGCTGTTTATAACGATCTTGCAGCAGACATTCTTCCTCAGCTGCGTCGTGCACGTCTCACTCTGAACTATCAGATCATAGGCCGCTCCGACGATGAGATCAGGGAAACCTACAAGTCTGACCCAAGGGCACTCAGCATCGAAGAGTTGCTCTATTCGGCCACCCTTACCTCCAACAAGGCCGAGAAAAAGGATATCTATTCCACTGTGACAAGGCTTTTCCCCAATGACTACCGCGCTTTCAACAACCTTGGCGAAATCGCTTTCGTTGACGGGGATCTTGCCACTGCGGAATCGAATTTCAGGAAGGCTCTGCAGCTTAACTCTTCTGCTCCCGATGCCAACACGAACATGGGTCTTCTCTGTCTTGCGAGGAACAATGCGGCCGAGGCTGCAACGTATTTCGCTAAAGGCGGTGACAGCAAGGCAAACCAGGAAGCTTTGGGCAACATGTATATCGCACAGGGTCAGTATGAGCGTGCTCTCTCTGCCTTGAGAGGCAGTAACACGAATGCTGAGGCCCTTGCCATGATAATGACCAAGGACTATGCCGGAGCTAAGAGGGTTCTGGGTGCAATCAGGAATGCCGATGCCAATACCGCATATCTTTTGGCTATCGTGGCTGCACGCACCAACGATGCTGCCGCCGTGGCGCAGAATCTGCAGAAGGCCGTCAGTCTTGATCCTTCTTTGAAGAACAAGATAAAGAACGATATAGAATTCATAAAGTATCAGAGCGCCCTTACAGGTTTCTGATACAGCAATAAAACAGTGAACAGATGCCGGAAGATGAGCTTACGGCATTGCTCACTCTGAACAGGATAGACGGACTGGGATGTACAGGTGCAAGATTCCTGTATGAACAGTTAGGCAGCGCGAAGGAGATCTTCAAGTGCCGTGATCATCTGAAAGAACTGATACCCGGAGTCAGACAAAGTCTTATCGAGGCTTTGGACTGTTCCGGGTATCATTCTTTTGTCCGTGAAGAACTGGAGTTCATCAAGAGACACGGAATCAGCTGCATCACTATTGCCGATGAGGATTATCCGGCCCGGTTGAGGGATTGCAGCGATGCACCTCTTGTACTGTTCAAGATGGGTAATGCCAACCTGAATGCCTTGCATGTCGTAAGCATAGTGGGTACCAGAAAGGCCACGGATTATGGCCTGAGTGTATGTAGTTCTTTTATCAGGGAACTCTACCGTTTGTGTCCGGACATCGTTGTCATAAGCGGACTTGCCTATGGAATAGATGTCCAGGCCCATAAGTCGGCTCTGTCGGTCGGTTGCAGTACGATAGGTGTCCTTGCACACGGGCTGGACATGATCTATCCCTCCTCGCATAGACAAATAGCCGGATCCATGCTGGAGAAAGGGGCTCTTGTGACTGAATTCATGAGCAGAACCGTTCCGTTCAAGAACAACTTTGTCAGGAGGAACCGTATTATTGCCGGTCTTGCCGACGCGACTGTGGTTGTCGAGTCAAGGGCTAAGGGCGGTTCCCTTGTCACAGCCGAAATAGCGGAAAGCTACAACCGAGACTGTTTCGCCTTTCCCGGAAGTGTGGGCGATCCGTGTTCGGTAGGCTGCAATGAACTGATAAGAACCAACAGAGCCGCTCTGATTACCTCAGCCGAGGATTTCCTCAGTGCCATGAACTGGCGGACAGCAACAGGAACCGGACCTGTGCAGAAACAGCTCTTTCCGGAACTGTCGGATGAAGAGACAAGGGTGTTTGAACGGATAAGGCTCAAGGCACACGGGGTTCATCTTAATACCATAATGGTGGATTGCAACATACCCTATATCAAACTGACTTCCATTCTTTTTTCCTTGGAGATGAAGGGGTTGATAAAACCGTCGCCTGGTTCTGTCTATAAGCCGCTGTAACTTGCCGTTTCTTCCGGAACCGGATGGGGAATGTCATGCAGAAAGAGGAACCTATCCCGTCTTCATTGTGTGAGGCTGTCACAGTTCCTTCGGCGAGTTCCATCAGGGAACGGACGTAAGTAAGCCCAAGCCCGTATCCGGGCACACTGTCATCCGGTCTCTCCCGGAAGTTTCTCTGGAACAGCTTCTCGGCATCACAGCGGAAACCTCTTCCTTTGTCTTTGACGGTTATTGAAACGTTGTTACCTGTCTTTTTTGTAAATACGGTGATATCCGACCCTTTCGGACTGTATTTTACAGCATTGCTGATGAGGTTTGACAGTCCTGTTTCTATGATGCTCTTGTCTATGACGGTTGAATGGATTCTGGGGTCCGGCCGGAAGATTATCTGATGTCCGTCGTCGGAGCAAAGATTATCATAATCGGCCAGAAAGCTGTTTATCCAGGAATTCAGTTCTATCGTCTCCGGAACCAGGTCCTCTCTTCTTACCTTGTTCCGGCTACTGTCCAGAATCATATTGACCATGGATGTCATCTTGTTGACCTGGTTGTATATACCCATGATACGTTCATAGTCTTTGTTATCGAGATACCTTCTTCTAAGCAGTTCTTTCACGGGATTGTAAATCAAGAGCAGCGGAGTACGGAGCTCGTGAGCTATGTCGGCAAGGAAGGATATCTTGTCTTCCATCTCCTTTATCTCTTGTATTCTTTTTCTTATCGTTTTTTTCAGATTCCTGAAGACTACTACACTGAGAGGAATGATGACAGAAAGCAACGCTACTGAAAACACCGATGAAAAGGTAGGCACGTTATGTGCCGGTATCTGTGATACCGATTCAGTCTGTGCAAGTGCCGGCAGTATGAAATTGAGCTGTTCCATCAGATTTTCTTTAACACGGACATTTCTTTGAACTGTTTCGGGGTCATTCCTGTCTCCTGTTTGAACACCGTGCTGAAATACTGGCTTTCACTGAACCCGGTGCATGCGGCTATTTCGTTTATCTGCTTGTCTGTCTTGGTGAGCAGTTCTTTTGCCGCTTCCATCCGGAGCTGCTTAATATATCTTCCTGCGGATATCCCGAGCAGGTTGTTGGTTTTCAGGAACAGTGATGTTCTGGACATGCAAAGTTTTTCGACAAGGAAAGAGACATCCAGTTTAGGGTTGTCGATATTCTCTTTTATCAGTTTGTTCAGTTTGACGACAAACTGCTCGTCAGCCACGCAGTGTGTCATGTTTTCGGTTATGTTCGAGAATAGTTTTCCCGAATACTGCTTCCTTATTTCCTGTCGGTTCTTTATCTGGCTGCATATCATTTTGTAGAGCAGGTTCAGGTCGAACGGTTTGGAAAGATATGCATCGGCCCCTATCTTGTATCCCATTTCCTGTACCTTGGGGTTAGTCCTTGATGTGAGCAGAATCACAGGAATATGTGACAGTTCCGGGTCGGACTTTATCTTCCTGCACAGGTCAAACCCGTTCATGCGCGGCATCATTATATCACTTATGACAATGTCGGGCATCTTTGCGGTTATTGTCTCCAACGCCTGTTTCCCGTCCGGTTCAGTATAGATGTTCTTGAATAACGGACGCAGTTCGCCTTTCATGTAATCCAGCAGATCCTGCTGATCATCCGCGATAAGCAATGATGCGTTTGTCGTTTCAACCTCAGGATTCCCGTCATTGATTTCATGGATTGCATTTCCGGACTCATATCTGTACGGGCGCACCAGTTCCTCGGTCAGACTGGTTTCAGATATCGGTATGGCGGGAATCTTGATATGGAACACTATGCCTGACTGGTTTGAACCCGACCGGATCATGATATCTCCGCCCATAAGATTCATCCTGATTCTCGCTGTCGAGAGATTTCTTCCGTTTTCAGGAAATGTGGCATCTTTTTTTCCGGGACTTTTGGTCTCGAACAGTTTCTCCTTGTCAATGGGCAGGTCAACGTTGCGGCACTCAACCGATAACAGATAGTAGCCTTTTCTCTCCATCGTTCTCAGTGTCAGCGCACAGTCGTCGTTACAGTATGAAACGATGCATTCCAGTACAGCGTAGAAAGCTTCGGATGTTATCTCTTTATCCAGAATGACTGTATCAATCGACGGATCAGGTTCAGACTTGATCACAATGTTCCTGCTTTCATTGTTGACCATGAATTCGTCGGCAAGGTAATCAATCCATTTGTTCAGTTCCACCGATTCGGTGTTCACTCCTTTCTTTTCTATACCCTCGTCTGTCTCCTCCATGATGATATTGACCATACGGGTCATTATATCGGTCTGCCGTAGGACAGCCTCCAGCCTTGTCCTTGTAATGATGTCTGTCCGGCCGGATTCAATGATGTTCTTGACAGGATTATAGATCATGGACAGAGGAGTCTTGAGCTCGTTTGCAAGATTGTGGATAGCGGTATTGTCGGACTCCTTTTCTTCAAGCAGTTTCTCCCTTTCTGTCTTTATACGCTTTCTGGCGCGAAAAGCCGATATGAACAGTATGGCGGAGACAGACAGGGTTGCAATGGAGACTGCAACCGGAATACATGATATATTTGTACCGCTTTTGATGACAGGAATCTCATTGTTGCGGAGCTGTTGTCCATAATCGGTCTGGAATACAAAAGCAGGTTTGTTACTGTCCGTTTCCGGATGGATCGGATTTGCAAAAGAGATTGCTGCCGATGAAAACTGCATCTGGATAGATAGGATGCAGGCCACCATTTTCTTCATTGTTTTAGAAAAGTCTGTCATGGCAAGTCATGATATTTTTCACAAAATTAACAAGACACTTTAATTACTTTCGTTTCTGATAGGCTTATTTACTCAATTTTAACAATTAAAAACAGGAATAAACCTTGTTTTTACCGTTATTAACAAAACAACAGGGGACACGGTGCAATATACACCGTGTCCCCTGCCGTTGATTGACCCTATCGGTCAGAGATTCGGGTTGTATTTCTTCCAATCGCTTACAGGAGGAAGCACTCCAAGTGAAATAACCTCGTCGCGCATTGCCTGAAGATGCTTGTAGCTGGCCTCAATGTCAGCCATTTCGGTAGCAGTACCCTTGACGTCAGTGTAGTGAACGCCGGTAGCGTCGATGGTTGAAGGCATAGCCATCATGACGTTCTGGAACTGTGAGTTGTTAACGTAGCAGCCTGCAGGCCACTCGAACTTCTCACCGCCCATGGCAGCGCCGATCATCTCGATTGATACGAATGAGGGGCTCTGGAACGAGGAGCGTCCGCGCAGTTCAATGATCTTGGCACCGCCCTTGATAACGTCCTGCTTCATCTGTGCCCACTGCTCATCGGTAAGTGCGGGAGTGCCGATGATGTCGGTCAGAGGCTTGCCGTCAATCTTTGCGGTTGATGCGAACACTGCCATCTGTTCACCGTGGCCGCCGTATGTGCGGGCTGTGGTAACCTTGTCCTGGGCAATGCCGAAGTGCTTGGCCAGTGCGCTCTGCAGACGTGTGCTGTCAAGGGCAGCCAGAGTGGTGATCTGCGAAGGTTTGAGACCTGAATAGACCAGAGTGACCAGGCCTGTGATATCGGCCGGGTTGAAGATGATGACGCAGTGCTTCAGGTCGGGACAGTATGTCTTGATGTCCTTACCCAGCTGCTCGGCTATCTTGGCGTTGCCGACCAGCAGGTCCTCGCGGGTCATGCCGGCCTTACGTGGTGCGCCACCTGATGAAACCATGTACTTGGCATCCTTGAAAGCTTCATCGACCTTGTCGGTGAAGGTGATGTTCACGCCGGGGAATGCGCAGTGACGGAGTTCCTCTACCACACCCTCCAGACCGGGCAGATAAACATCATAAAGACAGATGTTTGATGACAGTCCCATCATGATGGCAGTCTGTGCCATGTTCGATCCGATCATACCGGCTGCGCCGGAGATGACCAGCTTCTCATTTGTCAAAAACTTCATAGCTTTAATATTTTGGTTCCTTGTTGTTGTCTTGGTATGCAAAAGTAATCAAATAGTCTGATGAATGGTATTTTAATTCCGAAAACTTGCATTAATTTAGCATCGCGAAACAAACGATATCAGATAATGGCTATCATTAAATCAGTAAGGGGGTTCACTCCCGAAATCGGCAAGGACTGCTTTTTGGCTGACAATGCTGTTGTCATAGGTGATGTAGTGATCGGTGAGGGATGCAGCATCTGGTTCGGAGCCGTTCTTCGCGGTGACGTGAACTCCATCCGGATAGGCAACGGAACCAACATCCAGGACGGGACGGTTATCCATACCCTTTATCAGCGTTCAACAACTACCATAGGTGATAATGTTTCAGTAGGTCATAACGTAACTATCCATGGTGCCGAGATTAAAGACAACGCCTTGATAGGCATGGGTTCGGTAGTGCTTGACCACGCTGTTGTGGGTGAGGGTGCTATTGTTGCTGCAGGCTCTGTTGTCCTTAGCAAGACTGTCATTCCGCCAAATACCATCTGGGCCGGCGTTCCTGCCAAGTATGTGAAGGATGTTGACCCGGCACAGGCCAAGGAGATAAACCAGCGTATAGCGCGTGACTATCACATGTACGCCAGCTGGTATGAAGAAAAGGATTAATCCAGACCTATTTCACCGAGGATACGGTCTGAGGTACCGCTGCTTTTGCGTACGTAGTCTCCTGCGGCACGCCCTGCCTTCTTCATGAATGAGGGGTCGCTGATAAACTTGTCTATCAATATCCTGAGGCTGTAGGCATCGGTCACTTCGAATCCGCCTTTCAGCCGTTTCAGTTCCTGGGCTTCATTGAACCTCCTGTTGTTGGGTCCGAACAGGACCGGTATGTCGAACACGGCAGGTTCCAGAATGTTGTGAATACCCACTCCGAAACCACCTCCCACGTATGCCAGATGTCCGTAACGGTAAATGGATGAGAGTAGTCCGATTGTGTCGATTATGAGAGTGTTACATTCTGAAACATTGTCCAGTGTGGCTTTAGAGAGACGGATGTGGCTGTTTCCGCCAAGACGGTTTTCTATGGATGCAAGATGTTCCTCATGTATCTCGTGAGGGGCGATGATGAGTTTCCAGTTCTTCTTCCCCTGGAAGTAGGGAATAAACAGTTCCTCGTCCTGAGGCCATGAGCTGCCGGCAATGAATGTCGGGTTTCCGTTCACGAACTTTTCTATGATGGGGAACTGCCTTGAAGTGGAAGCCACCTCGATAACCCTGTCACATCGGGTGTCGCCCACTATCGAGACACATTCTATGCCTATGCCTTTGAGCAGGTCCTTGGAATGACGGTCCTGGACAAACAGGTGCTTGAAGTTCCTCAATGCATTGGCGTAGCCTTTGCCATACCATCTGAAGAAAAGTTGCTCAGGCCGGAATATGGATGAAATGCTGTATGTGTCGATATCTCTCCTGTGCAGTTCATCGAGAAAGTTCGGCCAGAATTCATACTTGATGAAAAAAGCTTTCTTTATTTTCACCGAATCCAGGAACTTTTTTACACTGAACCTGAAGTCAAACGGTATGTAGCACACTACATCTGCGTATTTATAGTCCTTGCGCACCTCATATCCGGAGGGAGAGAAGAAAGTCAGCAATATCTTGCATTCCGGATGTTTTTTCAGAAGTCTTTCAATCAGGGGACGGCCCTGTTCGAATTCACCTAACGATGAGGCATGGAACCAAAGATAGGAAGCTTCGGGATCTATCTGGTCCTTGAGTGTCTTGAATATTTGTTTGTGTCCCTTGATGAGCAGGCGGGCTTTTCTGTTGAACAGCGAAGCTATCAGTATGCCTCCTGCATAAAAGGGGATCATCAGTTGATACAGGATCATTTCGGAATCAGTTTAAGGAAAGGACGGAGATTGCCTTTCGGGCGCGTTTCAGAGTTTCCTCCCGTCCGATGAAATCGGTAATGCAGAATATCTGGGGTCCCATGGCGGCACCGACCAATGTCACGCGGAGTGCGTTCATGACCTTGCCGGTCTGATACCCCTTGGAGGCTATCCACTCCATCACGAGCGGTTCCAGGACCTCTCCTCTCCAGTCAGGTTGGCTCTCAAGGAAACCGCACAGTTCCGCTGTGGTTTGCGGTGCGCTGTCCTTCCACCATTTCTTCAGTGACTTTTCGTCATATTCAGAAGGAGCCTCAAACAGGTATTTGCAGTTGTCCCACAACTCTCCTATGAAGTTGACGCGGTTCTTTACCAGACTTACAGCTCTCTCCACACGTTCAATGGGGGCTTTTATCCCATGCTTCTCCAGAATGGGGGTAAACAGTTCCGCAACCTCGCGGTCACTCTTCAGCATTATGTATTCGTGGTTGAACCACACCAGTTTCTGATAGTTGAATCGGGCACCGGCCTTGCTGCATTTTTCCAGATTGAACAATCTGACCATCTCGTCCATTGTCATGAGCTCGCGGTCATCACCGGGGTTCCAGCCTAAAAGGGCAAGGAAATTGATGACAGCCTCAGGCAGATAGTCTTTCTCACGGTAACCCGATGAAATCTCGCCGGTTTTGGGATCGTGCCACTCCAACGGGAATACCGGGAATCCCAGACGGTCGCCGTCGCGCTTGCTCAGTTTGCCGTTGCCCTCAGGCTTGAGCAGCAGGGGCAGGTGGGCGAACTGCGGCATGGTGTCCTCCCAACCGAACGCGCGATAAAGGAGCACATGCAGCGGGGCGGACGGAAGCCACTCTTCACCGCGTATCACGTGGGTCACCTCCATAAGGTGGTCATCAACAATGTTCGCCAGATGATAAGTGGGGAGCTGGTCAGCCGATTTGAAGAGGACCTTGTCATCCAGGACAGATGAGTTTACGGTCACCTTGCCGCGTATGAGGTCATTGACCTCCACCTCCTGGCCAGGCTCGATGAGGAAACGCACTACGTACTGGTTGCCTGCTTCAATGAGTGACTTGACTTCATCGGCAGTCATTGTGAGCGAGTTGCGCATCTGGCTGCGGGTTGCGGCATCATATTGGAAATTGGATGTTCCGGCACGTTTTGCCTCAAGTTCTGCGGGAGTGTCGAAAGCCAGATATGCTTTTCCGGTTTCAAGCAACCTGTCAACATATTCCCTGTAAATCTCCCTGCGTTCGGACTGACGGTAAGGACCGTAGTCTCCTCCGAAAGAAACCCCTTCGTCAAACCTGATTCCCAACCAGCGGAAAGCCTCGAGAATATATTCCTCGGCACCCGGTACGAACCGGTTTGAATCGGTGTCCTCTATCCTGAAAATCAGGTCCCCGTCATGCTGACGGGCAAACAGATAATTATAAAGCGCCGTACGTACACCTCCTATGTGAAGCGGTCCTGTGGGGCTTGGTGCGAAACGTACCCTTACCCGACGGCCATCGGCTTTATCAGTCATAAATGGATATCCTTTGTTTACGGCCGCAAAAGTACACAATTTTTGTGATTAATGAAATTATTGTATTTTTACGGACAGGTTCACCATCTAAGGATATACTGTTATGGACAAAGCTAAAATAGAGTCTGTCAGCAGCAGGCGGCTGCTCCTGCTTCTTTCGGCCGTATCGGCGTTGCTGATCGTTTATTTCCTTCCCAAAAAACATATTGAGCGCTTCAACTATACGGTTGACAAGCCCTGGACATACGATGTCCTGATAGCTCCTTTCAGTTTTTCCGTCGAGAAGAGCGATGAGGCATGGCAACGGGAGGCTGACAGTATCGCCCGTTCCTTCCCTCCTTATTTTGTCCGGTTGCCGGATGTGAGGGACAAGGCTCTGGCCGACTTTGACGCTTTCTATCTTGACAGTCTGTATCGTGTCATATCGTCCGGTTCGTACAAACTGCTCAGGAACTCTCTCCAGAATGTGTATGACGACGGTATCATGCAGGTTTCCGATGAGGATAAGATACAGGGAAAGGACAATATAAGGATATATTCCGGCAATTCGTCCGTACTGACTCCGGTCAGCGCGGTAAGGACTACCCGGGATGCCTATAAAACCGTGACTGAAACCGAAATAATGGCCTATGACAGATATGCCCTGCTCCAGCATCATGTTGAGGATTTCATAAGACCGAATCTGAGTTATGACGCCCAGCGCTCGGCCCAGGAGCTTGAGGCCCTTCAGCGTCAGATTTCCCATTATAAGGGAATGGTTGTCGCTGACCAGAAGATAATCGACCAGGGTGAGATTGTCACGGCGGAGAAAAGCCAGATAATAGAGTCATATCTTGCCAGGGTCAATGAAAAGGCTGCTTCAAGACGTTTCATGCTTCTTACCTGGGGAGGGCAGCTCCTTTACGTCGTGTTTGTCCTGCTGGCATTGCTGGTTTATCTCATCCTGTACAGGAAAGACAATATCGAGGTACGTTCCAGACAGCTGTTCCTTTATTCATCGATAACGGTCTTCACAATAGGTGTCAGCCTTTTCATCCAATATACCTCATGGAGCATATTCGTGATACCTTGCTCTATGCTGGCCATCATGCTGAGAATATTCCTTGACTCAAGGACCGCTTTCATGGGATATTTCGTGTTTGTGATGATAACGTCTCTGACTGCACCGCTGCCCTACGAATATATGGTGCTTCAGTTCATGGCCGGATTGACGGGGATATACAGTTTGAAGGAGCTGTCCCAGCGATCCCAGATAATCCGTACCTGTGCACTTGTTTTCCTTTCCTATACGGTGTTCTGGAGCGCTATCCAGATGACACGTCTTGAAAACCTGTCTGACATCGACCTTTCTGTATTCATATTCTTCGCAATCAACTGTATCTTGCTTCTGCTGGTCTATCCGTTGCTCTTCGTGCTGGAAAAGATTTTCGGCTTCACTTCGAATGTCACGCTCATAGAGCTGTCGAATTTCAACAATCAGCTTTTGAGGGAGCTGGCCGAGAAGGCTCCCGGTACATTCCAGCATTCCATACAGGTTTCCGCTCTCGCTGCCGAGGCAGCCACAAGGCTCCATGCCGGTTCGCAGCTTGTCCGTACAGCCGCTCTCTATCATGATATAGGCAAACTGTCGAATCCTCCTTTCTTCACTGAAAACCAGAGCGGTGTGAATCCTCACGACAAGCTCTCCCCGGAGGAGAGTGCTGTCATGATAACCAGTCATGTCCGTGAAGGTCTTGCCTTAGCTGACAAATATGCTCTTCCGGCAGCCATAAAGGAATTCATTGCAACGCATCATGGAAAGGGTGTGGCCAGATATTTTTACCTGAAATACCAGAAGGAACATCCCGGAGAGGAGGTTGACATAGAGCCGTTCAGCTATCCGGGACCCAATCCGCGCTCAAAGGAGACAGCCCTTCTGATGATGGCCGATGCTGTCGAGGCGGCTTCCCGAAGTCTCAGTGAATATTCTGAAGAGAGTATAGGATCGCTCGTTGACAGGATAATAGACACTCAGATTGAGGAGGGGTATTTCAGGGAGAGTGATCTGAGCTGGCAGGAGGTGCAGAAGGTCAAGGAGGTGTTCAAGGAAAAGCTGCGTATCATGTATCATACAAGGATAAAGTATCCCGATGCTACTGTGGATCTGCATCGAAAGAGAGAGTGACTCCATTCAGCCTTTCCTCTTCTTCCATTTCACGGGCTGCCTGCAAAAGCAAAGCCCTGGTGTATCTCACAGGTGTTTCTATAGGATTCTTGACCAGGATTGTCCGGATATGCCTCGACTGTATCCTGGATATCTGCGGGGCATCCGGTCCCAACACCGTTTCCCTGCCGAAGAGGCCTGACAGTTTCTCTGCCATGGCGACCGAAGC
Organism: Bacteroidaceae bacterium; assembly: GCA_017612875.1. Lineage (GTDB taxonomy): Bacteria > Bacteroidota > Bacteroidia > Bacteroidales > Bacteroidaceae > Colenecus. The sequence continues at coordinate 3,508 of JAGAEZ010000093.1, read as the reverse complement.
CTTCTCGACCCTGTCTATACTGGTTGACTTCAATATTACAGAGACAAGTCTGGAATAAGGCGGGTAGTTGAACAGCCTGCGTTCAGTCATCTGCTCCGTAAAATAGCTTTTCCAGTCACCAAAACTGAGCATTTTCAGGATCCGGGCCTCGGGTTGTCTTGTCTGGATCACGACAACGGCCCCGGATTCCTTGCGTCCTGCCCTGCCTGCAACCTGCATGATGAGCTGGTACGCCCTCTCGGTAGCCCGGAAATCAGGGTAGCTCATGATAGAGTCGGCCTGAAGTATCCCTACTACGCTCACATTCTCGAAATCGAGTCCTTTCGATATCATCTGTGTCCCGACAAGAATGTCTGTCCTTCCGTTCTGGAAGTCTGAAAGAATCGTTTCATAGCCTGTCTTGGCGGAATCCAGATCCAAACGTGCGGTACGGGCTTTGGGAAAAAGGTCCTTTATGGTTTCCTCTATCCTTTCGGTGCCGTATCCTCTGCCGCGTATGGATTTTCCACCGCATGAAGGACAGGATACGGGAATCCGGTATCTCCGGCCGCAGTAGTGGCAGACTGCCATTCCGCTGTCTTTGTGAAAAGTCAGGCTTACGTCGCAGCGGTCGCATTTCTGAACCCAACCGCAGTCCGGGCATTCCACTGTTTGTGAATAACCTCTCCGGTTCTGGAACAGTATTACCTGTTTGCCGTTTCCGAGGGCTTCGGATATCTTTTCATTCAACTGGGGCGAAAGAATCCCGTTCATGTATTTCTTCCGTTTCATCTCGGCCACATCCACTATCAGCGGTGCGGGCAGGGTTGTTTCCCGGAATCTTCGGCTCACGGTCACCATCCCGTATTTTCCGGCCAATGCGTTGAAGTAGCTTTCAAATGAGGGGGTTGCGCTTCCCAGGAGAGTCTTGGCATGGCAGATGTCGGCAAGGATTATGGCGGTATTGCGTCCGTGATAACGCGGGGCAGGATCCTCCTGCTTGAAGCTTGGTTCATGTTCCTCATCCACAATCACAAGTCCCAGGTTGCTGAACGGAAGCATGACAGCCGATCTGGCCCCCAAAACCAGTTTGTATGGTTCAGGGCCTGTCTGTCTGTTCCAGATCTCTGCGCGTACGTTATCTGGACAACGGGAATGATATACGGTCATGTCATCACCGAACACGGACTGGAGCCTGAGCATTATCTGTGTTGTCAGGGCTATTTCAGGCAGAAGATACAGGACTTGTCTTCCCTTGTCTATCTGTTCTTTGATGAGATGGATGTATATTTCAGTCTTGCCGCAGGAGGTTATCCCGTGAAGGAGACACACGTTCCTGCTTGCAAACGAATTCCGGATTCCATCAATCGCTTCCTGTTGTACCTGGCTGAGTGCATGAGGAGACCTTTTCTTGCCTGTAAACGGTTTAAGCCTTCCTGTTTCGGCCTCATAGCATTCCAGTATCCCTTCGTCAATAAGTGCCTGAAGCACCGAAGGGGATTTACAGAATGCGGCGAGGCTTTGTCTGGAGACCTGTCCCGGTGATTCGGGATTGATATCCGCGCCGGATAGTTCAAGGTATTTGCAGAACAGTTCCTTCCTGGCCTTGGCCCTGTTGCCGAAAAGGCTATCCGGATCTATTCTGCCTTTGATGATGAGATTGTGTCCTGGACGGACGAACAACTCCGTCTTTGGCTTGAAGGAGTGTCCGCTTGGACTGTTGTCCGGCCTCAGTCCGGAGGGAAGAGCCGCTTTCATCACGTCGCCGGGTGAGCAGAGACAGTAATCGGATATCCATCTGAAAAGCTTCATCTGTTGGGGAAGCAAGGAAGGGTGAACTTCATCAAGGACTCCGAGAATTTCCCTGACTGAATAACCTGAGGGTTTCTCGTCATGTGTTTTCACGGTTATGGCAGTCAGTCGCCGGGTTTTGCCGAAAGGCACGTAGAGCCTCACCCCAGGCATCACAAGATGTTCGAGAGAGCACGGTATGCTGTAGGTGAAGTATCTGTTCAACGGAACAGGCAAAATGACTTCGGCGTATTTGCTCATGACTTTGCAAACTTACAAAAAAAAGAGGACCGGAGAGAAATCCGGTCCTGATGAAAGGCTTGTGTCGTCTGACCCGGGAATCAGAATGTCCAGGTCAGGATGAACTGCAGGGTGCTGGACTTGAAAGCCTCTTCGCCCTTGTTCTTGGCAGTCTTCAGGTCATTGTTGTTTCCGTTCACTGCTCCCTGGACATCCTCGTAGAATGAATATGCTCCGTCTTCGGTGATGGGGATGTTGTAGTTGATGGCAGCCTGAAGATGGTCAATCAGCTTAATGCCCGCACCGATGTTAGCGCTCCAGGTGTTCTGGTTGAGGATGAATTCCTGCACGTCATGCCTGTCAGCCTGTCCTTCCTTGGCAATATTGAATTGCTGTTCAAGATCTCCTATCTTGTAGTCGAACTGCACGCCGGCCTGTGCGAAAACACCCAGGAAGTTCCCCAGACCGAAAGTATATTTGAGATACAGGGGAACAGACAGGGACTCGTTCTTTACGTCTTCGCCTTGGGCGAGCTGAAGTCCTTTCTGGGAGTAGAGGAGAGAGGCGTCAATACCGATTCCGATAACCGGAAGCTGGAATTCGGCCATAGGTCCTACAAAGAAACCTGTGTAACTGTCCTTACTTGTGACAGACTCCTTGCTTACTGCGGAAATGTCATTGCTCACAAGATTGAGACCGCCGCGGATACCCCAGGCGAACTGGGCTGAAGCAGGCATGCATACAATGGCAATAAAGCCTAAAATAACTGATAACTTTTTCATATTGTTTCTTTTATGTTAGTATTTGCGAATAAATCCAATGGTCCTGCAATGTACAGAATGATAATTCGCCCGTGACAAAAGTATAACATTTTTTAATACAGACGAACCGTCAGGTACAAAAAAGTGCATCAACGGTCCGTCATGTGTATGTGGATATAAGGAGCTTTTCTGAAAAAAACACTCACCGGTGCACGGAAAGCCTTTCACCGCTCGAAGCCGTTGACTTGGGTTTTTTTTCTCTCTTTAGGCTTTTTTCCGGCCTGGTCTTCTTTTCTTTGGTTTCCCTCGCTGCGGTTTCCTTGTTTTTCTTTCCTCCGGATATTTCATCCTTAGTCTCCTTCTCTTCAGCCTGGCTCCAGAGTCCGTTCTGGAAATCTGTCAGCTGTTTCTCAATGCGCGCCCTCTCAGCCTGCAGTGCTGAGTCTGTTTCGCAGTATGCAGAAAGCGGCAGATTACGGAGATTTGAAGTCTTGTATATTTCACCCTCATATTGGCGCAATACAAAATAGTCATCAAGTGACATGTTGCTGGTGTTGTTGTAACTGCTGGTCATGACCTGAGTCTGTCCCAGATAGGGGCTTATCTCGTCATAGTTGAGCCAGAACATGGGGTATGCCGTGGGTTTTTCACCGAAATCACCGCGCATAAGAACCGGGCAGATGGCTGTAACTTTGGTCTGATAATTTGACAGTTGGTCCAGATAGTTGCTCTCCTTG
>JAGAEZ010000092.1 GCA_017612875.1 Bacteroidaceae bacterium | reverse complement strand
GTTCCGCGGAATCATAGCGTATTTCAAGATTGAGAACGGCAGTATCCGCAAGGGTGACAAGGTTAAGTTCTTCAACACCGGCAAGGAGTATGACGCCGACGAGGTGGGTGTGCTCCGTATGGACATGGTGCCGCGCGACGTGATGACCACAGGCGATGTGGGCTATATCATTTCCGGAATAAAGACATCGACCGAGGTCAGGGTGGGAGATACCATAACTCATGTGGCCCGCCCCTGCGCAAGCGCCATAGCCGGATTCGAGGAGTCCAAGCCAATGGTTTTCGCAGGTGTCTATCCCATTGAGGCCGATGAGTTCGAGGACCTGCGGGCATCGCTTGAGAAACTGCAGCTGAACGATGCCTCGCTGAGTTTCTTCCCGGAGTCATCGGCTGCGCTCGGATTCGGATTCCGCTGCGGGTTCCTGGGGCTGCTGCACATGGAGATCGTGCAGGAGCGTCTGGACCGCGAGTTCGACATGAGCGTGATTACCACCGTTCCCAACGTATCGTACATGGTCTATGACAAGCAGGGAAACGCCACCGAAGTCCACAACCCGAGCGGCATGCCGGACCTCACGCTTATAGACCATATTGAAGAGCCGTACATTGACGCATCAATAATCACAACGACGGACTATATCGGCCCCATAATGACACTGTGCCTTGACAAGCGCGGTGAGCTGGTCAAGCAGCAGTTCATAGCGGGTAACCGTGTGGAGATATACTTCAAGCTGCCGCTCGGTGAGATAGTGATTGATTTCTACGACAAGCTAAAGAGCATATCCAAGGGCTATGCATCATTCGATTACCATCCGGCCGGCTACCGTCCGTCCAAGCTTATCAAGCTGGACATACTGCTGAACGGGGAGCCTGTGGATGCACTCTCCACTCTTACCCATGTGGATAATGCATACGACCTGGGCCGCCGTATGTGCGAGAAGCTCAAGGAGCTCATACCGCGCCAGCAGTTCGATATAGCCATCCAGGCCGCCATCGGCTCCAAGATCATTGCCCGCGAGACCATCAAACAGGTACGCAAGGATGTGACGGCCAAGTGCTACGGCGGCGATGTGTCACGTAAGCGCAAGCTGCTGGAGAAGCAGAAGAAGGGCAAGAAGCGCATGAAACAGATAGGCAATGTGGAGGTACCTCAGAAAGCCTTCCTGGCTGTGCTGAAACTTGATTGAACAGGGAATCAGCGTATCTTCCTGCGTTGTTATCCGGTCAAACAGAAAATGCCTTACGGGATTCCCGCAAGGCATTTTCTGTTCTGTTTCTCAGATTCTTAATTCCCGCTTGTCTCTGCCTCAGGCTGCTGGGGATTCAGCTCCTCCAACAGGTCATAATAGAAGGCGGCCCTTGTGGTTTTAATGTATGGGGTAATCCAGATGAAACCTATGCCGAGTGACAGTATTCCGAGGAGAATCCATCCTATGAAGCTCAGGTCCAGTCCGAACAGCTTGCCTTTATGACCGCGCATCATCTCGATGCTCTTGAGACGGACCTCGTTAGGGCCGAGCTCGGGATTGTCTATCAGGAGATAGGGAGTCATGGCGTATGCATAGCTCTTGATGATGCCCGGTACAATGAAGAGAAGTGTCCATAGACCGATGAAAAGCTGCATAAGGAGCATTCCCGCTACGTTGCGCCAGTAGTATTCCTTGCCGAATCCGAGCTTGAACATGTTCTGGACGGTCTTAATGTCAGAATCCTTGTAGAACCGCTTGATTGAATTCAGGGCTCCCACCTGAAGCGGATAGCTTCCGAAAATATTGCCGACTAAAGTAATACCGCTGAACAGAAGTCCGAGACCGGCAATGGCAACTCCAAAAGCCATTCCCTGAGAGCCTAAGGCTGACATGGCACTCGAAGCAGAGCTCGGTGCTGCGATTATTCCGATAATGGCACCACTGATGATACATACGAGGATGACCCATCCCCAGTGACCGTTCAATGCCTTGAGAGCGGCATTCTTCAGTTCTTTGTTCCTTTTCATAGTTCTATCAATTAATTGGTAAAAAAATATTCTATCACTCTTTCTGGTACAGGAACCGCTTGATGCTCTTCTTGGGAGTCTTCTCGAACTCCTCATGATAGATGCGGATCTGCGATATCTTCTCGTACGCGGGCAGGATGGCGTTCAACTCGGTACGGTTCTGCTCCATCACGCCTGCAATCTGCTCGTCGGACATGCCTGACCTGAGGGCCTCGTCGAAATCGGGATAGACCAGGGCTACCAGCTTGTCGTTCTCGGAAATCACTACCGACTCGTTCACTAACGGCATGTTGTTCAGGTGGTCCTCAATCTCCTCGGGGTAGATGTTCTGCCCCGACGGGCCCAGTATGAGGCTCTTGCTGCGACCCTTGATGAAGAGGTTGCCGTCCTTGTCCATGATACCCAGGTCACCGGTGTACATCCAGCCGTCAGGGTCGATGGTCTCCTCTGTCAGGCGCTCGTTCTTGTAGTAGCCTAACATGACGTTGGGCCCCCGGCAGATAATCTCGCCCGGAACGTGCTCCGGGTCATTGCTCAGTATCCTGACCTCCATGTTGGGAACGGCCTTGCCGCATGAACCGGGAATGAAGTTGGTCTTGTCCTCGTATGTGATGATGGGGGCGCACTCCGTAGCGCCATAGCCCACCGTATAGGGGAAATGCAGCGAAGACAGGAATTTCTCCACCTCCTGGTTGAAGGCGGCTCCGCCTATGATCACCTCGTAGAAGTTGCCTCCGAATCCCTTGACAAGCTCGTCGCGCACCTTCTTCTTGATCTGGTCGTTGAGGATGGGCACCTTGAGCAGGAGCTTCATCTGCGGGGTCTCTAACCTGGGCAGTATGTTCTTCTTTATGATTTTCTCTATTACGAGAGGGACAGAGACGATTATTGTGGGACGGATCTCGCTGAGTGCCTGGAATATTATCTTGGGACTCGGCAGGCGGGTCAGGAAATAGACGTGGCACCCCTTGATGAACTCATGGAAGAACTCGAATGCGAATCCGTACATGTGGGCCATGGGAAGCATGGAGATGACCTTGTCGCCGGCCTTCATGGAATATATGGCCCTCGTGGCGAACAGATGGTTGCTTATCAGGGCGCGGTAGGGGAGCATGACTCCCTTGGAGAATCCCGTGGAGCCCGATGTGTAGTTTATCATGGCCAGGTCATCGAACCCGACTTCGTGATACTTGACGTCGGCTTTGGTGAACTCCTTGGGGTATTTGCGTCCGAAGAGTTCGTTCAGGCGTTCACGGGCCTCGGACAGCCTCACGTCGCGGGATATCACCACCTGGAAATCGTCAAGGGTGATGATGCCCTCCACTCCGGGCATGGAGGCCTCGTTGAGGTTCTCCCATATCTGGTCACCCACAAAGAACAGCCTTGTCTCGGAGTGGTTGATGATATGGTGTATGTTGTCGGCCTTGAACTCGTGGAGGATGGGAACCGCTACGGCCCCGTAAGAGAGGGCGGCGAGACAGGCAGTGCCCCAGTTGGAACTGTTCTTGCCGCAAAGGGCTATGCGGTCACCAGGCTTGAGCCCCGCCTCCTCGAACAATATGTGAAGCTTGGCTATGCGGCGTGCCACATCGCGGTAGAGCAGTGTGGCGCCTTTGTAGTCGGTGAAGGCCTCCCGGTCCCAGTTGCTTATTATGGAGCCGCTTATGTATGCGTTCAGGTTCTTTTCCGTGAAGACATTGTCCGATCTGTCGTAATAATCACTCATGGTCGTAAAGTTATTCAATTATCTGTTTGTGCCATAGAATCTCTCTCCGAAAATGGAGCTGCCGATGCGGACCATATTGCTGCCGGCACTGACGGCAAGCCTGTAATCGCCGCTCATGCCCGCCGATACGGTGTTGAATTCCGGATAGTCACTGAAGTACTTTGCCTTGTAGGTGTCGAACAGGTTGCGGAGCCGACGGAACTCGGCGAGAACCTGAGCCTCGTCATCGGTGTTCGTGGCCATTCCCATCAGTCCGCCGATGGTTATGTGCTCCAGGTTTTTCCAGTCCCCTTTCTCCAGCATGGCCGTGCATTCGTCCGGGGAGAAGCCGAACTTGGTATCCTCCAGGGCTATGTGCAGCTGTAGATAGCAGGTGATATGGCGTGAGAAACGGGCGGCCTGACGGTCAATCTCGACGAGTGACCCGAACGAATCGACACCCTGTATGACAGACACGAATGGCGCCATGAGGTGTATCTTGTTGCGCTGGACGTGACCTATGAAATGCCATTCTATGTCCTGCGGAAGCAGACGGCTCTTGGCGGTCATCTCCTGCACCTTGTTCTCACCGAACAGGCGCTGGCCGGCATCGTATGCTTCCTGCAGCATCTCTGCGGGATGGGTCTTAGATACCGCGACAAGCCTGACTCCCTCTGGGAGCTCTGCCTTGATCCTGTCCAGGTTTTCCTTTATATCCATATCAGAAAGGTCACCGCAAAATTACACAGTGAGGCGGACTGAGCTTTTGCAGGTTCTTTTTATTTGCTCTACTTTGCACATTTTACGGTTACTTGTGCACTCTTGAGGCCTTCGGACTCGGCTGTAAGCGTGACTTTGCCCCGTTTGCCGTTGTTCTGGAGCACTACAAGGCATTTGCCGTAGTAGGCTTTGCGCTTGTCATCCTTGAAACGTTCCAGGGAGATGGGACTGCCGTTATCCACACCGGCTATCTTGGCTGCACCCTTGAGGCTGAACTGTACCAGGTTCTCGGCGTTGGGGCAGAGGTTGCCGTCCTTGTCCAGCACCTCGACAGTCACGAAACTCAGGTCGGTACCGTCGGCGCTGATGCGGCTGCGGTCCGGAGTGAGACGTATCTGAGCGGGCTCACCGGCGGTGTGAATCTCCTGACTTGCTGTCTGGACACCGTTCCTGCGTGCCACTACCTTGACTGTTCCCGGTTCAAAGGTTACGTTCCAGACTACATGCAGGTGCTCTGCATCCTTGCTCCTGACGCCCTGTGACTTGCCGTTTATGAATAGCTCAACCTCATCGGCATTGTTGTAATAGCACCACATGTCTATCTCCTGCCCGGGTTCCCAGTTCCAGTGCGGGAACAGGTGCAGCACGGGTATGTCGGTCCATTCGGACTGGTACAGGTAATAGACATCCTTGGGGAATCCGGCCAGATCCACTATGCCGAAGTAGGAGCTGCGGGCCGGCCATCCGTACGGAGTGGGCTCGCCGATGTAGTCGAATCCGGTCCAGATGTACTGTCCGGCCACGAAAGGCTGGCTGTTCAGGAAAATCAGATTCTCCTCATGGTGGTTGCCCCAAGGCGTGCATACATTGTCATACGCCGAGCAGGAGAATGTCTCGTTGAAGTAGGGGCGGTCCCAGCGTGCAGGACGGGTCATCATCTGCTCCGACGGCATCTCGTAGAATCCTCTGGTCATCAGGGCCGATACGCTCTCGGTTATTATGAACGGCTTGCCGGGGAAGAGACGGGGCACATTGGGCACGTTCATGTTATGGTAGTTGTAGCCTATCACGTCAATGGCGCCAGAGCGGAACAGATGGTTGCCTGGACTTGGCTCGTTGCATCCGGCTGTGATGGGGCGGGTGGGGTCAAGATTCTTGATTATCTCTGCAAGGCGGGCTGTGATGAGTGAGTTTACCGTCATCTCACCCTCCTGTGCAAGCTGGTCAGCGCTGTGACCCATGTTCAGGATAAGGTTGGCCTGCTCAAGCGACAGGGTATCTGCGCGGGCATCGGACCATTGTTCAAGCACCTCGTTACCTATGCTCCAGAGTACTATGCTGGGATGATTGCGGTCACGGATCACCATATCGGTCAGGTCACGCTCGTACCACTCGTCGAAGAAACGGGCATAGTCGCGGTCGGTCTTGCG
>JAGAEZ010000091.1 GCA_017612875.1 Bacteroidaceae bacterium | reverse complement strand
GAGCCCACTCCTACTTTCTCCGCTTGCTTCGGCCAGGCCTTCCTGGAGCTGCATCCGACCAAGTACGCCGAGGAGCTGGTGAAGAAGATGAAGAAGTCCGGTGCCAAGGCTTACCTCGTGAACACCGGTTGGAACGGCACAGGCAAGCGTATCTCTATCCGTGACACACGCGGTATCATCGACGCTATCCTGAATGGTGACATCCTGAACGCTCCTACCAAGAAGATTCCTTACTTCGACCTGGAGGTTCCCACTCAGCTCAACGGTGTAGCATGGGGCATTCTTGATCCTCGCGACACCTATCAGAACCGCTCAGAGTGGGAGGAGAAAGCCAAGGATCTGGCCGCCCGCTTCATCAAGAACTTCAAGAAGTACGAGGGCAACGAGGCCGGCAAGGCCCTGGTTGCTGCCGGACCGAAACTCTGACCGATATGCACCACGCATAACAGATATCCTGAAACTCTTTCCGGACTTATCTGCCGGAAGGAGTTTCTTTAATTTACGAATCATTACGAAACAACAGTAAACAACCGGATTATGAGAAAACTGCTGATTACCTTATGTGCATGTGCAATGGCACTCGTCTCTTACGCGCAGCCTATGGGCGGAAGACCTCCCATGGGTGGACCTATGGGCGGCGGAAGGCCTCCCATGATGATGGGCAATATGGAGAAACCTTTCTATGAACTGGAGTCCGATTCAGTGGCAAACGCCCGCATTATCGATGTGGCAGGCATGCTTGACCTGAACGAAAAGACCCTTGACAAAGTCATAAAGCTATATACCCAACAGTATGAGGAGCTTTGCCGTAATCTCCAGATGGCAGTCATGGAGTATCAGATGAACCTGAACGGAGGATTCCGCGGACGCAACAACAATATGGGAATGCAACAGCCTGCCAACGTTACATTTGATACGGAATCGGCCAGACAGACTTACGACAAGATCTGCCAGAAATACGAGAAACGTTATAAGAAAGCTCTCAACGACAAGCAATATCAGGTTTGGGGGACACTCTCCTCGACCAAACTGGACAACAAGTTCAGCAATCTGTTACAGCACGTCCAGGACAAGACCGAGAGCATTTTCTGAGAACTAATAAGACTGTAATGCGCAAGATAAAGATAGCTCTCATAGGCTATGGCAAGATGGGTCACGAAATAGAGAAGGTGGCCCTCTCCAGGGGGCATGAGATTGTGACCAGAATAGATGTCGGCAACCTCCAGGATTTTGGCAGCAAGGAGTTCCGCAAAGCCGATGTTGCCATAGAGTTTACCGCACCCACCCAGGCATACGACAACGTCATGAAGGCTTTCAAGGCCGGCATCAAGGTGGTCAGCGGCAGCACCGGATGGATGTCCGACCATCTGACAGAGATGAAGAACCTCTGCCGTGACGGCGCCAACACACTGTTCTGGGCAAGTAACTTCAGCATAGGCGTAGCCCTGTTCTCCAAGGTCAACAGCTACCTCGCCAGGCTCATGAACGGCTATCCGATGTATGACGTCAGCATGTCCGAGACCCACCACATCCACAAGCTGGATGCCCCGAGCGGCACCGCGATAACCCTGGCCGAGGGTATTGTCGATGCACTCGACCGCAAGACCGGCTGGGAGAAGGGAACGCTCCTTAACCCGGACGGGACACTGACAGGCTCTGACTCCTGCGCACCCGACAAAATCAGGATTGACTCTATCCGCGAAGGCGAGATAGCAGGAATCCACACTGTAACCTACAGCTCGGATGCTGACACCATCCGGATAACCCACAGTGCCAAGAACCGCAGCGGACTGGCCCTCGGAGCTGTTCTGGCTGCCGAATATACTGTAAGCCGACGGGGATTCCTCACCATGGACGACCTGCTCGGTTCCCTTTCGTGATTCCCTGACCAATAGTGACCGAACGATGAAGAAGATTACGGAAATAAGCAGAAAGAGCTGGATCAAAGCCATAATCATATCCCTCCTGTACATAGCTTTCCTCATCTGGGTGAAAAGCTGGATGGGACTGGTGGCTCTCCCGTTCATATTCGATGCCTTCACTTTCCGCATCATCAGATGGGACTGGTGGAAGAGCCTCAAGAACAAGGCCTTGTATCAGGTCATGGGCTGGATTGACGCTATAGTCTTCGCCTTGGTGGCGGTCTATTTCGTGAACCTTTTCCTGTTCCAGAACTACGCCATCCCCACTTCATCACTTGAGAAATCACTTCTTGTGGGGGACCATCTCTATGTAAGCAAGGTGGCCTACGGCCCCCGCAAGCCCATGACCCCGCTCACCATGCCTCTCACCCAGAACCAGTTCCCGGGCGGCGGCAAGAGCTATTTTGACAAACCCCAGTGGCCCTACGAGCGCGTCAAGGGTTTCGGCAAGATAAAGCTCAATGACATAGTGGTGTTCAACTATCCTGCGGGCGACACTGTCCTGGCCAGTCCTGACCCCCAGATAGCCAGTGCCGACTATTACGGCATGATAGTCTATCCATTAGGCAAGAGCCACTGCAAGGAGATTGACCTTGACAGCCTCAGCCCTTTGGAACAGAGGCGCGTCTATGACTTTTACTACAGTGTGGGGCGCAAGTACATTGTACAGAACGAAAAGTCATTCGGCAAGATAATAGCCAGACCCGTCGATCGCCGCGAGAACTATGTGAAGCGCTGCGTGGGACTGCCCGGCCAGACCCTTGAGATAAGGAACGGCATAATCTATATTGACGGAAAGGCAAACAAACAGCCCGATGCCGCACAGACGAACTATGTGGTCACCTTGGAACGTCCCATACCCGAAGCGCTCAGACAGAAGATGGACCTGAGCCTTGATGACCTTCATGCGTCGGACAACCGTCCGGGCCGCCACATCATACCGCTTACCGTCCAATCCAGGGATATGCTGGCCAGCATGAACGGAATAGCAACCCGGATAGAGCCCTACACCAGTTCACAGGAGGAGTGTGAGTGGCTCTTCCCCCAGAACATGAACACCCATTGGACCATCGATGACTACGGGCCGATATGGATTCCCGCACGCGGCGAGTCGGTAGAGATAACCATTGAGAACCTGCCTCTTTACGAGCGCATCATAAAGGTATATGAGGGCAATGACCTTAAGGTGGAGCGTGACGGGACCATTCTCATAAACGGTCAGGAAGCCCACAGCTACACCTTCAGGATGGACTACTACTGGATGATGGGGGACAACCGCCAGAACAGCGCCGACTCCAGGTTCTGGGGATACGTGCCTGAGGACCATATCGTGGGCCGTCCGGTATTTGTGTGGCTCTCCCTTGACAAGGACAAGAACTGGGGACAGAAAGGGAAGATACGCTGGGACAGGATGTTCCGCAGGGTAAAGAAATACAACTGAACAGCCTCGGGACATGACTCAGCCACTGCTCAGTTCGGCCTATATGCCGCCCATACATTTCTTCACCGCTATGGCAAGTAGCGGTGAAGTCTTTATTGAGCAGTATGACAGCTACTGCAAGCAGACCTGGCGCAACCGCTGCCTGATAGCCTCGGAGAGCGGCCGGCTGGCCCTCACGGTACCGGTCGTCAAGCCGTCTCCCGGACAGGTCATGAAGGACGTCCGGATAAGTGACCACGGGGAGTGGCGCCGGAACCACTGGAACGCCCTTGAATCCTGCTACATGAACAGCCCGTTCTTTCTCTACTACATGGATGACCTGCGTCCTTTCTATGACAGGCGATGGGAGTTCCTCATTGACTACAACACTGAAATAACCCTGAAGCTGATTGAGCTGACAGGCATCAGGACCAAGGTCCGGCTCACGGAAAGCTATGACAAGGTAACACCGTACAAGGACCTGCGTGCTCTCGCAGAACCGTCGGCTGAACCGGCAGAAAGGGTCAGGCCCTACTGGCAGGTGTTCCGGCAGAAAAACGGATTCATGGAGGGACTCTCCGTGCTCGACCTCCTGTTCAACATGGGACCGGAGACCCGGCTGATACTCAAGTCGGCGGAACCTGTTGACTCGGCAGATATGCAAGCACCTTAGCCGTCACTGTATCGGGAGCGATTCCGGTCAGGCAGCGGTAGTCACCGTACCTGCACCTCTTCTTGCCGTAAACGGAGCAGGGACGGCACTTCATTCCAAGCTGCACGCAATCCTCCTCCTTCTGTCCGTACCCTAAGAATCCGGCTGCAGGATGAGTGGCTCCCCAGACCGATACCACGGGTGTACCGGTGAGCGACGCGATATGCATGTTGGAGGAGTCCATGGAGAGCATTACATCAAGGTGGCTTATCAGTACCAGCTCACCCTCTATCCCCAAACGGGTGTCAATCAGGGAAACGGAGGGATACTTAGCTTCCCAGCCGCTCACGAGTTCCCTCTCACCGCCATAAGCGAAGATGAACTGGCGGCATGGACCGGAGGAATCAATTTCGGCCACTACTCTCTCCATAAGTTCCAAAGGATATATCTTGCCCTTGTGGGCGGCAAACGGAGCCACTCCTACCCAAGGCGTGACCTTGTCCCCGACAAAAGAGGAAACAGCCTTCATGTCCCCGCCGCCCGGTGGGAACAACGAAGTGAACTCCAGCCTGAAACGGAATCCCAGACGCTCCAGGACCCGGCAGTAACGTTCCCACGAAGCGGGCCGACGGCTCAGATCCTTGAAGTGAAGCCTTGTCAGGCTGTAACGTGAAAGACGGTTCTTGCGGATGCTCCTGACAGGGACACCATGAAGCCGGAACATCATTCCGAGCGTAAAGGTGCGCAACACGCCATGGAGATCCGCCACCGCGTCAAAACCCATAGGTTCAAGCATCCTGAACAGCCTGCGCACTCCGCCACGGCCACGGTAATCCTTCTTGAGGTCAACCCCTATGACAGTTGCATTCGGGGGCAATCCCCTGAAGAAAGGGAGGAAGCGGACGGAAGTGAGGAAAGTGAAACAGGTGTCCGGAAAGGACTTGGCAAGTGACAGGACCACAGGAACGCTCATGGCCACGTCACCGATAGCGGAAAAGCGTATCAGCAGAACATTACCGTATCCTGTCCGACGCTCATTTTTCATTCCTGCCGTAGAGAACCGGATTAAGGGCGGGGTCATTGTACATCTTCATCTGCCTGTACACCTTCATGTACTTGCGCCCGTGGGCCATATCGTCAAGAAGCATGTCGATGGCCTGCGAAAGGTCCTCCTTCTGCATGAGCAGGATATCAAGCTTCTCGCGGCAGGAGGTCAGGTGCTCCCGGCTCACATCGGTCCGGGATGCCTCAACCGACATGTGGTATATCTTGAGCGCCAGGATGGAGAGTCTGTCGATCGCCCACGCAGGACTTTCCGTATTGATGGTGGCGTCAGGACTGACCTTGACACCCTTGAAACGGTCAAGGAAATAGCTGTCGATGAGTTCCACAAGGTCTGTCCGCTCCTGGTTGGAACGGTCTATACGCCGTTTTATGGCAAGGGCCTTGACCGGGTCGATGTCAGGGTCACGTATGATATCCTCAAGGTGCCACTGTACTGTATCGATCCAGTTCTTGAGATAGAGATAATATTCTATGCTCTTGACCGGGAACGGGTTGGATACGGGAGTATCGACATTGTCGCTGACATGATAATCGGTGATGGAGCGGTTGAATACCGCGAGACTTCCACTGCTGAATGACATAATTCGCTTGTTTATCTGTGCAAATGTAGCTGATATTTTCATAAATCCAAATCATTGCAGCCAAATCAATACTACACAAAATTTTCAATTCTGTGCACACAAGAGCCAAATACGGCATTTGACTCTTGCTGTAAAGGGTTTAATTAAGTTTCTTTGCACATCTATTATTCATAAACCTTTAAAAACTGAAAACTATGGCAGATTCACAGATTGCTGAGAGAGTAAAAGCTATCATCGTTGACAAACTTGGTGTTGAGGTATCCGAGGTAACCCCCGAGGCAAGTTTCGCAAGTGACCTTGGTGCAGATTCATTAGACACCGTAGAGCTCATCATGGAGTTCGAGAAGGAGTTCGGAATTTCCATTCCCGATGACCAGGCTGAAAAAATCACAACTGTAGGCGAAGCTATCGAAATGATTGCAAAGGCTGTTGAACAGTAAGCCTTAACAGTCTTCTTCCATATTACAATGGAACTCAAGAGAGTGGTCGTGACGGGGCTTGGTGCCGTTACCCCCATAGGCAATACCGCCCGGGAATTCTGGGAGAACGCGGTGGCCGGGGTGAGCGGTGCTGCGCCCGTTTCATGTTTCGACACTGAGAAAATCAAGACCAAGGTAAAGTTCGCCTGTGAGGTGAAGGGATTCGAGATAGGCGACTACATGGACCGCAAGGAGGCACGCAAGATGGACCGCTACGCACAATACGCCATCGCCTCGGCGGTACAGGCCATCCGGGATTCCGGCCTTGACCTTGAAAAAGAGAACCTTGAGCGTATAGGTGTCATAACAGGTTTCGGAATGGGAGGTGTCGATTCCTTCGAGGAGGGTAACGACACTATCCATGAGCAGAAGAAACTGGGGCAGGAACTGAAGGTTACACCTTTCTTCGTACCAAGGATCCTGGGTTCGATCGCTGCAGGACAGATATCCATCATGTTCAAGCTCCAAGGCCCCAATTATGCCACTTCGTCGGCATGTGCATCGGGGACACACGCCCTTATCGACGCGGTCAACCTGATACGTCTCGGCAAGGCCGAGGTGATTGTGTCCGGAGGAGCCGAGGCAGCCGTAGGGGACTGCGGAATTTGCGGGTTCGGGGTGATGCACGCCCTTTCCACGAGGAATGACTCCCCTGCCACAGCCTCCCGTCCCATGAGCGCGAGCCGCGACGGATTCGTACTTGGCGAGGGTGGCGGAATGCTCATCCTTGAGGAGCTGGAGCACGCCAAGGCCCGCGGCGCCAGGATATACGCCGAAGTGGCAGGATGGGGCGCGACAGCCGACGCCTACCACGTGACCGCTCCCGACCCCGAAGGAAACGGAGCCAAGAGGGTCATGCAGGAGGCTCTTGACGATGCGGGACTCACACCAGCCGACATCGACTACATCAACATGCACGGCACATCGACCCCCTTGGGCGACATAGCCGAGTGCAAGGCAATAAAGGCTGTGTTCAAGGAGGATGCCTACAGGCTTAACCTGAGCTCAACCAAGTCCATGACAGGACATCTGTTAGGAGGAGCCGGAGCAATCGAAGCCATAGCGTCGGTCCTGGCTGTCAAGAACGACATAGTGCCGCCCACAATCAACCATGAGGAGGGCGATGATGACCCGGATATAGACTATCGCATGGATTTCACCTTCAACAAGGCCCGGAAACGTACCGTTCGCGCAGCCTTGTCGAACACTTTCGGTTTCGGAGGACATAATTCATGCATTATCTTCAAAAAGTTCAAGGACTGATTTGAATAAGAGAGACTCCATAAACGGAAAAATCAGGAATGCGGCATTGGCAACCTCTGCCATTGCCGCATTTTTGGGTTGCGCCGCAGTATCCAACCCCGACGGGGGTGCCTACGACGAGACCCCGCCCCGCATCGTGGGCAGCAATCCCGCCATGGAGTCAACCGGATTCAAGGGCAAGAAGGTGACCATAGACTTCAACGAGTTCATAAAGCTTGAAAATGCCGTTGAAAAGGTCATTATCTCACCTCCGCAGCAGGAGCAGCCCGAAATCAAGGTGAACGGCAAGAAGATACAGGTGGAACTCTTCGACTCCCTCAAGGCCAACACCACCTATACGATTGACTTTTCCGACGGAATAGTAGATAACAATGAAGGGAACCCTCTCGGCAATTTCTGTTTCAGGTTCACCACCGGCGAGCAGATTGACACGCTTGAGGTTTCGGGCTATGTGCTTGACGCAAAGAACCTGGAGCCCGTCAAGGGTATTACGGTGGGGCTTCACAGCGACCTTGACGACTCGGCCTTCATGACCAAGCCGTTCGAGCGTGTCTCCCGGACGGACGGAGGCGGCCATTTCGTGATCAGGGGGATGGCTCCCGGGACCTACCGCATCTATGCCGTACAGGACATGGACCAGACTTTCAGCTACTCACAGCGCAACGAAATCATAGCCTGGAAAGACTCCGTCATCGTTCCCACACACGAGATGCGTATCAGGATGGACACATTGAGGAAAGCCGACGGCAGTGTGGATACGATACTGACTGTCCCATACACGCGGTTCATGCCCGATGACATAACACTGCTCGCCTTCCAGCCTACACCCGTCATACAGTACATGTCCGGATACGAGCGTCAGACCCATGAGAAATTCTCGATGGATTTCGCGCTTCCGCTTGATTCCATGCCTACGGTAAAAGGCCTCAACTTCGATGAGAAGGATGCCTACATAGTCCAGCATTCGGCCAGGTTCGACACACTGACGTTCTGGATGAAGGACACCACCGTATATTACATGGACACGCTGAGGATAAGTGTGGGCTACCTGGCCTCCGATACAGCAGGAGTGCTGGTTCCCACGCTTGACACACTGAACCTCATCCCCAAGAAAAGCCGCCAGGCCATCCTCAAGGATGCTGCAAGAAAGGCCGAGAACGATGCCAAGGAATTAGAGAAGAAGATAAAACGCCTGGAGAAGGCGAATGATTCCATAGGTCTGCTCAGGGCCCTTGAACCCGAAAAGGTGTTCCTCAGGGGCACTCTCACCAACGGTTCGCTGAGCATAGACAAGCCTGTCACGCTTACATTCCCGGAACCTGTCTCCTTCCTGTCCGACACCGCGCTGCATCTGTACAAGAAGGAGGACACCATCTGGACGGCAGCCCCGTTCCAGTTCGAGCAGGACACCATCGACATTCTCAAATACCACATTTACGCCGAGTGGAGACCCGAGGAGACATTCCGCATCAACATTGATTCCGCCTCAATAAAGGGTCTGTACGGACTGCACAACGACAGGATGGAGAGCACACTCAAGTTCAATCCGCTGAACATGTACAGCACGCTTACCGTCAATGTCCAGAACGCACGTCCCGGATACAGGGCGCTGCTGCTCGACACAGGCGGAAAAATCCTCAAGACCGCCCCCATTGAGAACGGCAGTGCGGATTTCTTCCTGCTCACCCCGGGCAACTATTACGTGGCGCTGCTGAATGACCGTAACAACAACGGGGTATGGGATACCGGCGACTATGAAGAGCACCGCCAGCCTGAGGAGGTCTATTATCTGAACCACAAATTCCAGCTCAAGGCGGACTGGTATCACGAGACGGAACCCTGGAACGTGAAGGAGATTCCCATGTTCAAGCAGAAACCGGAGGACCTTGTCAAGCAGAAGAGTGACAAGACCACAAAGGACATCCACCAGAAGAATGTGGAACGCGAGGAGAAAAAAGCCTCGCAGGCAGCCGCCGAAAGCAAGAAGAAAGAGGAGCGCAAGAACAAGCGGCACAACCTTTTCAGCAAAGGCGGGGAATAGAAGAAAAACTCTGACAAATTCTCATATTGTCACACATTTTTGTTGCACGAATTGAAAAATGTGGTAATTTTGGGGTAAAACCTTTCAAAATATCATTTTTCACTGACAATATGAACAACAAGAAACAGACCGCCGGTACTGAAAGGATGGATTCACTTGACCGGAAAATCCTCAGTATCATATCACAGAACGCCCGTATCCCGTTCCGGGACGTGGCCGGGCAATGCGGAGTCTCCAGGGCAGCCATACACCAGCGCGTACAGCGTATGTTCGACGATGGGGTCATCACCGGTTCCGGCTATCATGTCAACCCCCGAAGCATAGGTTACAACACATGCACTTACGTGGGACTCACGCTAGAGAAGGGTTCGCTTTACCATCAGGTGGTGGCAGAGCTAGACCAGATACCGGAAGTGGTGGAGAGCCATTTCACCACCGGTCGCTACACCATGATGATAAAACTGTATGCCCGTGACAACTCCCATCTCATGGAGCTTATCAACGGACACATTCAGGAAATCAAGGGCGTGACCGCCACTGAGACCCTCATTTCCCTTGACGAGAGCATCAAGAAGGAGATTCCCATCAACGACTGACACCCCCTTACACACACTCCTGCATGAACAAGGCACAGGAACTTGACGCGAGCCTCGCGGGATTGTTCCGGGGCACCGGATCACTTGATTCCGATATCCCCGTAATAGGCATAAGCGGGAATTTCAGGGACGGCGACTGCACCCTGGCGCAGGGCTACTGGAAATCGGTATCCGCAGCCGGAGCCATCCCGGTCATAATCCCCCCTATAGATGATCCGGAAGGTATAGTTTCACTGCTTGACACTCTGGACGGGATTGTCCTCTCCGGAGGTGCGGACATCGATCCGGAGTACCTCGGAGAAGAGCCGTTGGAGTGCATCAGCATCAACCCCCACAGGGACGCTCCCGAGATTACGCTTGTACGCCTGGCACATGAACGGCACATACCGGTACTGGGTATCTGCCGTGGAATCCAGATACTCGCAGCCGCATTGGGAGGCAAGCTGTATCAGGATATCGCTACACAGCATGACCGGCACAACGTGGAGCATGACCAGAAAGCTCCCCGTCATGTGACATCGCACCAAGTACTGGTTGAGAAGAACTCCATGCTGTATTCTCTCCTTTCCCAAGAAAGAGTGGATGTCAACTCTTTCCACCACCAGGCCGTAAGGGAAGCTCCCGCAGGATTCCGTGTCACCGCCACCGCTCCTGACGGTATTATCGAAGGAATCGAGACAACTGATTTCAACCCCATAATAGGTGTACAGTGGCATCCTGAATGTTTCATACTGAATGATGACCTCCGCATGATGCCACTGTTCCGCTGGCTGAAAGAGCAGGCGCTGCTGTACCGCAAGGCCCGGAGAGTGCACTCAAGAAACGTCATCCTGGACAGTCACTGTGACTCTCCCATGTTCTTTGACCGAGGGGCACAGTTCAGCATCATGAACCCGGGAATAGAGGTGGAATATGAGTATGTGGGAGAAAACTCCCCTGACGGCTCCCCCACCTTCATCTACAACCCGCTCGTCGATCTGCACAAGATGACCATCGGACGGCAGGACGCGAGCTTCATGGTGGCATACCTCAAGCAACATGAGCGTGACGCAGAGTCGCTTCGGGCCGCCACCGCCAAGGCCGACCGCCTGCTGCGGCTGATAGACGAACGCATATCCGGATGTGCACCGTATGCAGCCATTGCCCTGACTCCCCAGGATGTGGTCCGTAACAAGAACAGAGGTGTGAAATCCATAGTCAAAGGCATTGAGAACGGTTATGCCATAGGTCTTGACATAGACAATGTGGACCGTTTCCGCAGTCAGGGTGTAGCCTACATGACACTGTGCCACAACGGTGACAATGATATTTGTGATTCGGCCAAAGGCAATGCCGAGCACGGAGGACTCTCCGCATTCGGACGGGAAGTAGTCAGACGCATGAACGAGGTGGGCATGATGGTGGACCTGTCACACGCCTCGGAAAAGAGTTTCTATGATGCGCTGGAATGCAGCAGCAAGCCGATAATCTGTTCCCACTCGTCAAGCCGTGCCCTGTGCGACCACCCGAGGAACCTGACCGACGACCAGCTGCGTGCCCTCGCTGCAGTCGGAGGAGTGGCCCAGGTTTGCATGTATGACGGTTTCCTCCGCAAGGGAGGCGGCGCCACCGTGAACGATGCCGTCCGGCACATCATGCATATAATCGCCGTTATGGGAGTGGAACATGTAGGAATAGGCACTGATTTTGACGGAGGCGGAGGCGTGCCCGGCTTAGAGGATGCCACCTGGCTTGTCCGGCTGACCGCCCGGCTCATCTCCGAAGGGCTTACGGAACAGGAGCTTTCACTTGTTTGGGGAACCAATTTCCTGAACGTATGGCAACTATGGTCAAGATAAAAACCTTCGCTTACAGTCTTTTTTGATGATACGGATGTTTTAAGAATCTGTTTAAAGTTTTATATAAAAATGTGGTCAGGAAAAATGTTCCCTGACCACATTTTTATATGGAATCGAGAATACATTTACTCGAAGCTGACCAGCTCAACCTCGAAAATCAATGCTGAATAGGGAGGAATCTCACCTGTGTTACGCTCACCGTAAGCCAGGTCATACGGGATGTAGAGTTCATACTTGGAACCGGCGTTCATAAGCTGCAGACCTTCCTGCCAGCCCTGG
>JAGAEZ010000090.1 GCA_017612875.1 Bacteroidaceae bacterium | reverse complement strand
TTTACAACTGGACATCCCTGAAGGGGACTATGCAGGGGCTTTTCTGGCCCATGCTCAAGGGCTCGCTGGTGTTCGACACTGCGGGTATAATGTATATCAGCGCACTCTATGTGGTGCTGATGATGCTGCCGTTGCACTTCAAGGAGAAGGTGTGGTTCTATAAGGTTACGCGTGTCCTGCTTATCGTAATGGCAGCGGCGGGTATTCTGATGAATCTTGCCGATACGGTCTATTTCCCCTATACGGGCTGCCGCAGCACACTTCAGGTGCTCAGGGAGTTCAGCCATGAGGGGGGCGGGCAGATGGGTTCCATCATACTGAGCTCGCTTGTGACTAACTGGTATATGGTGCTGCTCTATGTGGTTATGGTGTGGCTGCTATGCCGTTTCATTAAGGCGCCTGAGATAATTCACTACAACAAGACGTACATCTACTACATAGTGCGAACCTGCTGCCTGGCATTGAGCTTAGTGCTCATGGTGGCGGGAATACGCGGCGGACTGGCCCATAACATAAGGCCCATTACGATGAGCAACGCTTACCGTTACGTGGGGACACCGGCACAGGCGGCTGCCATACTGAATACTCCTTTCTGTGTGATAAGGACTCTCGGCAATGAGGAGATGAAGATTCCCTCCTATTTTGACGCGGAGGAGCTGGAGTCCGTCTATTCACCTGTCATTACGCCTGATTCCACCGCTGTTTTCATGCCGAAGAACGTGATGGTGCTGATACTGGAGAGTTTCGGTTCGGAGTATATAGGGGCCATGAATCCGGGTGTTGAAGGAATTCATGACTGCACTCCGTTCCTGGATTCACTCATAGACCGGTCCCTGACATTTGAGACATCACTTGCCAATGGCCGGAAGAGCATAGACGCAATGCCGTCAGTGCTTTCGGGCATACCCATGCTCAAGGACCATCTGTTCCTTACCCCCACCTTGATGCAGAAAGAGATTACCGGTCTGGCCAAGGAGCTGGGCACCAAAGGTTACTACTCAGCTTTCTTTCACGGCGCAGGCGGCGGGTCTATGGGATTCCAGTCTTTCTCAAGGGTGATAGGGTACGATGACTACTACGGGATGGAGGATTTTGTAAAGGAACCGGAGTATGGCGGCAGTGCCGTGTTTGACGGATACTGGGCCATTTGGGATGAGGAGTTCCTGCAGTATATGTGTGACAAGACAGGAACGTTCAGGGAGCCGTTCGTGGCATCGGCCTTTACCGCATCATCGCACCATCCGTACAATATCCCGGAGAGATATCGGAACATCTTCCCGGAAGAAGGAAATCTCCCAATCTATCGGGGAATACGCTATTCGGACAATGCCTTGCGCCTGTTCTTTGAAAAGGCATCAAAGCAACCCTGGTTCAGCAACACCCTGTTCGTGCTTACGGCCGATCACACCAACCTGTCAGAGCATCCCGACTACCAGTCCGACTACGGCAAGTTCCGCGTTCCGGTGATATTCTACAGTCCTTCGGACAGCACTCTTGGCGGACGGCGCGACTGCATAGCACAGCAGTCCGACATACTGCCCTCAATACTGGGCTACCTGGGATATGACAAACCCGTGATAAGTTTCGGCCAGGACCTGTTCTCAACGCCCGATGCCGACACCTGGGCCGCCAACCTGCAGAACGGTCTCTACTCCTACTACAAGGGCGATTACCTGCTCCAGTTTGACGGTGAAAACGAGACCGGCCTCTTTGCCTACAAACAAGACCCCACCCTCAAGCAAAACCTGAAAGGAACCCTGCCCCCCACAGAACAAGAGATGCTCAGGAATCTGAAAGCTCTCATTCAGCAGTACCTCATCTTCATGACGCACTAAAATGTGACAAAAAGCACAAAAAGAGAGTTTTTCAATTTTATTTCATACCTTTGCCGCAATTTACTCTATAAGAGGATTATTTTTATTAGATGTTTTAATATTTAAAAGATGAACGTTGTAACCAAAGAATTCCAGCTGCCGGATGGAAGAACCATCAAGCTGGAGACCGGGAAACTGGCCAAGCAAGCCGATGGAGCCGTGATGCTGACATGTGGCAAAACCATGCTCCTGGCCACTGTGTGTGCCGCCAAAGATGCAGTTCCCGGAACTGATTTCATGCCGCTGCAGGTTGAGTACAGGGAAAAATATGCGTCAATCGGACGCTACCCCGGCGGTTTTACCAAACGTGAGGGACGTCCCTCGGATTATGAGATTCTGACATGCCGTCTGGTGGACCGCGCATTGCGTCCTTTGTTCCCGGACAATTATCATGCTGAAGTTTACGTAAACATCATACTGTTCTCTGCCGATGGTGAGGATATGCCTGATGCTCTGGCAGGTCTGGCTGCATCGGCAGCTCTGGCTGTATCGGATATTCCTTTCCAGGGCCCGATATCGGAGGTGCGCGTGGCCCGTATCAACGGAGAGTACGTCATTGACCCCACATTCAAGCAGCTCGAGGAGGCCGATATGGATGTGATGGTGGCCGCAACATACGACAACATCATGATGGTTGAGGGCGAGATGAAGGAGGTCAGTGAGGCTGACCTGCTGGGTGCCATGAAGGCCGCTCATGATGAGATAAAGAAGCACTGCAAGGTACAGATGGAGCTGACCGAGGAGGTGGGCAAGACCGTGAAGCGCGAGTATTGCCACGAGGTCAACGACGAGGAGCTCCGTCAGGCTGTCAAGGATGCCTGCTACCAGAAGTCATACAACCTGGCTGCCGAGGGCAATACCGACAAGCACTCACGTGAGGCCAATTTCGAGGCTGTACGCGATGAGTTCAAGGAGCAGTATCATGCAGCTCACACTGAACTGAGTGAGGATGAGCTGGCCGAGAAGGACGCCCTGATAGACCGTTACTACCACGATGTGGAGCGCGATGCCATGCGCCGTTGTATCCTTGACGAAGGCATACGCCTTGATGGTCGTAAGACCGACGAGATACGCCCCATCTGGTGCGAAGTCAGCCCCCTGCCTGGTCCTCACGGAAGTAGCATCTTCACCCGCGGTGAGACCCAGTCTCTCAGCACTGTCACCCTCGGTACCAAGCTTGACGAGAAGCTCGTGGATGACGTCCTC
>JAGAEZ010000089.1 GCA_017612875.1 Bacteroidaceae bacterium | reverse complement strand
ATTTTGTTCTCATCTTTTTTAAAACCGGGTTGTATATTCGCGTTAAACACTGTGCCTGCAAACATCTTCGCGTAGTGCCTTGTCTGTTTCGTAGAAGTATGTCCCAACATCTTCGATACTATTTCTTCGGGAAGTTTCAAAGTGTTCAATAAAAAACAAGCGTACGAATGGCGGGCCGTGAGGCTTGATACCTCTTTATTGATACCGACTACCTCCATTAGTTCCTTGAGATATAGGTTAAACTTTTGCAGCGAAACAAGCGGTAGGTTTCCTTTATACAAGTGCCATATCTCAGTGGCATTGCCATAGAGGATGGAAACATATTCAACCCCTGTCTTTACCCTCGGTTTTTTGATATAACGCTGTCCATGGGCGTTAATAATTACGTCAATAGGTTTCAGGTTTACCAAGTCCGCCCATTCAAGTCCTGTGAAGCATAAAAACAAGAAAATGTCGCGGATTTTATCAAGGCGGCTATCTGTTATCCTACAGTCCATGATTTTCTTTAGTTCGTCATATTCAAGATAAACCTGTTCTTCTTCGGCGGTTTTAATCTTGTAGCCCGCGAACGGGTTCTTTTTTATTTTGCCACTCTCAAAAGCAAGGCGGAAGAAATATTTAAGTTGCCTCATTTCTTTCATTACGGTGACGTCGCTATGTTCCTGTCTCGCTTTGGCTTCAAAGGTTATGATTTCGGTAAGCGTAACCCTGTCCGCCTCCATGTTTTCGCTAAGCCCTGTACGTGGGCAGAAGCGCTCCGCTACCAATTGATACTTACGGTATGTAGCCAAATCGCGATTCTCGATTTTCTTCAGGTTGAGCCCATCTTCGAACAGTTTCTTTATAGTGTAGGACTGCCGGTGTTCGAAACCATTGATATAAATATCTTTTATCTTAAAGGCCGTTATCGCTTCTCCGTCGGCATCAAGCTTGGTATATATTCTATTCAAGCGGGCTTTTACCGAGGTGCAATAAATATCCATGTCCAGGTCCTTTTCAAAATCCTTGGGCTTACATTTCTTTGGTAACGGCCATTGCAGTCTTTCGCCATTTACGGATAAAGAGACTATAACAGGAGCGGTACCATCCTTTCTCTTGTTACACTCCTTACAGTAAAACTTTATAGCAAATGTCTGTTTCATATGCACACACTTTTTATTAAAAATGTACACACTTTAGTACACAAGTAAAGTGCTTTTCTGAGACACCTGCAATAAGGCACAAAAAAAACAACCCTACTACACCGCTTGTAGAGGGTTATTTGTGGGCCATCTAGGGCTTGAACCTAGGACCTCCAGATTATGAGTCTGTTGCTCTAACCAACTGAGCTAAAAGCCCGGAGAAGGACTCGCCTGTCCCGGAAGACGGCTCATCATTCAGCCGCAAAGGTACTCGTTTATACCGAATCCGCAAAGATTTCCCGCAAAAAATGACTAATTTTGCCGGAACTTCTGAAAAGATGCTGATGAGACAAGACGACACAGGGTCTGTAAGAACCGGATATTCCGCAACAATCGGGTTCTTTGACGGAGTCCACATGGGGCATCGGCATTTATTGGAGCACCTCAAACGGACTGCTGCGGAACACGGCCTCAAGAGCATGGCCGTGACATTCATAGAGCATCCGCGGCAGATCCTGCAGGCAGATTACCGTCCCAAACTGCTTCTTGCACCGGAAACCAAGATCAGCATGATCGAGGAGACAGGCATCGACCTGTGCCTGCCGCTGCATTTCACAACGGAGCTGTCACTCATGGATGCCCGCAGTTTCATGGAATCCTTCCTGCAGAAAAGATTAGGCGTAAGCCTGCTTATGGTGGGGCACGACCATCACTTCGGGCACGATGTCAACAGCACCGCCGATGACTACCGCCGGATAGGCCGGGAGATAGGAATGGAGGTGACCGTATCGGATGCCCTTGAATACAAGGGAGCTCCCATAAGCAGCTCCAGGATCCGCCGCGAACTTGCCAACGGCGGCATAACGGACGTGAACGCCATGCTCGGATACCGCTACACGATTTCAGGGACTGTGATTCACGGACTTCAGAACGGCCGCAGGATGGGATTCCCCACTGCCAACCTTGGCCCGTACTGCGAATACATGCAGGTTCCTGCCGACGGAGTCTATTCAGCCCTGGCCACGGTCGATGGCGAGACCCGCCCGGCTATGGTCAACATAGGCTACCGGCCCACTTTCCAAGGCAAGGCCCGTACCATCGAGGCACATCTGCTTGATTTTGACAGGGACATATATTTCCATGAACTGAAACTCCAGTTCGTGGATTTCCTGCGCCCGGAGAAACGTTTCGATTCGCCGGAGAGCCTTGCTGGACAACTCGAATCGGACCGGGAGAGGGTCAGGGAGACAGTCGGAACATGAATCAGCTTGAGTTTGACACGAAATACAGAATCCGTTTATGTTCAAGAACAGAAAAACCCTATCCACGATACTGATATGGCTTGCCATGCAGATACTGTGCATGCTGCCTGCCTCACTCGTCATGCTTCCGGTCAGAATCCTGACTGACATGGACACGGATGAAATCAATAGCCTTACCGTCCTGATGATGCTTCTCTTCAGCCAGGTGGGTGAACTTATAGTATTCAGGCTGCTCGGCTATTTCAGGCTAAAGGAAATAATCCTTCCCGTCCCGCGGTTTATCACCGTCGTCGCCTCGGTAACGGCGGGAATAAGCCTTTTCTATGCGATTGATATCATCCAAGCCCAGTTCGACATACCCGACCTGCTGGAACAGGACATCGGCAGACTCACCGAAACTGTCTGGGGGTTCCTCGCTATCTGCATCATCGGCCCCATAGCGGAGGAGGTCATGATGCGCCGCATCATACTCCGTGACCTGTGGATGAAAAGCGGCAGGATGTGGATGGGAATAGTGCTCTCGGCACTGATTTTCGCCGCCATCCACATAAACCCCGCCCAGGTGGTGTTCGCATTCCCCGCCGGCATTATACTGGGATGGCTCTACTGCGCTACCGGGACCCTGATCGTACCGGTCATTATCCATATCCTTAACAACACGATATCGTTCATATCCATAAGGACCGGCGGTACGCAGCCTGACCTGAGCGACCCGAAGGACATGGCAATACTTGCGGCCTGTCTTGTGACAGGTATCCTGTTGGTATGGGCAGTTGCTGCAAGAAGCAGGAAATACGGGGAGTCTCTCCGGATTGACAAGGCGCCTGAAACGGAGAATCAACCCGTCACAGGGCAATAGTGGTACCGGTAAGCTTGTCCAGGTTACCGGCCTTGGTGATAAGTACTGACGACACACCTGCCTGCAGGGCCTCGAAGGCATTCTGGATCTTGGGGATCATGCCGCCGCTTATGGTGCCGTCCTGGACGAGTCTCGGAAAGTCATAATATGAGAGATATGGTATGACACTGTTGTCATCGTTCTCATCCATCAGCACTCCCGGTTTCTCGAAACAGTATATCAGCGTTACCCTGAATGCCGACGCAAGCGCTTTTGCCGCCTCGCCGGCTATGGTATCGGCATTGGTGTTAAGAAGCTGCCCTTTCCCGTCATGGGTAAGCGGGGCAAGGACAGGAACCGCACCCTGGTCTATCAGCGAGGCGAGGAATCCGGTATTGACGCTCTTGACATCGCCCACAAAACCGTAGTCAACATCCTTGACGGGCCGTATGTCCGACAGCATCACGTTGCAGTCCGCGCCGGACAGACCTATCGCGTTCATGCCGCGTGACTGCATGCCTGCCACAATCCTCTTGTTCACCAGACCGCCATAAACCATAGTCACCACGTCAAGCATGGCCGAATCGGTTATCCTGCGGCCATTGACCATGCGGCTCTCTATGCCAAGCCTCCCTGCCATTGCCGTGGCCGAACGCCCGCCGCCATGGACAAGCAGCTTGTTGCCGGGAATCGCCTTGAAATCGTCCAAAAGCTGCCCGAGTGTTTCAGGCTCTTCAACTATCTTGCCTCCCACTTTTACTATGACCAGTGACTGCTTCATTTTCTTTCAGGTTTTCTTGAGGTTAAGGAGATTCTCGATATATGCGACCGTTTCGGATATCTGGTCACGGGTTTCAAGACGGTCGCCGGGACAGATGTATTCTGCCCTCAGATACCCGGGTTCACGCCTTGCTGTCTCGGAATCGACGTAACGGCTCAGCTGCTCATCATCCATAGAGGCTATAAGCGGCCTCTTGGCACGGGCCACCTTGAGCCGCCGGACCAGAGTCTCTTTACCGCACTTGAGATATACCGTCTGCCCCTGCCGGAGCATATAGTCCATGTTGTCGCCGATAAGGGGAGTGGAACCTCCGCATGAGACCACCACGTCCTCGAACTCCCCAACCTCACGCAGCAGACGGCTCTCGATAAGGCGGAAACCCTGTTCACCGTGCTTGGCGAACAGGTCGCTCACGCTCATCATGTATCTGCGCTCTATATATTGGTCAAGATCATGGAACGTGACTCCAAGATGGTTTGCCAGGGCTTTTCCAAGGGTGGTCTTGCCGGCTCCCATGAATCCCGTCAGGAATATCCTTATCATTTCCTGGTCTTGAAAATCCGACGTTTGGGTGCGGAACCGGTTTTGGCAATCTGTTTCTTTATCAGCTCCCTGCATTCCTCGGCCGTCAGCTCCGAAGGCTCCGTATTCTTCGGTATCTTGTAATTGCTACCCTGAAATGAGATATACGCACCGTAACGACCGTTCATGATCTCAACCTCGGGGTCCTCAGGAAATGACTTCAGCACCTTCTTCGATTCCGCCTCATGCTTGTTCTTTATGAGCTCAATGGCATCATCAAGAGTTATGCCCAGAGGGTCGGTATCATCATCAAGCGACACGTAGAATTTCCCTTGACGGACATACGGGCCGAACCTTCCGGTACTCACGACGACCTCAGAGCCTTCATACTCGCCCAACGTCCGGGGCAGACGGAACAGGTTGAGAGCCTGCTCAAGCGTGATGGACTCGAGTGTCTGGTCCTTGTTGAGCTGCGCGAACCTGGGTTTTTCCTCATCCTCGGCACTGCCTATCTGTACCACAGGGCCGTATCTGCCTATCTTGGCCGACACGGGTTTGCCGGATACCGGGTCATTGCCGAGCACCCGTTCTCCAACCTTGTGCTCGTTCTTCATGGAGATGGCATTATCGACAGAA
Source organism: Bacteroidaceae bacterium (assembly GCA_017612875.1). Taxonomy (GTDB): domain Bacteria; phylum Bacteroidota; class Bacteroidia; order Bacteroidales; family Bacteroidaceae; genus Colenecus. Next base: position 11,088 of record JAGAEZ010000089.1, on the reverse strand, counting down.
GGGCTGAACTTGTCATAGAACTCGCTGATGACACTCTTCCACTGCTTGTCGCCGTCGGCTATCTCATCAAACTCCTTCTCGACCTGTGCGGTAAAGTTGTAGTTCAGGATGTCGGGGAAATACTGCATAAGGAAATCATTCACCACAATGCCTATGTCCGTAGGCTTGAGCTTGGCTTTTTCCGAGCCCCAGTTCTCCACTACGTTCTGCTCCGTTATCTCGCCCTTTTCCAGGCGGATCATGTTGCTGGTCCTGGTCTGGCCCTGGATATCCTCGCGAAGCACGTATTCACGCTGCTGGATGGTACCAATGGTCGGTGCGTATGTGGAAGGGCGTCCTATCCCGAGTTCCTCAAGCTTGTGCACGAGCGCGGCCTCGTTGTACCGCTGCGGATGCTGGGTGAATCTCTCGACCGCGACAATCTGGTCAAAATCGAGATGCTCCCCCTTGCTGAAATCAGGAAGGCTGCGGGAATCGGCCGCATCGGCCACATCATCGTCGTGCGTTTCGCGGTACACCTTGAGGAAACCGTCAAACTTGACCACCTCGCCCGTAACGGTGAAACAGCCGTCAACGTCAGGCGACGTGATGGACACCGTGGTCTTCTCCGTCTCCGCATCGGACATCTGGGAGGCGATGGTACGCTTCCATATCAGCTCATAAAGCTTCTTCTCGGGAGCCGAACCCTCTATCGTCTGGTTATGCATATAGGTGGGGCGGATGGCCTCATGAGCCTCCTGGGCCCCTTTTGCCTTCTGCGTGAACTGGCGGCTCTTGACATACTCCTCGCCCATGGTCTCCGTAATCTCCTTCCGGCAGGAATTTATGCAGAGGGATGAAAGGTTGACGGAATCGGTACGCATATAGGTAATCTTTCCGGATTCATAGAGACGCTGTGCAAGCATCATAGTCTGGATGACCGTGAAACCGTATTTGCGCATGGCCTCCTGCTGCATGGTCGATGTGGTGAAAGGCGGTGCAGGCTGCTTGCGGAGAGGCTTCATGGTGATGTCGCTCACTGAGAAGCCGGCATTCCTGCACTTTTCAAGGAACCGTTCCGCCTCCTCCCTGCTCCGGAAGCGTTCACTGTAATCGGCACGTATATCCTGTACGGAACCGTCACTCTCCTTGACTTTAAAGACGGCAACCACCTTATAGAATGCCTCAGGAACGAATTCCCGGATCTCCCTTTCCCTTTCCACAATAAGCCTTACGGCCACTGACTGCACCCTGCCGGCCGAAAGCGATGGCTTGACCTTGCGCCACAGCACCGGGGAGAGCTTGAAGCCCACGATACGGTCAAGCACTCTGCGTGCCTGCTGTGCATAGACCAGATTTATGTCGATGTCACGGGGATTCTCTATGGCGTGAAGTATGGCACTCTTGGTGATTTCATGGAAAACTATCCTCCTGGTCTTTTCCGGTTTCAGTCCGAGAGTGTCGAACAGATGCCAGCTGATGGCCTCTCCCTCGCGGTCCTCATCGGAAGCCAGCCAGACCATCGAAGCCTTTCCTGCGGCTTCCTTGAGCTCGCTCACTATCCTCTTCTTGTCCGCCGGTATCTCATATATCGGTTCAAACGTGTCAATATCTATACTCAAATCCTTTTTCTTCAGGTCACAGATATGGCCGTAACTGGACATCACCTTAAAATCCGGGCCTAAGAACTTCTCAATGGTCTTCGCTTTTGCCGGCGATTCGACAATAACAAGATTTTTCTGCATTTTATCAATCAACTAAAATCATCCTGCCTTTCGGCGCGGCAAAAGTAGAACAAAAAATGTAATACTGAAACAATGGACGGACAGAAAAAAATCCGTCCGTCCACCTTATTAATATTATTAATAAATTTTTCAGAATCTCCACGTCGCCCCGACCAGCATGGAAGGTTTCAAGGTCCTGTATCCGGCATAATAGTAGAAGTTGCCTCCGAGCATGTGCTTTAATGTGGCGTAGAACGAGAGGTTCTTTCCCATGTCATAATCAGCCGTCACGGAGAGGTCGTTGACTATAGGCATAGCCTCGCCGGAGACCCTGTGGAAGCCCATCAGCCTGTATGTAAGCATGGCATCCAATCCTTTCATTATGTTGTACTTGCCGAACAGAGTGGCATCAACGGCAGGCTTCAGCTGCATCTTGTAGCCCATGTATGAGCCGATGTAGTTGTTATAGATGAAATCCAGCTTGAACTGGGCCCTGTCCTGGAACATACAGTCCAAAGCGCCCTTCACGTAGAAGACCTTGGCATCCTGCTGCTTGAGGACCGATGTCACCAGCAGGGAATCGGCAGCCACCTGGAATATCTCATCGACAGTATATCTGTAGCCGGCACCGAAGAATGAGGAGATTCTGGAAGGTTCGGAATAGCTCAGTCCCACCTGCGCGTTGAAGGTGGTGTATCCGTCACGGATACGCTCCAGTTCAGACCAGTAAGGTGAAATGACAGCCAGCCTGCGCATGTCATGCTCCTCAAGACCGCCAGTCATGCTGCCCGTTATCTTGAAGTTGTCAAGAATATTGTACGAAACCCTCGCTACAGGAGATGCATGGAAAAGATCGCCGGCACCGGTCCTCAGATCGACATTGGCTCCAAGATCCGTCTCCCAGTCACCTTTGAAATAGTGCCAAACCGGCGATAACGTGAAGGTGGTGAAACCGCTGTATTTTGAATCATCCATCCCGATCCAGCTATATACAGCTGTTTTCTGCCGGTAATCAAGGGTGAGGCTACCCTTCTCCAACCGCTTGTTGAATCCGGCACCCAACCTGACCAGCCCCTCCTTGTTGTTCCGGACTTTCCCGTTCACCTTGAGGCCGTCCCTTATCAGCCATTCTCCCGAACCGCTCAGATAGAAACTCACGTCATTCTCGGAATTGGTGCTGACATATCCTGACAATTCACCCTGCTTCACATCCTGGAACAGATTGCTTGCAGCCAGTTTGACCGAGTCCATCTTACTGCCGGGCATATAGTTGTAACGGGAATAGCCGTAGCCGGCCCTGAGGGAGGCCTCGAACAACCGGAACCGGTGCGTGAACTCAGCCGAGACACTGCTGTTGAACATTTCGGATTTCCAGTTCCTGTCAGGCACGGATTTCCATCCGTCCATATTGCCGGACAGCCTGAAATAGTCTTTGTCAGTAATCTTCCACCCCAAGTCAATAAGGCCGTCGCTTATGTTGCGCAGTCCGTATCCGAGACGGACCAGACTCGTGAAACTCTTGGTATGTACATCGTCAGTCTCAAGACCGAACACATTCATCTGCTGGCGTATCCTCTGGTTGTACGGATTGGCGAAAGTCAGATAGCTTACCGGCACGCTCTGCCTGGTCTCCTTCTCCTTTTCGGGAGCCGGCATGATCTTTCCGGCCTCGGTAAAGACAGGATTGTAGTCACCCTCCACTGTCAGGGACCTGGAAGGAAGCTCGTCATTCTTCTGCGCCTGCACACTCATTGCACAGGCTATCGCCATAAGTGCTGTTATAGTAATTCTCTTCATATTGCTCATTCTCCTAAGCGTTCTTTAATCATGTCGGCTATATCGTCGTCCGCGGTATAATTGCTCTTGAGTGAGAGCAGGTACTGACGGGCCTCAATCTCCTTGCCCTGAGCCTTGTATATGTCACTCAGCAGGATAAAGCTGCGGGCTATCCAGTACATGTGCGGCGTGCCCTCCTGTATCAGGGACATGATGTTTTCCTGGGCGGCGTCCCGGTCGCCCCTGTCATACAGGTACTGGCTCAGCAGATAGCTGGCCTCGGCCCCGTACTGGGAACGGGTGTCCTTGGAGAGCTGTTCAAGCAGCTCCTTTGTCTCAGGCCTGTTCTCCGCGAGAGAGGCTTTGGCTTTCCAGTAGCTTACCTCGGTCTTCTGCTCCGGGTTAAGCTTTGTCTGCAAGGCCTTGTCCGCATACTTGAGAACCGTTGACATGTTGTCCGACCTTCCCGCACTGCTCACTATCCCGTAGAGGCATTTGAGCTGACGGTCAGCGTTCGCGCTCTTCTCGTACAGGCGGATATAAGTGTTCATTGCCCTGGTCCACTCGCCGTTGTTCCAGTCAATTGACGCGGCACGGTCAAGAGCCTCCTCGCTGTAGCGGCTGTTGCTGAAATCGGCGGCACGCAGGTAACTGTCAACAGACCTCCTGTACTCCCGGAGAACCTGGTAAATCTCGCCCTGATAGAACCATGCATCGGCCGCATACGCTCCGTTGGGGAACTGCGACAGATATTCGCCGAACAGCGTCAGCGCCTGTGACTTCTCACCGCGTCCGAACAGGCTCTCCGCAGCGGCGTATGTGAGGGAATCACGCTCGTTCACGGCTATCGGAACAGCTCCCTGGATATGGGATGCATACTCTAAATAGCTGTTGATATCGCCCTTCTCCACGTAAATCGACCTCAGGTCCGACATGGCCGTACGGGCCTCGTCACTGCCGGGATACTTGGTTATCACATCCTTGTATGCGGATATGGCCTCATCATAATTATCCTGCTGATAGTAGATCAGAGCTATCTCGGCCGATGCCTTGCGAGCCAGGTCGCTCGTCGGATAATCGGACACGATGCGTCTGAAAAGCCTGATGGCCTGGGAAGGCTTGTCGGTCTGCTGGTATGCCCTGCCCTCCTCGTACAGGGCTGAGGGCACGTATGCCGATTCTGGATAATCCCTCACCAGTCGGTCAAGGTTATCTATTTTCTCCACGTAGTTGCGCTGGAGCCCGCTCACGATAGCCGACTGGTAAAGCACATAGTCACCCACCGAACGGTTCGAGGACAACGCCTTCCTGTAGTACTCCTTTGCCTCGGAGTAACGGCGCTGGTAGAACATGCAGTCACCGGCACGGAGAGCGGCATCGGCAACAATCTCCTTAGACACTCCTGTTCCGGTCCTTTCAATAACATTCCTGAAGAACTGCTCCGCCTTGCCGTAGTCTCCCCTGCGGTAGTTTATATATCCGAGTCCGTAATTGGCCAGACCGCCTGAAGTGCTCCTTCCGTTACCCACAAGCGAGAGATAGCGGCTATAATCGGTCTCCGCCTGTCGCGGACTGTCGAGCCTGTAATAGGTCTCGCCGCGCCAGAAGAACGATTCGGTAGCCACCTTGTGATTGTAACGGTCAAGCGCTATCACATCGGTGAGGAGTGACGGCACGTTGTTCAGGTTACCGTCAGAGAAAAGATCCATAGCCTTGCGGTAAAGCAGTTTCTGCTTGGCCTCGAGAATGGATGCGCCGGGGTTGTTGATCTTGGCTATCGACGCGAGGGCGATATCATAATTCGGGGTGTTCAGATAGGCGTCAGCCAGATAGCTGTTCACCTTGTCAGCGTACGCCGAATTAGGGAACTCGTTGAGGAAACGCTCGAACGAGGTAACCGACTCGGCAAACGGAGAGTACGAAGTCTCCTGAACGAGCATAGCATAGTTATATAGGGCCTGTTCCCTGATACCGGGCTGTCCGGGAAGGTTCGATGCCCGCTCGAATGCCATACGGGCCATATTCTTCTCACCCGATGCCAAAGCGGCGAGGCCCACATGAAGGGAGGCGTTCTGGGCTATGTCACTCTCACCCTCCGCAACTGGAGAGAGGAACTCTATCGCAAGGTCCGGCTTGCCTGTGTTGAAGTATGACATTCCGAGCAGATAGGGGTCATAAACGGCATCGGACCTGCTGTCAGAGTTCATGTAGCTGGTCAGGAACTCTATAGCCTTGTCATAGTTGCCCATCTTATAATAATACTCCCCGAGGATACGCTCGGCCTCCATCTCCACATAGTCATCGGTGGGATTCTCCACGAATTCAGTCGCGGTCTGGAGAGCATAGTCTATGTTTCCGTAGCCATTCATGGCCATCTCCGCGAGATACAGCCGCGCCTCATCGTTATGGGGCCCGCCGAGACAGTTCCTGAAGCCCTCGTCAGCCTTGTCGAAATGACCGTCATAATACTCCGCGTATGCCTTGTAGAAATCGACATCCGCATCGGGAGCACCCTGCAGCATATAATCCAGGATGTTCAGCTGCAACAGGCCATCCTCTACCCTCCCGCTCCGGAAAAGCGAAATGGCGTAATGGCGTGACATGCGTATGCACTCGTCGGATTCAAGCACCTCCGGATCACACTCCTCAAAACAGAGGATGGCATGGTCATATTCATGGACTGAAAAGTATGAACTTCCGGCCAGAGCCATCATCTTGTTGTCATAGATGGAAAACGGATACTTGATCTGGAACCCGAGGATGTAAGGCATGGCCGACGTCAGGTCCTGCTCCGCCATTATCACGGCACGCATGTAGTCTATCTCTTCAGTACGGGTCGGATTGACGGTCTCATGCCGCTTCTCCCACTCTTCAAGCAATGCCCCTGCCGCCGGATAGTCACCCTGGACAAAAAGTGTCCTGCACTCGTCCAGAAGGCGGGAGCCTTTCTCGGTCATCCTGCTCTGGCCTGCTGCATCCGTCACTGCCAAAGAAAGAAGCAGGACAGCCACAGGAATGAATAGTCTTTTCTTCATTATCTGATTGTTTTGTTATTCCACATATCCAGGGCCTTCTCCTCGGCAGCCTCCATGACTGCCCGCTCGCCCGGCCCCTTGTCGTTTATGCCGCACAGATGCAGCACTCCATGAATAATCACTCTCATAAGTTCCCTGTCGTATGACGTGCGGAACTTCACGCTGTTACTCAGAACCGTATCGAGACTGATGAACATGTCGCCGCTCACCACCCCCGGTTCACTGTAGTCAAAGGTGATAATGTCGGTATAGTAGTCATGTCCCAGGAACTCCCTGTTCACCTCTATGATACGTTCGTCGTTACAGAATATATAGTTCAGTTTCCCCACCTTGCGGCCATCGTATGAGGCTGCCACGGCAGCAATCCACGTCCGGACCGCTTTCCGGTCCAGCTTAGGCATCTTTATGTCCTCGGTCAGGAATGTTATCATAGCCTTATACTCATGCAAAGAAAAGATACGCCAGGAATATTGCCGCCAATATCCCTGCCAGGTCAGCCAACAGCCCGCAGCCCACGGCATAGCGGGTGTTCTTGATGTTCACGCTACCGAAATATACCGCTAAGATATAGAACGTGGTATCCGTCGAGCCCTGGAACAGGCAGGCCAGACGACCGGTAAAGGAATCGGGCCCGTAGGCGGTCATGGCGTCAATCATCAGGCCGCGTGCTCCACCGCCTGAGAGCGGTTTCATAAGAGCAGTGGGCAACGCCCCTACAAACTGGCTGTCCAGACCGCATTTCTCAGCACACCAGCCTATCCCGTTCACCACGGCATCCATCGCTCCCGATGCTCGGAACACGCCTATGCCCACCAGAATGGCAATCAGGTAAGGTATAATCTTGATGGCCGTGCCAAATCCGTCCTTGGCACCCTCCACAAAAGCCTCATACACGTTAATCTTTCCTTTTATGCCCGATATGATAAAACCTATAATCACCACAAACAGTATGATGTTGGCCGCCGATGTGGAAACCGGACCTATCTTTACTGCCGGCAGCTGCGAGAATCCCCAGATAATCAGCGCCACTATAGCGCTCAGTCCGCCCACGAACAGTATCAGCACCTTGTCAAAGCGTATCTTCTGCATTAAACAGGTAACCAGCAGGCCCACCAGAGTCGAGAAGAATGTGGCTAAGAGAATGGGGATGAAGACATCGGCCGGCTGCGCGGCACCCATCTGCGCACGATATACCAGCACGCTTACCGGTATTATCGTCAAGCCTGAGGTGTTGAGCACAAGGAACATTATCATCGCATCCGATGCAATCTCCTTCTTACCGTTCAGTTCCTGCATGCGTTCCATCGCCTTCAGGCCCATAGGTGTGGCGGCATTGTCCAGGCCCAGCATATTGGCCGCTATGTTCATGAATATATGGCCGTATGCAGGGTCATCCTTGGGCAGTGAGGGGAACAGGCGCGAAAACACGGGACTCAGCCACCGTGCAAAGGTACCTACCAGGCCGCCCTTCTCGCCTATCTTCATGATACCTAACCAGAGTGACAGCACACCGGTCAGTCCCAACGATATCTCAAAGCCTGTCTTGGCCGATGAAAACGTGGAATCCATGATATCCTGGAACACGCTCGCATCGCCCATGCAAAGCCTGATTACAGCCACCACAAAGGCAATAAGGAAGAATGCGACCCATATCCAGTTAAGTACCATACGCGCCCGTACAATTATTATCCGCGAAGATACTATTTTTCGCGGGACTCTCCCCCTACTGTTGTATCATTTTATGCTTTTTTGTTATTAGGGGGGAACAGAAGGGGATATAGCCTCTGAAACTACGCCATCGCCGGACTGTCAGTCTGGGGAGACAACGCTCCTTGGCTACGCCAAGTCACTGATGCTCCCCAAACTGACAGTTCGGCTACTGCAACTGGAAAGAGTTCCATCATTTCAGAGGCTATATCCCCTTCTGTTCCGCTCGTTTAGAGGCTTTCGCGCAATGAGAGGTAGCCTTTTTCAAATGCATCGGGATACAGGAACTTGGATTCGCGAAGCGAGAATTTCACAAAAAGGTATTTATCATCCTTTGACATTACTACGCCTGCACCCAGACTCTTATGATAGATTGTATCGCCTACTCCTACTGACTCCCATTCTTTGGATTCCGGCTGAACTAAAGGAACATACTCTAATGCAGGTTCTGCCGCAGCCTTGTATTCATATCCGGGCACTGTTTCCTGAACAATCTTTCCAGTATCTATTACGGTGTCCCAGCCACCTATCAGAGTGCCGTCATGAGTGTTTATGCCCGTATATTCCAATGATGAATCCTCATAACGCTTGAACTTATAGACCGCGTCATTCATAAGTTCGCTGTTGAACACGCCCAAGCTTACGAGCAGGCTGAAATCCTTAAGGGTCAGGCCCGTCACCTTGCGGAACAGTTCCGGTTCAAGCTGCTCTATCACATCCTTGAGAGAGTATTCGCGGAAATCGGTCAGATACATGAATACGGGTATTCGCGTGGCAAACTTTATCAGCTTCTCCTGTATCTCACGGCGCTTGCTCTTGTACTCCTTCTCCTCATCGGTCAGTTCCTTCTTTTCACGGGGAGTCATCTGACCGGGATCCTTGGTCTTTTTCGTGTTCTTAACGTGCTCTGACTTGTTGATTATGGTTTCAATATCGGCATTCAGGCTGCGGAATCCCTCTATGTTCATCAACGCAGCCATTGCCTCCGGGTTATTCATGAGGCGCTGCAGTGTGGCGTTATCCACATTTACCAATACGGCCGATTCCCACCTGCGGGCCAGCAGTGTGGCTGTCGTACCGCTCATGGCCATATCCAGTACTCCCGCGGCATCAATCTCTTTCATTGAACTGCCGTCAAAGGCCAGGATGGGCAGGAACCTGATGAACTCCTCAACCTTCTTTTCAGGATTCGATTCACTTACGTTCAACTGGCAGCTGTACTCCTCAACAAGCCTCAACGCCCGGTTCGGCGCAAAATCAAACAAATAACAGAATGGTTTGAGTATCACCTCATCACCGTTCTCATCGGTAGTTGTCCAAGGGGACTGGACACGGAATGCAGCCTGGAAATAGGTCTCCGGCGATGTGGTGTTACGCAGCATCAGAATTCCGGTCCAGGGTTTTACGGTCACGCCTGTGGATAGCTTGCCGCAAGAAAGAGTAATGGTCTTGCTCTCCTGCGGGTCACTCATGGCATCATAGACCGGGCCTACGGCAGCCGCACCCATCCCTGCGCTGTTTCCCGCAGCCACAATCACCTTGTAATCATGATAGAAACGGTTCACACGCTTTCCAAGCAGTTTGGCCATAGCCTTGCAGGCCGCCACCGACGGCAGGAACCAATATGTGTGCTGCAGATAACTGAGCAAGCGTGCATCGGAGAAAGGCATAGGCGGTTTCTCCGTACCCAGTTTCAGTTCAGTGACAATGTTTTCAGTATATGCACCGCGTATAAGGTCCAACCACTTCTGAACATACTCCTCATGGACGAAGCCCTCACCTTCAGCGCGGAAGAACTCATTCAGGTCAAACTCATCGAACTCACCCTGCGATGCTATCTCACGGATGCTGTCGGGCAGCTGATATGTAAGCATCACCATCTTGGGCAGCTGGGCATACGGATTATCAGTACCTCGCCAAGCCTTTTTGGAACGCTGTTCATCGGAGTAGGTCCAATTATAAATCTGCTCCTCTATGAATTCGCCCGTTGAAATGGCGCGGAACGGGGTGCCTGAGAGATAGAGATATGCATGAGTGCGCAGCGGCATCAGCTCCTCATCATACATCTCACGCGCCTCAAGCTCACGTACATTATCAGCATCCTCATTGATGATATCCCCCACCTCAAGAGCCCTTGTCAGAGCCGGGTCTTTCTTGTCATAATAGTTCTTGGCATTCTTACCCCATGCACCGTAATGATACTCATCAAGTACTATACAATCCCAATCTACCGTCTGGATCCACTCGTTGGTGGCCTTGATGCCGCCCATCTGGTTGCGGCCCAGCACATCCTGGAATGAAGCAAAACAGACAAACGGCTTGCGCTCATTCACGTAATTGAATTCCCGGTCATCCTGTTTCTGGCAGAACTGCCAGCCTTCAAAATCACGGTGAGTGAGCAGATCCTCCTCCCAGGCAGTCTTGACCGCCGGCTTGAAAGTGAGCACAAGAACCTTTGTCCAGCCCATTCTGAGCGCCAGCTGATAAGTGGTGAATGTCTTGCCGAAACGCATCTTGGCGTTCCAAAGGAAATGCGGTATCAGCCCCCTGTTGGCCGGATCCTTTACAAAAGCATTGAAATAAGCCGATGTCTTGTCAACTGCCGCCTTCTGCTCCGGACGCATAGGGAATGAGTAAATCCTGTCAATGATGGTTTCCTTACCCAATGCAGCCGACTCAACAGCCCTCTCCACAGTATCCTTGTCAGCCACGAACCACTCTCCCTCCGGGTTACGGATGCGGTTCTTGCGCAATATCTTATGAATCAGGTGGTCATCAAATGATGTCCCATCCTTGCGCATAGCAGGCCTTTTGAGCACAATCCTGTATGGAATACTACCCGTCTGATTCTGCTCCCGCACCCTGGT
>JAGAEZ010000018.1 GCA_017612875.1 Bacteroidaceae bacterium | reverse complement strand
GCAGCATACTCGAAGGACCGGCAGCCGCAAAGTTCACGGGTGACCGCAAGACATTCCTGGAGGATCTGCGCAAGGCGCTGTTCGCAGCCAAGGTGGTGTCGTATGCACAGGGCTATGCCCTCATGCGTGCTGCCGCCAAGGAGTACGGCTGGAACCTTAACTACGGCGGCATAGCCCTCATGTGGCGCGGCGGTTGCATCATACGTTCCGTTTTCCTCGGCAAGATCAAGGATGCTTTCGAAGGGAATCCCGGGTTGGCCAATCTCATGCTTGACTCCTATTTCAGGACCAAGCTGGCCGATGCCCAGCAGAGCTGGCGCAATGTGATAGCCCAGGCTGTCATGAACGGGCTCCCCGTCCCCACCCTGACCGCCGGACTGGAATACTACGACGGGTACCGCAGCGAGCGTCTTCCTGCCAATATGCTGCAGGCCCAGCGTGACTATTTCGGAGCTCATACCTATGAGCGCACAGACAAGCCGCGTGGCGAGTTCTTCCATACCAACTGGACAGGACACGGCGGTGACACAGTCGCTGGGACTTACATCGCCTGACGCGGTTTAAGTTCCATTTTGTTACGGTTTGCTTCGTAAACGGCATCTTTTACAACATGGACAGCCATTACGAAAAGTTCAATTTTAAACAGATTCTCTATCAATAAAGAAAGATGAAAGTTCTTGGTAAATACTCATTCGGTATCGGTGACAGATTCTCGCATGAAGGGATAGCGCAGCTGTCTGCACTGGTCAAGGCAGCGGAGAAATACTCCGTCAGTTTCGTCCCGGTCTGGAACAAGTCCAACCGCGAGCATCAGATTGTAGGCACCGGCCCTATGGACACCCGTCGCGAGGCTGATGAAGCGGTCAAGGCACTAAGTTACCGGAATCCCTATTTCGTGGATGCCGACCATATCAACATGAACAATGTAGATCGCTTCATCGAGGCATCGGATTTCTTCACCATCGATGTGGCCGATTATATCGGAAAGCCTGCCGACCGGGACTCGATTGCCTGGTTTACGGAAAAGAATCTCAAATACTCGGGAGACCTTGTCATTCCAGGCATTGAGGAACCATTCCGTGTTGACCGTGCAATGATTGAAACGATTGCCGGCAAGTATCTCTTCGCTGTCCAGGAGGCAGGCCGGATATATCGTCACATATCTGACCGCAAGGGAGCGGACAATTTCGTGACCGAGGTTTCGATGGATGAGGTCGATTCCCCGCAGACTCCCATTGAGATATTCTTCATACTGAGTGCATTGGCCCAGGAAGGTGTTCCCGCACAGACCGTAGCCCCCAAGTTCACCGGAAGGTTCAACAAGGGCGTAGAGTATGTCGGCGACATTTCCATGTTCGAGAAAGAGTTCCGTGAGGATCTGCTGGTCATAGACTATGCAGTCCGTGAATTCGGGCTTCCCGACGGACTCAAGCTGAGCATCCATTCCGGCAGCGACAAATTCTCGATCTATCCCGTCATGGGCAGACTGATACGTCAGTATGACAAAGGGATACACATAAAGACAGCCGGCACCACATGGCTTGAGGAGAACATCGGGCTTGCCCTGGCCGATGAACAGGCACTCGGACTTGCCAAGAAGATTGCCGTCGCGGCTTTAGGACGCATGGAGGAGCTTTGCATCCCGTACGCCACCGTGATTGACATAAACCCGGCAAAACTTCCCACAGCTGAGCAGATACAATCATGGAGCGGTACGGAATATGCACGTGCCCTACGCCACAACCCCGAAGACGGACTTTACAATCCCGACTTCCGTCAGCTGGTTCACGTAAGCTACAAGATAGCCGCGGAGTTCGGCGAGGAATATTATGCGGCTCTCAGGCGCAACAGTGACGTGATTGCCGCTGAAGTTCAGGAGAACATCCTGGACAGGCACATAGCACGCCTGTTCCCTTGAACATACTTATTTTTTCAACTATGATTATAAACCTGATTAAAAGACCTATATGACCGACAGACCTTTCATTCATGAGAATTTCCTTCTACAGAACGGTACGGCAGAGCACCTGTTCCATGACCACGCCAGCAAACTGCCTATCATAGACTACCACTGCCACCTTAACCCCCAGGAGGTAGCCGAGGATCACAGGTTCCGTTCCATAACAGAGCTTTGGCTCGGCGGCGACCACTACAAATGGCGTGCACTCCGCACAAATGGAGTGGCGGAAAAGTACATCACGGGCGATGCCTCCGACTGGGACAAGTTCCTGAAATGGGCCGAAACCATGCCCTACTGCATGCGCAACCCCCTCTATCACTGGACACACCTGGAGCTCAAGACCTGTTTTGGCATCGACAAGGTACTGAATCCCCGGACAGCCAAGGAGATCTATGACGAGTGCAACGAGAAGCTTGCAAGCCCGGAGTTCAGTGCCCGTAACCTTATGCTGCACTACAATGTGGAGGCAGTATGTACAACCGATGATCCTGTGGATTCACTGGAGTTCCACAAAAAGATCCGGGAGAGCGGCTTCAAGGTCAAGGTTTTGCCCACATGGCGTCCGGATATGGCAATGACCGTGGAGAACCCGGCGGCATACCGCGAGTACATAGACAAGCTTGCCAAAGTCAGCGGCGTCTCCATCAACTGTTTTGATGACATTGTAACGGCACTACTGATACGCCACAAATACTTCGAACAGATGGGCTGCCGCTTGAGCGACCACGGAATGGAAGAGTTCTATGCTGAGGATTTCACACCTGCGGAACTGGATACCATATTCAGCAAGGTCTATGGAGGAACAGCTCTCACAGACATGGAGATCCGCAAGTTCAAGAGCGCCATGCTCATCGAATTCGGCAAGATGGATGCCGAAACAGGCTGGACCCAGCAGTTCCACTACGGTGTAATCCGCAACCAGAACTCAAAGATGTTCAAACTGGTGGGAAAGGATACCGGATTCGACTCCATGTCACAGGTCCTTACCGCCAAGGCCATGAACCGCTTTTTTGACCGTTTGAACAGCATGGACAAGCTTACCAAGACCATCATCTATAACCTCAATCCAAGCGATTTCGAGATGGTGGGCACCACCATCGGGAACTTCCAGGACGGAAGCGTTCCGGGGAAGATGCAGCTTGGTGCCGGCTGGTGGTTCCTGGACCAGAAGAACGGCATGGAGCAGCAGATGGAGGTGCTGAGCATGCTCGGACTTCTTTCAAGGTTCGTGGGAATGCTTACTGACAGCCGTTCGTTCGTCTCGTACGCACGTCACGAGTATTTCCGCCGCATTCTGTGCAACCTGATAGGCAACGATGTCGAAAAGGGTGAGATTCCGGCCAGCGAGATGCCGCGCATAGAACAGATGGTCGAAGACATCTCGTATTACAACGCGAAAAACTTCTTCAGATTTTAAACAGATTTTTTAACATATTCTTACATGATAAAGATTGGATTCGTATCTTTGCATGTTCTGAAATCCGTTAAGCAGTTTATTCACCTTTAATATAATGAGAAGAAGATTTGCATTAAGGACTCTGTCACTGGCCAGTCTTGTACTCGCAATCCAGTTTACCGCGAGCTGTCTTGATGAGATGCATCCTGGACAGTACTACACATTCCAAGGTAACACCGTTGCCTCTTATCTTGAGGAAAATTCTGAACAATTCAGTGATTTTATCACAATCCTTAAAAGGGCGAATGTATGGGGTGAACTCACTACCTACGGTGCCTACACATGCTTTGCCCCTACCAACCAAGCCATCAACACATTCGTCAAGGAAAGAGGAAAGTTTTACAACACCGAATACAGTTCCATCGATGACCTCAGTGATGAGGACTGCGACACCCTTGCATGGACCCACATCATGGAACAGACCTGTTTCGTGGCGGAGATGGTCGAGGGATACTTCCCGAAAGTGAACAAGAACGACCGGTTCCTGCAACTCACTTTCGACTCGGTCTTCTACAACACCGAGGGCGACAGTTCGTACAGGCTTGTCCGCTGCGTAAACATCAAGTCGCACATCATACACTCCGATGACACCTGCCAGAACGGTGTGGTTCATGTCATCGACCGTTGCATTGATTTCTCAGGCAACTACATCTACGATGCCATCTGGGGTGACAGCAAGCTTCGTCTTTTCGGCGAGGCCCTTCGCCTGTGCGGACTTCAGGATTCCTTCAAGGTCTGGTATGACGAGAGCTACAGAATAGGTATTGACTCTGTCGAGACCGGAGTGCCTCTCTCATCCGCCGGAAACAAATACACGGTCAAATACTGGGACAAGCGCAAGACGTGCTTCACGTTCCTCGTCGAGCCTGACGAGGTTTACAACAAGGCCGGCATATACAACATTGACCAGCTCATCGCCTACGCCAAGAGCGTGTATGACGATTCGTACCCCAACGATGCAGGCATTACCGACTTCACTGACCGCCGCAACTCCCTGAACAGGTTCGTGTCGTACCACATCCTGCCGTTCCAGTGCGGATACAACTCCTTCAACCCGAGATCCGACATAGTGTCCATGTATAACAAAGGCATCATCGACCCCGAGGATTACTTTGAGACATTCTGTCCGCACACGCTCATGCGCATCTCCACCTCCAAGGACAAGAACATCTACATCAACCGGCGTGACAAGGAGGGCAACGGAACGAAAGACTTCGCCGGAAAGCTCTATCCCGGAATCAGGATCAGGAAGCCGTCGGAGACTGATTCGAGTGTCCAGCTTTCACACAACGGCGTATATCACTACATAGACGACATTCTTACGTACAGTTCTCTCGTTCGTGACACCATCCTCGACCGCCGCATCCGTGTCGATGTCACCACCCTGTCGCCGGACTTCATGACATCAGGCCGCAGGCAGCGTGTTCCGGAGGCGGACTATCAGGGCAGCGGATTCAAGAACCCCACGAATTTCCACACATTCAATGAGGATTTCGTCCTTTCGCTCCGCGATGCCTCCACCCACAGCTACGCATACGAGGGTGACGGAATAGACATACAGGGTAATTTCGACATGTACGTCAAGCTGCCTCCCGTCCCGCATGACGGAACCTGGCAGTTCAGGATGTCATTCCGAAGCAATGCCGCCTGCGGTATAGTCCAGCAGTACTGGGCAGAGGGTACTCCCGAGGACTGGCAGCCGCTCGGAATACCATCGGACCTGAGAGTGGATCTGACCGACCCTTCGGTAGGCTGGATAGTGGATTCCGACCTGGCCGATGCCGAGGCTGTCGATGCCCTTGACAAGTCAATGAGAAACCGCGGATGGATGAAGGGTGCCGATTCCCAGGTCACTAACCAAGGAACCCTGCACCGTGACCAGAACACCATGGGACGCCGCATCCTCTATACCGGATACATGTACGCCAACCGTGATTACTACCTGCGTCTGAAACAGATTCTGGACAACAGCAAGGCTGAGATGCTGTTCGATTACATCGAGCTCGTCCCGAAGAATGTATATGACAACGGTGAGGACCGGCATTGATTCATAACCCTTTACTATAGCGTCCCGGCAGTCTCAGGCTTGCCGGGATGCTTTTTTTGTAAAAATAATGGGGACATTCTTTTGTAGAGTCAATTACTATGAGTACCTTTGCATCGCTTTTGAGAAAAGCGTTTTGCGCGATTAGCTCAGTTGGTAGAGCAATTGACTCTTAATCAATGGGTCCAGGGTTCGAATCCCTGATCGCGTACAAAAGGAAAGAGGTCGTCAAGACCTCTTTCCTTTTGTACGCGATCTTACGCGTCCTCCTTTTATTTCGCTACGCGAAAACGCTCCCTTAGGGAGCTTGGCGGCCTCTTTCTATTTCGCTACTCGAAAACATACAGCTGGCTCGGGGTGGTGCGCTTCAGGGCACAGAGCTGGATATCCTTGCCCGGAATGATACCTACTGCGCGAAGCTCGTACTCCACTGTCTTGTATGCTATTTCCGGGTGGTTGTTCTCACCGCTCAGGTGACACAGCCAGATGTATCTCGTTTCCGGAGTAATGTTCCCGGCCAGGAACTTTGCCGTAGTCTTGTTGCTGAGATGGCCGCGCGGACTGGTAATGCGCTCCTTGAGGAACTTGGGATAGTTTCCCATCCGCAGCATATCCTCGTCATAGTTAGCCTCGATAATCAGATACTGTGCCCTGAGGATGTAGTTCGCGGCGGTCTCGGTAATATGCCCCAAGTCCGTCACGAAGCAGAACACCTTGCCGTCAATCTCTATATGGTATCCCACATTGTCCGAACCGTCATGGGGAACCTCGAACGCCGTGACGGTGAAATCCCGGAAAGTGAACGGAACCTCCTTGTCAATATACCTGACGCAGCTGACCAGCTTTTCGGTCATGCAGTAGTTGTTGTTGATACCGATATGGGTATCCTTGGTGGCATATACTGGAATACCGCACTTCTCGCCCAGATTTCCGAGCGACTTGATATGGTCCGCATGGTCATGGGTTATGAATACAGCCATGACTCTCTCGAACGGGATTCCGGCATCCTTAAGATATCCCTTGATTTGTTTGACGGGGATGCCTCCGTCAATCAGGATCCCATACTCTTCCGTGCCAAGGTAATAGCAGTTCCCGCTGCTTCCGCTTGACAGGCTCATAAAATGGATTCTCATTATTATGTTGTTTTATTCCTTTCATAGTGTGTAAAAGTTTGAATGTCAGAAGGGATAACCCACTGCCAAATGGAAAGCGGAATCCCTGCCCAGATTGGGATGCAGCAACGGCTTCCTCTGGTACGGGGTGCTTCCGGCAGGATTGAATGCCTTCATACCTCCATCTACCCTCAGTACAAGAAAGCCCAGGTCCATCCTGATTCCGAATCCGTAGGCTACGGCCACCTGCCTGTAGAACGTGTCAAGACTGAACAATCCTCCAGGCTGCTCGTCATAGTCACGGATAGTCCATATATTGCCGGCATCGACAAACAGCGCGCTGTTGAGCTTCCAGAACAGTTTGGTCCTATACTCGACACTGGCTCCGAGCTTTATGTCGCCTGACTGTTTGATGTAGTCGATGCTCTTGTCGCCACCCTCATAAGTCCCAGGCCCGAGTTCCCTTACCGACCATCCACGGACACTGTTCGCACCACCGGCAAAGTACCTCTTTTCAAACGGAAGACTTGAGGAATTATTATAGGGATATGCTATTCCATATTCCACATGAACCAGTAAATTGCTTGACGCATCGGTTTTCCAGTTGCCTGTGAACGAGAAATCATGCTTCACATACTGGGCAAAAGCAATATTCATGACCTCATACTGCCCCTCAGCGTTCTTTTCCCTGTCAAGCAGTTTCGAGGCACCGTAAAAAGCGTTACCCGATGTCTCCGCACCGATACGGACGGAGTACTGGAACGGACTGGATGACTTGAGACTGGCATTCGAATAGTAGAATGTGTAGCCGAACTTGGTTATCAGCAGGTTCTCATAGCTGTACTTGAGGATAGAATTCTTGGAGGATATGGGATCAAGGTACTCCTCGCTGAATTTGGGTGAAATCCATGGCAGCACCAGATAGTTAAGGTCTATTACATCAAGACGATGGGATTTCCTCCAGCCGTCGCTCCACAGATAGCTCCATCCTGCCGAGAAAATGGTCTTGTTGAACTCAGGACGGTTCTGGGTATTCATCTTGAGGCTGAACCTCGAAGTAGCCTGGCTGCGCCGCTGCTGGGCCTGCGAGACGAACGGCACCAACAGTTCGGGGAAGTCCAGATTCGACTCCACACCATACTCTGTATATGTGTCACCTGAATAACCGGGAAGATTGGTGATGGATTCGTATGCGCCGCGAAGCTTGAGGGTAAGCTGTTCCGAGCCCCTGAAGAGATTCCTGTTCGTGAAGGAGAGCGATGCCGCCGCACCCAAGTCACCAGCCGTATTCGTGCCCTCCACCTCAAAGCTGAACGAGTGCTTGGGCTGACTTACCAGATAGACATTGGCTTTGAGCCTGTCCCCGGCACCCGGAACAGTATCGAACCTGATATTCGTATAGCTCAGTATGCCGAGCCGGGAGAGCGACGAGTATGTTTTCGAGACGGAATCAGTGTTGTACAGAAGCCCGTCACGCAGGAAAGAGTGACGGCCTATGACGGACGGCCGCAGTATAGGTCTGTCATCGCCTGACGGATAGTGCAGGCGGAATCCGTCATATTCAATGTCATTCATCCCGTCAAAGCTGACAGCCGAGAAATTCGGATTGTCCATGAGAACATAATCGATGTCGGACACATAGTACTGGGTGTGCTGCCGGGAAGAGCCGGTCTGGTCAGTCCTGTCCGCCGCCACTATCATGTTCAGTCCAGCCTTCTCACTGCCTGCTATGGTGTCAGCCACAAATGAAATGAAATCCTTGTTGAAAGCCCAGTAACCCTGTTTCTGCAGAAGTTCCGTAATCCTGACACGCTCAGCGTCAAGCACCCCTGATTCAAGGTTCATCCCTTCATGCAGGAGGGAGTTCTTTTTGTTGTCATTGATTATCAGGCCTATTATCGTGTCCTGGATTGTGTAGCGGATATTATCCACGACATACATGCTGCCGGGGTTGATTTCGTACCGGACCGTCGCCTTGGGCTTTTTCGAGTATTCAGTCTCAGCATTGACCTGCGCCTTCAGGTACCCTGAGTTCATAAGGGAACGCTTCATGTCCTGGACAGAAACATCGGACAGGACTTCATCCAGCAGTACCGGCTCCTCTCCCAACCTGCGCAGTGTCCTGCTTATCCATCTGTCAGGATGTCTGACGCTTGACATGGAGTATATCCTCAGGGGGAACCTTACGATGCCGAGCCATTTTGAATTAGGTGTCTGATAGGAGTAGTTCCTGTACTTGGAGACAGTCTCGCTCTTGCCCTCGGACGACACGACCTCCACCTTGTCAAGCAGGTACCTCCCCTCAGGGACATGCTTATAGACAGAGCATGAGACCAGCAACAAAGCTGCGGCCGATGTCATTAAGGTATGTATGATTCTCCCCCTCATAAACAATATCCCAAAATCTAGCAAAGATAATACAAGCCGAGAGGAGAAAAAAGGAACTCGTTCATTTTTTATCCCGAGGCGAAGTTTATCTTCAAGCAAAGCTTAAAGATACAAGCCGAGAGGAGAAAAAAGGAACT